>JBCBRF010000021.1:0-31993 GCA_039819865.1 Pseudomonadota bacterium | reverse complement strand
GGCGAGGGTGCGGCGGGCGTTTTCGCCGGCGATCAGGGGGAGCTTGTCGCGGGGGACGAGGGGCGCGCCGTCCGCGTTCTCGGCGCTGAGCAGCGCCGCCAACAGATGGCTGAGGCCGGTCACGTCGAACGGCGTGTGGACCGCGCCGTCGAAGTCCGAGCCGATCGCGAGGTGCGCGTAAGGATCGTAGCGGCCGAAACGGCCCTCCATCTCCTCGGCGAACTCGTGCTCCGACAGCGCGCTGAGCGCGGCGCGGAAGGCGTCGACGATGCGGGCGACCTTGTGCTCGTAGGGATCGCTCAGGGCGTAGCCGACCGCCTCCTCCCAAACGCCGATCCCGATCACGCCGCCGGTGCTTGCGACCGCGCGGATGTCGGCGTCGCGGAGGTTGCGGGCGACGCGATGCGCGGCGCGGACGCCGGCGTGGCTGACCAGGAGCGGCTTGGCCTTCCCCGGATGGTTGAGCGCCAGGCCCGCCGCCTCGCGGATCATCGCCGGCGAGCCGTGGGCGAGATCCACCGCGATCCCGCGGCGGAAGCAGGCGTTCAGCACCGCGCGGCCCGCTTCGGTCAGGCCAATGCGCCCCTGGCAGTCCTCGCTCGCGCCGCCCAGGCCGTTCGAGAAGCGGTGGGTCGGCGCGATCATGCGGAAGCCCGCGCGGGCCAAGCTCTCGACTTCGCGGTCGGCCTCGTCGGGGTCTGCGTCGGGCTCGATCCAGTGGAGGCCCTCGAGGCTCAGCATCACGCCGATCGGCGCGCGCCGGCTGGGCGGGCCGACGCCGTCCCAGAGATCCTCGAGATCCTCCGCGCGGTAGACGGGGCGGAGAATTTCGTCCCGGTCGTCGGTGAGCATCTCCTGAAACCGCGCGGCGAGCTTGTGGGCGCGCTGTCGGCGCAGCACGCCCTTGCCGCGGCGCACGCGGTCGAGGAGCTGGCTCGGGAACAGGGCGTCCGACTGGTCGATGCTCTCGCAGGAGACGCAGAGCGCCTGCTCGGAGTTCTTCATCGGCAGCGGCGTCCAGGTCGGGCCGCCGAACACCTGGAGGCCGAGGCGGGCCTCGATCAGACGGGGCAGGTCGAGCTGACCGCCGTCGCGGCGCGCCCAGGGGTCGACGCCCCAGAGCAGGGTGTCGGCGTGGAGATCGGCGATGAACAGCCGGTCCGGGAAGGCGTTGGCGAGCGACAGGTTAAAGGGCAGGTCGACGCGGTCGGCGCGGTTCGAGGCGCGGTCGGCCACGCGGGCCATCCAGCCGGTCAGCCCCTTCGGCAGGGGTCCGGTCGCGGCGTCCAGCAGGTCGGTGGCGGTCCGAGGCTTGCGGCCGGCCACGCCCGCGGGTCCATGGCTCGAGCCCATGTTTCGCATCCTTCGTCCGCAAGTTCGCCCCAGGCGCTAGTGTGAGCCACAATTCGTTGATGTTTGTATGACGCTTGGCGTCGCGGCGGCCGTCGCACCGAGACCGTCGCTCCGGTTTCCGCGTCTGGTTTGGCGTTTCATGGTTTGGCGGCGTCCGGCTTGGTGGGGCGCGGCATGTCGAAGACCGCGTCTACGGACGCGTAGTCCATGTAGCCGAGGCGGGCGAGCGGTCGGAACCTGGTCACGTCCACCTTGCCGTCGACGATCACCGCGTCGTCGATGTGGATGCCGACCACTTGGCCGAACACCGCGCCGTTCTTCATGGTCTCGCGTTCGGATGGCAGTTCGGTGCGGGTCAGGAAGGCGCATTCGAAGGCGATCGGGGCCTCGGCGATGCGGGGCGGCTTCACGATCTCCGAGCCGGCCTTGGTGAGGCCGGCGGCCTCGAACTCGTCGACGCCGTGGGGGTATTGCGCGGCGGTGACGTTCATCTGGTCGCGGAGGGCGTAGGGCGTCGCGTGGATCACGAACTCCTTGGTCTCGAGGATGTTGCGGAGCGTGTCGGGACCCTCGGACTTCTCCGGCGGCGCGCCGTAGGGCGCGATCATCAGGATCGGCGGGGCTTCGGCGACGGCGTTGAAGAAACTGAAGGGCGCGAGATTGGCGCGGCCGTCGGCGTCGATGGTCGATACCCAGGCGATCGGCCGCGGCGAGACCAGGGCCTTGAACGGATTGTGGGCGAGGCCGTGCTGGTCGAGGCCGGGGCGGTAGAACATCGGTGCGGTCTCTCCTGGGCGCCGCGCCACTTGGCGACGGCGATCTCGGCGGGTTATGCGGCGCGCGACGCCGCGTTTGGGCAATAAGTCGGTCGCGGGGCCGCGAACGCAAGCTGCGGCGGATCAAGGAACGGTCTCGGCATGTTCAGATTGGCGGAGGAGAGCGCGGAGGAGCTCTGGGAGGTCGAGCAGCTCTACGACCTCGCCTTCGCGCCGGGGCGGACCGCGCTGTCCTCCTATCAGCTGCGCGAGGGCGTGGCGCCGATCGCCGGGCTCTGTCTGGCCGCGCGGGACGCGTTCGGCGCGCTCGGGGGCGCGATCCGCTACTGGCCGATCGAGATCCGCGGGGCGGCGGGGCGCTGGCCGTGCCTTTTGCTCGGGCCGGTCGCGGTCCACCCGATCCGGCAGGGCGAAGGGCTCGGGGCGGAGCTGATCTTCGACAGCCTCGCGCGGGCCGAGCGGCTCGGCTGGCGCCGGGTGCTGCTGATCGGGGACGAGCCCTATTACGGCCGCTTCGGGTTCGCCCGGTCGGCGGCGCTCGGGGTCCGGTTTCCGGCGCCCACCAACCCCAACCGGATTCTCGCCCGCCCGCTCGCGCCGGAGGCGATGGCGGGCGTCGCGGGGGACGCGGTGCGCTGGCGCGGCGACTTGACCCCCTGGTCCCGTTGAGGTCTTCCGGGTCGGCCCGGAGAGGACGGTCGTCGTCTCCGGGCCTCTCGCAACCTGTTTCGCGGAGGCGACGCCCTTGACTGAGACCCCTGTGACCGAGCCGCTGGATCTGAAGGCGCATATCCGGACGATCCCGGATTTTCCGAAGCCGGGCATCCTGTTTCGCGATGTGACGACGCTGTTTCAGCACGGAGGGGCGTTCGCGGCGGCGGTCGACCGGATGGCGGCGTTCGCGAAGGCGCAAGGGGCCGAGGTGATCGCGGGCTTCGACGCGCGCGGCTTCATCCTGGGCGGCGCGGTCGCGCGGTCGCTCCAGGTCGGGTTCGTGCCGCTTCGGAAGAAAGGCAAGCTGCCGCACGCCGTGATCGGCGAGGCCTATACGCTCGAGTACGGCGAGGAGACGCTGGAGGCGCATGCGGACAGCTTTTCGGCCGGTCAACGGGTTCTGCTGGTCGACGATCTGATCGCGACAGGGGGAACGGCGCTCGCGGGGATCTCTCTGGCGCGGCGGCTCGAGGCGGAGGTGGTCGGGTTCGCGGCCGTGATCGATCTGCCCGATCTCGGCGGCGCGGACCGCATTCGGGCGGCCGGCGTGACGGTGGCGGCGTTGATCGCGTTCGAGGGGCATTGAGATCGGCGTGAGCCGGCGCTTCGGGGTGAACCGAAAGCCGCCTCGCCGCGTTACCGCTCGGACCGAGCGCCGCACAGCGCCGTTTTCGAGGCTCGACACGATGGCAGACACGCTCGCCTTGCGCGATCCGCAACGGCCGTTCTGGTGGACGGCGCTCTGCTTCATCGTCGGGATCGAGGCGCTCGGGATGGTGGTCGGCGGTCTGTTCGCGCCTACTCCGGGAGGCTGGTACTTCCAGCTCGAGAAGCCGGCGCTCAACCCGCCCGCCTGGGTGTTCCCGGTCGCATGGACCTTGCTTTACGCGATGATGGGGTGGGCGATCGCGCGGATCTGGGCGCGTCCGGCGGAGACGCCGGGGCGGGCGACGGCGCTTTGGGCGTTCGGCGTGCAGCTCGCGCTCAACCTGTCCTGGTCGATCGTGTTTTTCGGGCTCCAGGCGCTCAGCGCGGCGGTGGTCGCGACGCTGGCGCTGCTCGCATCCGTGCTGGTCGCGACCGCGGCGATGGCGCGGGTCGACCGAATGGCGGGCGCGTTGATGCTGCCCTACTGCGCCTGGGTGGCGTTTGCGTTCTATCTCACGATCTGGATCGCCGGGAATAACTGACGGCGCTCCTGTTGGCGCGGGGCCGCCGCCGCTCGGGCCATCGAGGCCCTCGCATCGGCCTTGGCGGCGATCGTCGCCGCCTCCGCTGCTCCGAACCGCGTGTGGAACGGTCGCAGGCGCTTCAGGCGCACCATCGCGTGAACGCGGACGGGCCTCGGGATCACGCGCGGTGATCGAACGGGTCGCGAGGTTTCACTCGTCTTGTGGCCTTCGAGCGTGGACAGTCGCCTCGGCAATCGTAGGAGGCGCGCATGAGCTACACGCTGGTGATCGGGAATAAGGCCTATTCGAGCTGGTCGCTGCGCGGCTGGCTGCTGCTCGAGGCGTACGGGATCCCGTTCGAGGAGCAGTTGATCCCGCTCTACACGGACGCGTTCCTGGCGGCGCAGGCGCCCGACGGCGCGTTGGCGCCGGGGCGGCAGGTCCCGACCTTGATCCATCAAGAAGGCGCGGAGCGGCGCGTGGTGTGGGACAGTCTGGCGATCGCGGAGTATCTGGCGGAGCGGCATCCCGAGGCGGGGATCTGGCCGTCGGACCCGGCGGCTCGGGCGGCGGCGCGCTGTCTTGCGGCGGAGATGCATTCGGGCTTCTCGGCGCTGCGCTCCAACATGCCGATGAACCTCAAGCGCTCCTACCCTGGGCGGGGGCGCACGCCGGCGGTCGCGTCGGATGTCGAGCGGCTCGAGGCCCTGTGGGCCTGGGCGCGCGCAGGCTTCGGCGGCGAGGGGCCGTTCCTGTTCGGGGCGTTCTCAGCCACGGACGCGTTCTTCACCCCGGTGGCGTCCAGGCTCCGGACCTATGCGGTCGCGCTGTCGGGGCCCGCCCAGGCCTATTGCGACGCGCTGCTGGCGACGCCCGCCTTCCGGGCGTGGGAGGCGGCGGCGGTCGCGGAGCCTTGGGTCGAGCCGCGTTACCAGTACGAGGATTGAGCGAAGGGGGGCCGCTTCCGCCCGTGCGGAGGGCTCTACGGATCGCGCGCGCAGCGGAACCCGATATGGCGGTGGCCGCGGTCGGGCGCGCGGGAGAAGCCGTCGCGGAAGGTCGTGGTCAGCTGCTCGGCCCTGTCGTCGAATACGTAGTCGCCGCCGCGGGTGATCCGCTCGCCGGGATCGTTCGGGTCTTCGCGGCCGTCGGCGGGGTCGTAGGGGTAGGGGCGGACCAAGCTCGAGGTCCATTCCGCCAGCGAGGCCGCCATGTCGAGCGCGCCCACGGGCGAGGCGCCGGCGGGTCGGACGCCGACCGGGCCGGTCAGTCCGCTTCGACCGCTCCGAAAGGCTCGCGCATCGTCCGGCGAGGCCGCGCCCCAGGGGTGGAGCCGGCCGTCGCCGCCGCGGGCGGCCGCCTCCCACTCCGCCTCGGTCGGGAGCCGAGCGCCTCGCCAGCGGCAGTAGGCGCGCGCTCCGGCCCAGGTGCTTTCGGCGACCGGGTGATCCTCGAAGCCGGGCGCCGCGCGGAAGCGTCCATCCTGGAACACGACGCGCGCCTGGTCGTCGTCGAGCGCGATGATCGGATAGCCGCCCGCGCCCTCGCTCAGGAGCGCGTAGGTCTTGGCCGGCGCGCCGGATCGGGACAGCCCGCCCGCAACGAACGGTTTGGGCGGGGCGAGGTCGAGGGCGTTCAGGAACTCGGCGAAGGCGGCGTTGGTGACCTCGGTCCGATCGATCAGGAAGCGCGGCAGGCGGATCTCATGCGGCGGGCGCTCGCTCCGCGGGCCGTCGTCGCGGCCGAGCGGGTAGAGGCCCGCCGGAACCGAGAGCATCGCGCGGGCCGCGGCGGCGGAGAGGGGCGCGGTCTCGGGGGCGAGCGGGGCGGTCCCGGGCGCGTCGAAGCGAGGCGGGGCCTCCGCCGCCGCCGTCGAACTCCAGACGGCCGCGGTCAGCATGATGAGGAAAGGGCGCGCTCGACGTCCGCTGAACACCGTTCCCATGACATTCCCCGCCCGGCGCCCTGTCGCGGCCTCTGGAGGGAAGATGGTCGCGCGGCGGCGCCGATCCAGCCCGCCGGCTGGATCGGCGTTCAGCGGCGCTCCGCCTCCGTTAGTTCACCGTCTCGAGCAACCGCCGGGCGATGACCTGAGCCTGGATCTCGGCCGCGCCCTCGAAGATGTTCAGGATGCGGGCGTCGCAGAGCACGCGGCTGATCGGGTATTCGAGCGCGAAGCCGTTGCCGCCATGGATCTGCAGCCCGTTGTCGGCGCAGGCCCAGGCGATGCGGGCGCCGAGCAGCTTGGCCATGCCGGCCTCCAGATCGCAGCGCCGCTCGCTGTCCTTCTCGCGCGCGGAGAAATAGGTGAGCTGGCGCGCGACCATCACCTCGACCGCCATCATCGCGATCTTGTTGGCGACGCGCGGGAAGCGGATCAGCGGCTGGCCGAACTGGACGCGGTCCTGGGCGTATTGCAGCGCGATGTCCATCGCCGACTGCGCCACGCCGACCGCGCGCGCGGCGGTCTGGATGCGGGCGCTCTCGAAGGTCATCATCAGATGCTTGAAGCCCATGCCCTCGAGGCCGCCGAGCAGCGCGTCGTGCGAGACCCGGTGATCGTCGAAGGCGAGGGTGTACTCCTTCATGCCGCGATAGCCCAACACCTCGATCTCGCCGCCCGCCAGGGTCGGGTCGGGGAACGGGGTCTCGGTCGTGCCGCGGGTTTTCGGCGCCAGGAACATCGACAGACCGCGCCAGTCGGTCGAGGCGGGATCGGTGCGGGCCAGCACCGTCATCAGATCGGTGCGGGCGGCATGGGTGATCCAAGTCTTGTTCCCGGTGATCACATAGTCGTCGCCGTCCTTCACCGCGCGGGTCTTGAGCGCGCCGAGATCGGAGCCGGTGTTGGGCTCGGTGAAGACCGCGGTCGGCAGGATCTCGGCGCTGGCGATCAGCGGCAGCAGCGTCCGTTTCTGCTCGTCCGTGCCGCCGTTCAGGATCAGCTCGGCGGCGATCTCGGAGCGGGTGCCGAGGGAGCCGACGCCGATATAGCCGCGGGAGAGCTCCTCGGAGACCACGCACATGGCGGTCTTGCCCATGCCGAAGCCGCCGAACTCCTCGGGGATGGTGAGACCGAAGACGCCGAGCTCCGCCATCTCGGCGATGATCGCGTCGGGGATCAGCGCGTCCTTCAGGTGCCATTCATGGGCGTCGGGCAGGACCTTGTCCGCGCAGAAGCGGCGGAACTGGTCGCGCACCATCTCGAACTCCTCCTCTAGCGCCGCGTCGCCATACGTGGCGGCGCCGGCGCGCTCCAGGATAAGCTCGGCGAGGCGCGCGCGGGCGGTCTCCGAATTGCCCTCGCGGATCAGCCGCGCCGGAGCGTCGGCGTCGAGCGCGCTCGGATCCTCGACGCCGAGATCGGACAGGCGGACGATCTCGCCCTGGCTCATCGGCAGGCCGCCGCGGAGTTGCGCGAGGTACTCGCCGAAGGCGATCTGCAGGAGCAGACGCTCGATCTCGCCAAACTTGCCCGCGGTCTCCAGACGGCGGCTCCAGTCCAGCATCTGGCGAAGCGCCTCGACATAGGTCGCCACCCAGGCGAGGCCGTGGGCCGCATGCTGGTTGGCGGTCAGCGCGTCGCCGGAGATCTTGCCGTCGATCCGCACTCGGGACGCCACGGCGCCGCGGGCGTCGGCGAGAACGCTCTCCACGGCGGTCATGGCGGCCGCACAGGTCTCGGACAGGTCGAAGAGCGCGGTCTCCGGTTTGGCGTCGAGGGCCATCGGCGGGTCCTTTCCTTAGCGTTCAAGCGCGCCGCTTGCGCGACGGATTCTGGCGACAGCTTAGCGTCCCGGCGCTGCGAGGCGAGGCTTCGGGTCAAGAATGCTGCACTGCGACTGGGGCAATTTTCGCGCCGCGTCAATCGGTTGCGCAATAAAATTGCGCATCTTTGGCCGATTTGTTTTCAGATTGCGCCTGGCGAGGCGGCGCAGGCGCGCTTGGGATCGATCGTTGGGCGGCTCGACGGCGGCGCGCGCGCCTGCTGCGGCGGATCGCCCAATGGGACGCCTGGATGTCCGCGCCGGCTCCCGATCACGGCGCGATGGGTGTAGACGAGCGGTGGGACCGTCGACCGGCGCGGTCGCGCCCCGGAGCGCCCAATCGACGAGTGGATGACCCTTGGGATGGCTCTTGGGACGAATCTTGAGGCGAATCTTGGGATGACCTTTGGAGAGAGTGAGATCGGGCTCGCGGCGCTCGCCTTCACGGCCCTGGTCTTCTTTCTCGGAGGCTATGTGAAGGGCGCTGTCGGTTTCGCGCTGCCGCTGGTGGCCGTCACCGGATCCGCGACGGTGCTTCCGGCGCAGGTCGCCGTGGCGGTGCTCATCCTGCCGGTCGTGGTCACGAATGTCTGGCAGGCCGCGCGTCAAGGGGTCGGCCCGATGCTCGACACCGGACGGCGGTTCTGGGCGATGAACCTGGTCCTGGTTGTGGTCCTCTGGTTCAGCGCGGGGCTGCTGCCGGAGATCGACGAGCGGACCTTCTTCGCCTTTCTCGGCGTGATGACGGGGGCGTTTGCGCTGATCCAGCTCGCGGGGTGGCGGCCGAGCCTGCCGCGCGCCGCGGAATGGCCGGTCAGTTTCGGGGTCGGCGCTCTGGCGGGCTTTTTCGGCGGCCTCTCCGGCATCTGGGGGCCCCCGGTCGTCCTGTTCCTGACCGCGCTCGCGATGCCGAAGCAGGAGCAGATCCGGGCGACCGGTCTCGCCTTCGCCAGCGGCGCGCTGGTCATGGTCCCCGCGCATGCGGCGACCGGCGTGTTCAATCTCGGGATCGCGCCCCTGTCTGCGGCGATGCTGGTTCCGACGATCGCGGGCATGTGGCTCGGCGTGCGCACGCAAGACCGGCTCGATCAGGACCTGTTCCGGCGCGCCACGCTGATCGTCTTGACGATCGCCGCGCTCAACCTGCTCCGTCGGGCGCTTTTCTAGGACCCGTGGGCCAGGGCCACGAGAGGGCCACGAGCCTCATCCGTCGGAGCCGCCGTCGCCCCTTCGACCGGGACGGGGCGGCGTCCGGGCGCAAGGATGAAACCGCCGGAGGCGGCGCGCGTCCCGCGCGTCCTTGCGCCCGGAGGTCGGCTCGGCCAAGGCGAGAGGGCGTCGACGGGGCTGGCGGATGAGGCGGCCCTCATCCGTTGGAGAGTCTGAGCGATCACCGTGTCGGTCGGGCCGGGCGTTCGCTTTGAGGCGCGCCGGTCGGGGTCGGCGCACAGGCGGCCGGGCGGGGGTCGATCCCCCGCACGGGCGCGTCTCCCTCCCGGACGCGGGGGCGCGCTCCGCCCGAGAGCGCCGCCCGAGAGCGCCGGCCGAGAGGGCCGCCCGAGAGGGCCGCCTGGGGCTCAGGCCAGACGCTTTCGGCCCATCTCGAGGAACTTGCCGCGGCGGTGGGCGCGGAGCTGCTCGGGCGTCAGGCTCTCAAGCTCGGCCAACATCTCCGCCACGGCCTCGCCCACGGAGGCGATCGCCGCTTTGGGATCGCGTTGGGCGCCGCCGGCGGGCTCCGGGATCATGCGGTCGATCACGCCCAGTTGCATCAGATCGGCGGCGGTCATGCGGAGCGCGGCCGCCGCCTCCTGAGCCTTGCCCGCATTCTTCCACAGGATCGAGGCGCAACCCTCGGGCGAGATCACCGAATAGACCGAATGCTCGAGCATCGCGACCTTGTTGGCGGTGGCGAGCGCCACAGCGCCGCCCGAGCCGCCCTCGCCGATCACGACGGAAATGAGCGGCACCCGAAGCGACAGGCATTTCTCGGTGGCGCGCGCGATGGCCTCGGCCTGGCCGCGCTCCTCCGCGCCCTTGCCGGGATAGGCGCCGGGGGTGTCCACGAAGGTGATCACGGGCAGGCCGAAGCGGTCGGCCATCTCCATCAGCCGGATCGCCTTGCGATAGCCCTCGGGCCGGGCCATGCCGAAATTGCGGTGAATCCGGCTCTCGGTGTCGCGGCCCTTCTCCTGGCCGATCACCATCACCGCCTGGTTCCGAAAGCGCGCGAGACCGCCGATCACCGCGTGATCCTCGGCGAAGCCCCGGTCGCCGGCCAGCGAGGTGAACTCGTCGAACAGCGCCACAGCGTAGTCGAGCCCGTGGGGCCGATCCGGGTGCCGGGCGATCTGGCAGCGCTGCCAAGGGGTCAGCTTGGCGTAGATCTCGGTCAGCAGCGCGCTCGCCTTGGTCTCGAGCTGGCGGACCTCGTCGTCGATGTCGAGGGAGCCGTCGTTGCGGGCCAAGGCCTTCAACTCCTCGGCCTTGCCCTCGAGGTCCATCACGCCTTTTTCGAAATCGAGATACTGCATCCGCGCCTCAATCGTCCGTCGCGCCCCGACTTCGATGCGCGACGGCGGATGTCAAGGGCGAAAACCCGCGCGCCCGTTCGCGTTATCGGTTCCGAGCGCGCCGGCGGCGACGGGTCAGCCCCGCGCAGCCTCGATCAGCTCGACCTGCTTCACCACCACCTGCGCCTGGCGACCGGAGGCGATGTCGATCAGCTTGCCGTCGAGCACGGCCGCTCCGGCGCCCGATTTCTCGGCCTCCGCCATCGCCTCGAGGATCCGACGGGCCTTGGCGACCTCGGTCTCGGATGGGGTGAAGACCTCGTTGGCGAGCGCGATCTGGCTCGGATGGATCGCCCATTTGCCGACCATGCCGAGGGTCGCGGAGCGCATCGCCTGAGCCTTGAAGCCCTCGGGGTCCGAGAAATCGCCGAACGGGCCGTCGACTGGCAAAACGCCGTGGGTGCGGCAGGCGGCGACGATCGCGACGGTCGGATAGTGCCAGGGGTCGACGAAATGCTTGGCGCGGGGCGCGTCGTCCTCGGTCTTGTCCGTCAGCATATGGTAGTTCGCCTGCAGCCCGCCGATCGCGGTGGTCTGCATGCCCATGAAGGCCGCGTAATCCGCCGGACCGATGCTCATCGCCTGCATCCGCGGGCTCGACGCCGCGATCGCCTCGACATGGGCGAGGCCCGCAGCGGTCTCGATGATCACCTCGAGCCCGAGCCGCTTGGTCGCGCCCTTCTGGGTCTCGATCGCGGAGACGATGGCGTCGACCGCGTAGACGTCGCTCGCCTCGCCGGCCTTCGGGATCATGATCCGGTCGAGGCGGCCGTTGGTCTGCTCCATCAGGTCGACGACGTCGCGAACCCAATAGGGCGTATCGAGGCCGTTGATCCGCACGCTGACCGTTTTCACGCCCCAATCGACGTCGTTGATCGCCTCGATGACGTTCTTACGGGCCTGCTCCTTGTCGTCCGGCGCGACCGAGTCCTCCAGGTCGAGATTGACCACATCGGCGGCGGAGGCCGCCATCTTCTCGAAAATCGACGGGCGCGAACCGGGACCGAACAGCTGGCAGCGGTTGGGGATCGCCGGGGGAGCGGGTTGGACCTTGAAGGACATGAACCAGCCTCTTTGGTTGCGGGTGCGAAATAATGTTGCGGCGCACCCATAGGCTGGCGGGACGAGAGCGTCAATCGGGGCGGGGTTCTCGCTGCGGGAGAGATCAATCCGGAAAAGAGGCGCGCGCAGTTCGCCGGGTCGCGCCTCAGGAGCGACTGTCGACGGGGCGCCGCAGTCGGCTGCGTCAGAGCTCTTTCAGGACCTCGTAGCGGATGGTCACGGTCGCGCGTCCGCCGAACAGGCCGCGCCCTTCGCCAAAGACCTGGCGCGCGCGGACATGGGAGACGCGGATCGTGACGCAATTCTGCGGATCGATGGTGGCGCTCGCGATCATCGGCCCCTCCTCCTCGGGCTGGCCGATCTCGATCGCCAGGCCGAAGCTTTCGGTCACGCGCGCTTCATTAATGAAATGATCGTCCGGCAGGCACCGGCTCGCCTCGGGCTGGGTCGGATACATCCGATCCTCGAACCGGAATTCGAAGACGGTTTCCTCTGCGACAGCCGCCGGGGCGTAGAGCGAGAGGCACAGAAGAACTGCGCCGGCTCGAACCGCATCGACTAGCTCGCCCCTCTCCGGCACGCCCCTCTTCCGCACATTCCTCTCCCCGAGCGCGCTGTTCCCGCGCGGCTCTCATTGCGCTTCCGATCGCGCATGGCGGCGCGAGTCGATGAAGCCGGGTGCGAGGCTAACACAGTCCACGCCCGATCTCGAAACACCCGAGGCGATTTCATCGCGCCTGGCCGGACGCGTTCGAAGGCGAAGGAAAACAAAAAAGGGCGCGCCGAAGCGCGCCCTCCTTTCTGGCCGGCGGATTTCGATCAGGCGAGGTCGAACCGGTCGGCGTTCATCACCTTGGTCCAGGCCGCGACGAAGTCGCGAACGAACTTTTCCTGATTGTCGTCCTGGGCGTAGACCTCGACATAGGCGCGCAGGATCGAGTTCGAGCCGAAGGCGAGGTCGGCGCGGGTCGCGGTCCACTTCACCGCGCCGGTCTTGCGGTCGCGCGCCTCGTAGACCTGGTCGTCGAGCGGCGCCCAACGCACCGACATATCCGTCAGATTGACGAAGAAGTCGGTGGTCAAAGCGCCCTCGCGGTCGGTGAAGACGCCGTGCTTGGTCCCGCCGTAGTTCGCGCCGAGCACCCGCAGCCCGCCGAGCAGGACGGTCATCTCCTGGGCCGTCAGACCCATGAGCTGCGCCCGGTCGAGCAGCATCTCCTCGGCGGAGACCGCATAGTCCTCTTTCATCCAGCTGCGGAAGCCGTCGGCGAGCGGCTCGAGCCATTTGAAGCTGTCGGCGTCCGTCATCTCGTCGGTGGCGTCGCCGCGGCCCGGGGCGAAGGGCGCTTCGACCGAGAAGCCGGCGGCCTTGATCGCCTGCTCGACGCCCACATTGCCAGCGAGGACGATCACGTCCGCGACGGACGCCCCGGTCTCGGCGGCGATCGGCTCGAGCACGCTCAACACCTTGGCCAGGCGCTGGGGCTCGTTGCCCGCCCAGTCCTTCTGCGGCGCCAAACGGATGCGCGCGCCATTGGCGCCGCCGCGAGCGTCCGAGCCGCGGAAGGTCCGGGCGCTGTCCCAGGCGGTCGAGACCATCTCGGCGATCGACAGGCCGCTGGCCGCGATCTTGGCCTTCACCGCGGCGACGTCGTAGCCGGTCGGCCCCGCCGGGATTGGGTCCTGCCAGATCATGTCTTCCTGCGGCGCCTCGGGGCCGATGTAGCGCACCTTCGGACCGAGATCGCGGTGGGTGAGCTTGAACCAGGCCCGGGCGAAGGCGTCGCGGAAATAGGCCTCGTCGGCCATGAACTTCTGGCAGATGGCGTTGTAGGTCGGGTCGACCTTCATCGCCATGTCGGCGTCGGTCATGATCGGGTTGCAGCGGATGGACGGGTCGCTCGCGTCGACCGGCTTGTCCTCCTCCTTGATGTCGATCGGCTCCCACTGCCAGGCGCCGGCGGGGGACTTCTTTAGCTCCCACTCATAGCCGAACAGAAGCTTCAGATAGCCCATGTCGAACTTGGTCGGGTCCGTGGTCCAGGCGCCCTCGATGCCCGAGGTGATCGCGTTGCTGGCCTTGCCGCCCAGGTTCGGGTTGGCCCAGCCGAAGCCCATCGCCTCGATCGGCGCTGCCTCGGGGTCCGGGCCGAGCACCGCGGCGTCGCCGGCGCCATGGCATTTGCCGATGGTGTGGCCGCCCACGGTGAGCGCCGCGGTCTCCTCGTCGTTCATCGCCATCCGGGCGAAGGTCTCGCGGACGTGCTGGGCGCTCAGCGCCGGGTCCGGCACGCCGTTCACGCCCTCGGGATTGACGTAGATGAGGCCCATATGCACCGCGGCGAGGGGGCCTTCGAGCGACGAAGCGCTCTTGGTGTCGTCATAGCGCTGCTCGGCCGGGGCGAGCCATTCTTGCTCGGAGCCCCAGTAGATGTCCTTCGGCGGGGACCAGATGTCCTCGCGGCCGAAGGAGAAGCCGAAGGTCTTGAAGCCGGTCGACTCGTAGGCGGCGTTGCCGGCGAGGATGATCAGGTCGGCCCAGGAGAGGGCGTTGCCGTACTTCTTCTTGATCGGCCAGAGCAGGCGGCGGGCTTTGTCGAGGCTGGTGTTGTCCGGCCAGGAGTTCAGCGGCGCGAAGCGCTGATCGCCGGCTCCGCCGCCGCCGCGGCCGTCCTGGATGCGGTAGGTCCCGGCGGCGTGCCAGGCCATGCGCACCATGAAGCCCGCATAGGTGCCATAGTCCGCCGGCCACCATTCCTGGCTGTCGGTCATCAGCGCATGCAGGTCGGCTTTGAGGGCGTCGTAGTCGAGCGACTTGACCGCCTCGCGGTAGTCGAAGTCCGGATCCATCGGATTGGACCGGGCGTCGTGCTGGTGAAGGATTTCGACGTTGAGCGTGTTGGGCCACCATTTGGTGACCGGCTTGTCCATCGAGGTGTTGCCGCCGTGCATGACGGGGCATTTCATATCGCCGTCCATAGGTCCTCCGTTTGGGTTCCGCCGTCCGTCGGGAACGCGCGGGCCTGTTGGCGGCGTTGCTGCTGTTCGTCAGCGCATCGGCCGCCGCGCCGGGACTATGGGCGCGGACCGCGGGCGTTGACCAATTTGTTTTCGACCGTTTCAGATAGCGTCTTGCTATTTGAGCGCCGCTCTTGTGATAAGTTTTCGCTAAGTTGCGGCGAGGCCGCCGCATAACGGGCGAGGGCGGCGCGATGCTGCGGCAGCTGCGGTTTCGGGATCTCGAATATTTCGTCGCAGTGGCGGAGCATCGGAGCTTCGCCAAGGCCGCGGAGGCGCTCTGCGTCTCGCAGCCGACGCTGTCGAATCAGATTCGCCGAATCGAGGAGGCGCTGCGGATTCGCGCGTTCCGGCGGGAGGGGCGCTCCGTTCGGGTGACGCCGGAGGCGGCGCGGATGCTCGATCACGCCCGAGCCATTCTCGGCGCGGTCGACGAGTTCGAGCGCACCGTGGAGGGCGAGGACGACTTCATCGGCCGGCGGCTGGCGCTCGGCGCGATCTCGACGGTCGCGCCCTATCTCGGGCCGCCGTTGTTGGCGCGCCTCAGGCGGGAGAATGCGGAGGGCGAAATCCGCTTCGTCGAGGGGCTGACGGAGGATCTCGAGCGGCGGGTCGCTTCGGGGGAGCTTGATTGCGCGCTGACGGCGACGCCCCCTGGGGATCCGAACCTCAGGGAGCGCCGGATCGCGGTCGAGGGCCTGGTCTATGTGACCACGGCGCCGGCGGCGGAAGGCGCGCTCGCATCAGAGGGTCCGGATCGGCCGATCCTGCTGATGCAACAGGGCCATTGCTTCCGAGACCTGGCTTACGACGTGGTCGCGCGGCTCAAGGCGGCGCGGGTGGGGACGGTCGATCACGCGATCACGCCGGCGTCGCTGTCGACGCTGGTCGGCCTGGTGCGGAGCGGCGCGGGCGACGCGCTGCTGCCGGCGCCCTTCGCGAGCGCGCTGCCGGAGGCGCTCTCGGGCCTCGCGGTCCGGCCGCTGCCGGGCGACGCGTTCCAGAGGACGCTCCGCCTCGTGATGCGGGCGAGTCGGGAACATCATGTCGACATGGCGCGGCTGGCGGCGATCGCGGCGGAGCTCCACGGCGCGTGCGTCCGCGCGTCCTGAGGCGCGGATGCGCCGCTGGGCGTTGCGTTCGGACACGGGCTCGGTCAGCGTGCGCCGGAGATCTCCGCCCGTCGGCGGAACCGAGAGGGAGGCTCCGATGCCCGAAGACGCCGCGACGCTGCACGCCGCCTCGCATAACGATCCCCATTGGCGCGAGCGCACCGACCTCGCGGCCGCGTTTCGCTGGGCCGTGCGTTACGACCTCCACGAGGCGGTGGCGAACCATTTCAGCCTCGCGGTCAACGAGGACGGCACGCAATTCCTGCTGAATCCGAAGAAGCACTTCGCGCGCATCAGGGCGTCGGATCTGCTGCTGATCGACGCCGACGATCCGGAGACGATGAACCGTCCGGACGCGCCGGATCCGACCGCCTGGGGGCTCCACGGCGCGCTCCATCGCGGCTGCAAGCGGGCGCGCTGCGCGCTCCATCTGCACTCGCACTACGCCACGGTGCTGGCGAGCCTCGCGGACAGCCGACTGCCGGCGATCGATCAGAACTCCGCGCTGTTCTTCGACCGGGTGGTGATCGACGAGGGCTATGGCGGCATGGCGTTCGAGGAGGAGGGCGCGCGGGTCTGCGGGTTGTTCAACGCGGCGCCGAAGGCGACGATCATGGTGATGGGCAATCACGGGGTGATGGCGATCGGCGAGACGGTCGGCCAAGCCTTTGATCGGATGTATTATTTCGAGCGTGCGGCGCGGAACGTGATCACCGCCTACATGACCGGCAAGCCGCTTCGCACCCTGCCCGACGCGGTGGCGGAGAAGGTGGCGCAGGAGCTCGAGGACTACCCCTCGGATCTCGTCGAGTCCCATCTGGGGGAGCTGAAGGCGATCCTCGACCAGGAGGGGTCCGACTACGCGAGCTGATCGAGCGGCGTCGGGACGGCGGCGGGTTTCGGATCCGCGCCGCCGGCTATCGCGTGGATGACGAGCCGATACTTGATCCGCGCATCGGCGAAGCGGCGATAGAAGTCCAGCAGCTCGCCCCAAGGCCCGCGCAGTTCCCGTAGGCCGGAGAGGAATGCGACGATCACGCCGATTTCGGTCTCGCCGCGCATCGCCATGGTCGCGCCGAGGGCGAGGACGGCGATGTCCGCCGCGTGGTCTATGAGGTTGCGGGCGACCTTCAGGCCGGCCTTCAGCAGGTTCATTCTCAGGCGGATCCAATAGGCGCGGCGGATTTCGCCCAAGCCGGCGACGACGCAGCCGGGCCGGTGGGCCTCGGCCGCGTCGATCACGTCGAAGCCGGCGCGCCGGAGCGCCTGGATCCGGTCCGCGGTCAAGCGGTTGATGCGGATCTGGACGATCGGGGTGAGGATCGCTTCGAACACCAGCGCCGCGACGCCGATCGCGGCGAGGGCGGGCTCCGTGTAGGCCATGAAGCCGATCACGCCGAGCATGGTCGCGCCCTGGACAAGCGGCGTGTTGAGCGCCTCGGCCGCGAAGCCGCCGAGCGGATCGACCTCGGCCACCAGCACGGACGTCGCGGAGCCGAGCGAGGCGTGGGCGGCGCTCGACGGGCGTTTCCGCTGCGCCTCGATCAGCGCGGCGCGGAGCACGCGGGACACGATCTCCGCCATCCAACCGCGCAGCCAGGTCACGCTGAACTTCACCGCGCCGGTGAGCAAAACGGCGCCGACATAGGCGAGCACAAGCATCTGCAGAAGCGCCATGTCGGCGGCGGGAAGCGCGTCGTCGATCAGGCGCTGCTGGATGTGAAGCGGCGCGATGACCAGCGGGGGCAGCGTGAGGCCGAGCGCGATCGTCAGCGCCTGAAGACCAAAAGTCTGGCGGAGGATCAGCGAATAGAGCGCGTCGCGGCGACGCCAGCTCGAGGATCTCTTCATACGGCCTCGCGATGCCCGGCGGCGCTCGAGGTCGAGACCGGGATCTCGCATCAGGACGGATGGGGCGGCGGCGTCCCATGATCTGCGTCAACTGACCGCGCCGGCGGCTGGGGCGCGCGCGTCGCGTTTGGCGGCTGGTCAGCGGCGTTGACCGGCCGGGGCCGGCTTCGTACCTAAGCCGCCATGGCGAAGCGCACGATCCTGATCCACCCGGATCCCCGGCTGAAGAAAGTCTGCGATCCCGTCGAGCAGATCGACGAGGCGGTCCGGACGCTCGTCGAGGACATGTTCGAGACGATGTACGAGGCGCCCGGCATCGGGCTCGCCGCGCCGCAGGTCGGCGTGATGTCGCGGGTGCTTGTGATGGATTGCGGGGTCAGGACTCGCGAGCCGGAGGGAGAGGAGGCCGATCCGGATCTCGCGCCGCCGCCCGAGCCCGATCCGATCGCGATGATCAATCCGGAGATCCTGTGGCGCTCGGAGGAGACGCGGGTCTATTCGGAGGGCTGCCTCTCGATTCCCGAACAGTATGAGGACGTGACGCGGCCCGCTGAGGTGCAGGTGCGCTATCTCGACCGAGAGGGCGTCGAGCAGGAGCGCCGTTTCGATGGGCTCGCCGCAACCTGCGTGCAGCACGAGATCGACCATCTGAACGGCAAATTGTTCCTGGATTATCTCGGGCCGGTGAAGCGCTCGATGATCACCGCGAAGATGAAAAAGCTGAAGCGCGAGCGGGCGAAAGAGCGCGCCAAGGTGTGATGCGCGGATGGGGTCCGCGGCTATGGAGAGGCGCATGCGGCTGATCTTCATGGGCACGCCGGCCTTCGGGGTTCCGGTGCTCGAGGCGCTGATCGGCGCGGGGCACGAGGTCGTCGCGGTCTACAGCCAGCCGCCGAGGCCCGCGGGGCGGGGCAAGAAACCCAAGCCCTCGCCGGTCCAACTGGCGGCGGAGGCGGCGGGGCTGACCGTGCGCACGCCGCTCAATTTCAAGGCCGAGGAGGAGAGGGCGGGGCTGGCCGCGCTTGAGGCGGATGCGGCGGTGGTGGTCGCCTACGGGCTGCTGTTGCCGCAGGCGGTTCTCGACGCGCCGCGGCTCGGCTGCTTCAATCTGCACGCGTCCCTGCTGCCGCGATGGCGCGGGGCGGCGCCGATCCAGCGGGCGATCATGGCGGGCGACGCCGAGACCGGGGTCTGCGTGATGCGGATGACGTTCGGGCTCGACGAGGGGCCGGTGCTGGCGGTCGCGCGCACGCCGATCGGGCGGCGGGACACGGCCGGATCGCTCGCGGAGCGGTTGTCGGAGATCGGCGCGCCGCTGATGGTCGCAACGCTGACGGCGCTCGCGGCGGGGACGGCGTCCGAGACGCCGCAGCCCGAGGCGGGCGCGGTCTACGCCAAGAAGATCGACAAGGCGGAGGCCGAGATCGACTGGAAGGGCGACGCCGCGGCGGTCGACGGGTTGATCCGCGGCCTGTCGCCGAGCCCCGGCGCCTGGTTCCTGCGCGACGGCGAGCGGACCAAGGCGCTGCTGTCGGAGCGGGTCGAGGCCGAGGCCGAGGGCGAGGGCGAAGGGGAGATCGAAGGCGGCCCGGGGCGCACGCTCGACGATCAACTGACCGTCGCCTGCGGACGGGGCGCGGTCCGGCTGTTGACGCTGCAGCCGGCGGGCAAGCGGGCGATGTCGGCGGAGGATTATCTGCGCGGTCGTCCGACGCCCGCGGGGACGCGGGTCGGATGAGGGGCACGCTGTGTTGGGAGACCGGGCGATGAGTGAGCGAGAGAGTCTCGGGGGCGCGGCGCGTCCGACGCTCAGACTGGCGACCGCGGCGGACTGGGCGGCGATCGAGAACCTCGCGGAAGCGGCTTTCGGCGCGGCGTCCGAGCGGGCGCTGCTGGTCGCGCTCCGGGAAGCCGGGGCGCTGCTGTTCACCGTGGTCGCGGAGCGGTCCCCGGGCGCGCTGATCGCCTTCGCCGCTTTCTCGGAGGCGGGGCTCCTCCGCGACGCGGGGCCGGCGGTCGAGGCGATGGCGGTGGCGGGCCTCGCTGTGGCGGCGGCGGAGCGGGGACGCGGGCTCGGGCGCGACGTGCTCCGGGTAGGGGTGGCGCAGTGCCGAAAGCGCGGCGCGGGGCTTGTTCTGGTCCACACGCAACATCGGGTGTTCGAGCGGGCTGGCTTCTCGGCCCGGGCGGCGGATCGGCTCGAGACGCGCTGGAGCGCCGGCACCGTCATGGCGCTGCCGCTGAGCGATGATATCGGTCCGCTGATCGGGACGGCGACGTGGCCGGCGCCGTTTCATGAGCGGCCGAGCTTCAAGGAGAGCGTGTGATGGGTTCGGTTCTGATCCTGGTCGCCGTCGGCGCGGGCATCGGCTACGCGGCCTGGGCGTATGGCAGGCTCGAGGTCTCGGCGCTGACGGCCGTGAGCGCCGGGGCGCTCGGGGCGTTGGTGTTCGGGACCCTGATCAAGCTGCTCGCGGGGCTGGTGATCTCGCTGTTCGTGGCGGTGATCGGCGCGATCGCGATGCTGGCGCTGGCGCAGGCGTATGAGCGCCGCCGGCGGCGCTGAGGCGACCGCATTCAGCGCGTTCGTCAGGCCGAGGGATCGTTCGGCGCGGTCTTGGAGGCGGTCTTGGGCGAGGTCTTGGACGCTGTCTTGGGCGGCTTGAACGGTTTCATGCCGGCGCGGGCGAGGGCGTCGGCGCGCTCGTTCTCCGGGTGGCCGGCGTGGCCCTTCACCCATTCCCATTCCACGCGGTGGCGGGCGCGGGCTTCGTCGAGGCGGCGCCACAGATCTTCGTTCTTCACGGGCTTTTTGTCCGCGGTGCGCCAGCCGTTCCGCCGCCAGCCGTGGATCCATTTGGTCACGCCGTCGCGGACATAGGCGCTGTCGGTGACGACCGTGATCTCGGAGGGGCGTTCGAGGGTCTCGAGCGCGGCGATGGCGGCGGTGAGCTCCATGCGGTTGTTGGTGGTCTCCGCCTCGCCGCCCGAGAGCTCGCGCTCCTTCAGAACGGCGTCGCCGTCGCGGGCGATCAGCAGGACGCCCCAGCCCCCGGGGCCCGGATTCCCGCTGCAGGCGCCGTCGGTGTAGGCGGTGAGTTCAACCATGGCCGAGAGCGCTAGCAGGGCGGGCGCGTCGGCGCCAGCGCCGCCTCAGGCGCGTGGCCGGATCGCGTCCCAGGCGAGATCGCGGAGCTTCGGCTTCGGCAGAACGGCGAAGGGCAGCGGGCGGCAGATTTCGATCGCCGCGGCGCCGATCCGCGCCGTGAGCGCGCCGTTCACGAGGCCCTCGCCCGCGCGGCGGGAGAGCTTCGAGGCGACGCCGCCGCCGACCAACGGCTCCAGCAAATCGTCGCCGAGGGCGATCAGGCCGGCCGCCATCGCGTGCTCGACCACGCGGCGGGCCAGGCGCCAGGAGCCGAGCGCGCCGCCGCGGCCGCCATAGATCCGGGCGATGCGGTTGATCATCCTCAGATTAAGGTAGAGCGCGGCCAGGCCGTCGAGCAGGGCGGACGGCATCAGCGCGGTCGCCGCCGCGACTCGGCGGGCGTGGGCGCGAACGACGGCGCGGGCCGCCTCGTCGAGCGGTCCCATCACCGAGAGTTCATAGAGATCGAGGCGCGGTCCGGGCTCGACCGCGTCGTCGGCCTTGTCGGCGAGCGCGCGCCAGTCCCAGGCGTGGTCGCGCCGCCTGGCGTAGAGAGCCTCGAGGCGGCGGGCGATCGCTTTGGCCTCGGCGGCTTCGCCGGTCGCGCGGGCCTCGGCGGCCGCGTCGCGCAGATCCTCGATCCGGCGGAGGCGGGCGAGACCGGCGAGCTCCGACAAAGCGAGGCCGAGGAGCGCGATCGCGGCGAGGGCGGCGAGGGCGAGCGCGGCCCAGCCCAGCCAGTCGCTCCGGGCCATCAGCTCGGCGACCAGATCGTAGACCGACAGCGCAATCCCGGCCGACGCCAGCGCGCCGAGGGCCGCGAGCGCCAGACGCGTCCAGCCGCCCAGGAGCGGCGCGCCGCCGCGGACGACGGGCGGCGGGGTCGCGTCGGGCGGCGGGGGCGCGTCCTGCGGCGACGGGCTCTCGGGCTCGGCGGCGGGGTCGACGGGCTGCAGCAGCGGTTTCGGGCGGGCGGGTCGGTCGGTCACGCCAAACGGTCTCCGATCAGGAATTGCAGCGCAGCGTCGAGCCTCAGATGCGGCGGCCCCTCGCCGTCGCGGCGCTCGAGGCGGGGCGGGGCGAAGGCGGCGGCGGCGAAGTCCCCGTCGCCCCAGCCCGCATCCGAGAGGGCGGCGAGGGTCTCGGGCGGCTCGCCGGCGAACAGGCGGGCCTCCTTTGCGGTCTCCGCGAGGCGACCGCGGACGGCGGGCAAGGCGGCCTGGCCGATTAGGCCGCCGCCGAAGGGGCCGTTCTGTCTGATCTCCTCCTCCACCGTGGCGCGGACGGCGGCGATCGCCATCGCTTGGACCTCCGCGCCCTGGAACGCCGCGCGGTCGATGGTGCGGGCCAGGAGGTCGCTCACCAGGCGCTGCAGCGCGGGGTGGTAGCGGTGGTGGACATGGTCGGCCTTGGTCGCGGCGAGGAGCACGCGGTCGATGCGGCGACCGAGGATCGGCGCGAGCCAGGCCAGGGCCGCCGAGCGAGACCCGGGGCGAAAGGCGGCCAGAATCTCCGTCAGCGCGGCGGACAGATCGGCCACCGCCTCGCGCCCGCGGGAGAGCGCCGAGAGCGCGTCGACCAGCACGATCTGGCGGTCGAGACGCGCGAAATGGTCGGTGAAGAAGGGCTTCGCGACCACCCGCTTATAGGCCTCGAAACGCTCCGCGCATTCGGTGTGGAGCGCGCCCGCGGGCGCGCGTCGGTCGGGGGGCGGCAGCGGCGCGAAGGTGAGCGCGGGGGCGCCCTCGAGCTCTCCGGGCAGCAGGAAGCGCCCGGGCGCGAGGCCCGAGAAGCCGGCCTCGCGCGCGGCGGCGAGATAGGCGCGGAGGCGCGCGGCGCCCGCCTGGGCGTCGGCCTCCTGGTAGGGCGCCTCCGCCGGCGCGGCGCGGGCCCAGTCGACCAGATCGCCGGCCGCAGGAATGCGGGCCCGGCGCGCCTCCGCGGTCGCGAGCGTCGCCTCGGACCAGGCGGCGTAGCTCTGCGGCAGCAGGGCGAGATCGAGCAGCCACTCGCCCGGGTAGTCGATGATGTCGAGATGGAGCGCCGCGTCGCCGGTCAGGGCGCCCGAGAGCTGGCCGAGGAAACCGCCGGGGCGATAGCGGATCGAAAGGCGGAGCTGGGAGATCGAGCGGGTGCTCTCGGGCCAGGAGGGCTCGGCGGCGTAGAGCGCGTCGCGGCAGCGCTCGAAGTCGAAGCGCGGGGCTTCGCGGTCCGGCGAGGGGGCGAGCATCGCGGCCAGGATCCGGCCCTCGCGCTCGGCGACAAGGCCCTTCATCCGGCCGCGCGCCAGCAGATTGGCGACGAGCGAGGTGATGAAGATGGTCTTGCCGGCGCGGCTGAGCCCGGTGACGCCGAGACGCAGGGTCGGCTCGAACGCGCGGCCGACGCCGGCTTGCGCGTCCTCGAACCATCGGGTCAGGTCATCGGCCCACTGCACTCTCTTCGCCCTCGCCCTGCTCGGCCTCGTCTCGGCCCCGTCGACGGGGCTATGGGTTCGAGAGCTATATCGCGGGTTCCCCCGCCGATCGCCAGAAGCCTCCTCTGAGACTAACGAAATCCCGCCGATGCCCCGATACAAGCTCACTCTCGATTACGACGGCGGCCCGTTCGTCGGCTGGCAGCGCCAGGATGTCGGCCGGTCGGTGCAAGGCGATCTGGAGCGGGCGCTCGCCAGGCTCGGGGAGCGGGGCGACGGCGAGGGCGGCGGGCCGGCGGTGACCGGCGCCGGGCGGACCGATGCGGGGGTCCATGCGCTCGGCCAGGCGGCGCATGTCGATCTCGAGCGGGACTGGGCGCCGTTTCGGCTGTCCGAGGCGCTCAACCACCATCTGAAGCCCGCGCCGATCGGGGTGATCGGGGCGGAGGTCGCGGATCCGGCGTTCCATGCGCGGTTCGACGCGGTCGAGCGGCGCTATCTTTACCGGATCGCGGTGCGGCGGGCCCCGTTGACGCTCGAGCGGGGGCGGGCCTGGCGGGTCGGGCATGGGCTCGACGTCGCGGCGATGGCGGCCGGCGCGGCGCATCTGGTCGGACGGCATGACTTCACCACCTTCCGCTCCGCCCAGTGCCAGGCGCAGTCGCCGGTGAAGACGCTCGACGCCGTCGAGGTCGAGGCGACGGCGGAGGGCGCGGCGTTTCGGCTGCGGGCGCGGAGCTTTTTGCACAATCAGGTGCGGAGCATCGTCGGCACGTTGGAGCGGGTCGGGGCGGGGAAGTGGCCGCCTGAGAGGGTGGCGGAGGCGCTGGCGGCGGCCGATCGCGCCGCCTGTGGACCGGTGGCGCCGCCGGACGGACTGTATCTGGTCGCTGTGGGCTATCCCGATTCGGCCGCGTGATCGCGGCGACTCGCGCGGGATGTGACCGGGATCGCATCGCGCCGGGACCGAATCGGGCTTCGGTCCGCTCATTCGGGGTGGGAGCCGGATCCAGCCGCTCGGTGGGCGGCGCCAGCGTCAGGGGAAGTCAGATGACCAAGATCGCTAAAACTATCGCCAAGGCCATGTCCAAATCCAAGGCTTGGCGCGTCGCCGGAACGACCGCCGCCGCGGTCCTGCTGAGCGCGGGCGTCGCCGCTGCGAAAGATTGCGGCAAGGCCTCCTATTACGCCCAGAGCCTCGCCGGGAACGCGACGGCGAGCGGCGAACCTTACAATCCGGCGGAGATGACGGCGGCGCATAAGACGCTGCCGTTCGGCACGATGCTGCGGGTGCGGCTCGAGCAGACCGGCGAGGAGGTGGTGGTCCGGATCAATGATCGCGGGCCGTTCACACCTGGTCGGGTGATCGATCTGTCCGGCGCCGCCGCGCGCGAGATCGGCCTGATCCGCATGGGCGTCGGCCGCGTCTGCTTCGCGGAGATCGATCAGGATGAGGCGGCGGCGGGCTCGAAGCCCGCCGAGAGCTAAGCTCCGGGCCTAGAGAAAGGGCTGGTTCAGCGTCCGCACCGCCCAGCCGCCACCGAAGCCGCGATCGTCCGGCGGGCCGAACCAGGTCAGCCGGGTGATCGACAAGGGATCCACCGAGAGCGAGAGGGCGCGTTCGGGCGGCAGGCCGAGCGCATGCGCCGCCGCCGCGCGGATCACGCCGGCATGGGCGACGGCGACGATCGATCCGGGTCGGGAGCGGTCGTCGATGAAGCGCGCGACGCGGGCGCACAGATCGGCGAAGCTCTCGCCCTCCGGCGGCCGGCTCGTCGCCGGGGCGCGCCAGAAGGCGTCGAGCGTCGATTGCGTCGGCTCCTCGCGCTCCCAGGCGCCGAAACTCTGTTCGCGGAGCGCGGGATCGCATCGCAGCGGAAGAGCGTCGGCGAGCGCCTCGGCGGTCTGGACCGCGCGTCGTAGATCGGAGGCTAGCCAAGTCGCCTCGGGCGGCAACCGGCGCCGCAGCGCGGCGCACGCCGCGGGGTGGTCGAGGTCCGCCGGCGGGTCGCGCCAGCCGAGAAAGGGCGGAGCGTTCGGCACGGGCGCGTGCCGGATCCACCACCAGTCGGTTTCCGGCCGTGGGACCGCGCTCATGTCTTACCTTTCAACACCAGCGGCAGACCGGCGGCGACGAACTCGACGCGGTCCGAGATCTCGGCCACCCGCTGGTTCACGCGGCCCTGGGCGTCCCGAAACCGCCGACCGAGAGGCGTCTCGGGCACCAGGCCGAGCCCGACCTCGTTGCTGACGCAGATCAGAGGGCCGGTCGCCGCCTCGATCGCGGCGCAGAGCGCGTCGGTTTCTTTCTCCAGATCGGCCTCGGCGAGCAGTCGGTTGCTGAGCCACAGGGTCAGGCAGTCGACGAGGACGCAGCGCGCAGGGTCGGTCCAGGTCGTGATCGTCTCGACCAGATCATGCGGCGCCTCCACCGTGGTCCAGCCCGCGCCGCGGTCGGCCCGATGGCGGGCGATCCGCTCGCGCATCTCTTCGTCCCAGGCCTCGGCGGTCGCGATGTAGACGCGCGCGCGACCGGTCTCTCGCGCGCGGCGCTCCGCGTGGGCGCTCTTGCCGGACCGGGCGCCGCCCAGAACAAGCGTCCGTTGCTCTGCCGGAATAGTTTCCATGAAAAACTCATTAACGATTGGGGCGGAATCTTGAGTTTTCGGTCAAGAAACCGCCTCGGGGAGTGAACCGCTAGGCCACTCGGCGCGTAAGTCCACTGGAAGCAGAAAAAACATGGTTCGGGAGCGCGACATGGCCATGCAGGACACGGCTGAAACCGCCCATCGGCGTGTGATGAACTCTGCGATGAAGGCGGAGCTTCTGGACGCCGAGACGGAGCTCGCGCTGGCGCGGGCCTGGCGGGACGAGGGCGATGAAAAGGCGCTGCACCGGCTGGTCACCGCCTATATGCGCCTCGCGATCGCGATGGCGGCGAAGTATCGGCGCTACGGCGCGTCCATGAACGATCTGGTCCAGGAAGCGGGCGTCGGCCTGATGAAGGCGGCGTCGAAGTTCGATCCCGATCGCGGCGTGCGGTTCTCGACCTATGCGGTCTGGTGGATCAAAGCATCGATCCAGGACTATGTGATGCGCAACTGGTCGATGGTTCGGACGGGCTCGACCTCCAGCCAGAAGGCGTTGTTCTTCAACATGCGCCGCGTCCGCGCCCGGATCGAGCGCGAGATGAATATGGATTTTTCCGATGGGATCCCGCTCGAGGCGCGGATCAAGATCTCCGAGGAGGTCGGCGCGCCGCTGCGCGACGTCGAGATGATGGAGGCGCGGCTCGCGGGGCCGGATTTCTCGCTCAACGCCACCCAGACCGGCGAAGAGGGGCGGGAGTGGATGGAGACCCTTGAGGATGAGGGCGACACGCCGGACGTCGCCACTGCGCAGAAGAGCGATATGGCGCGGGCGCGGCAGTGGATCGTGGACGCGATGGGCGTGCTGACGGATCGCGAGCGCCTGATCATTCGCGAGCGCAAGCTGATCGACACCCCGCGGACGCTCGAGGCGCTCGGGCAGGAGCTCGGGCTGTCGAAAGAGCGCGTTCGCCAGCTGGAGGCGCAGGCGCTCAAGAAGATGCGGAACGCGCTCGAAGGGCAGGTCGGTTCGGCCGCCGGAGAGCTGGCGGCGAGCTGACGACGGTCGCTCGGATCCTCTCGTTTCATCCCGACCCTGGGGCGTCCGTATGGCCGTCCCTTTTTTTCGGACGGCTGGCGGCTGCGGTCCCGGGTCGAGAGGCGGTGATCGAGCGGGTGGTTCTTCGCGGTCCTCGGCGTGCGATCAGAACCGCTCGATCAGTTTCACGCGCATGCCGGGCCTCACGCGATCCAGCAGGCCGAGACCGTTCAACACGCGAAACCTTTCGGTCTTCAGGCGGGCGTAGGGCAGCCGCGCCGCGAGCGTGTCGACGGTGTCTCCGGGACGGACCGTGACGACGCGCAGGCGATCGGGGCGCGCGCCGGTGGGCTCGCCGTCGGTCAGTCTCCGAAACGAGCGGCTCATCACTTCAAGCTCCGCCGCCGCCGTCGCCGCTTGGCGATCGGAGGAGAGGGCGGTCAAGCGATAGATCGTGTCGCCGGCGTCGAATGCGACGATCTGAACCCGGCCCACGCCGCCCTCGACTTGCACGGGCGCGGCGGCGCGACGGCTCTGGAAATCCTGGTTCGACCCGCGCTCGATCGGGCTGAGCGCGCCGAGGCCCGCGAACCGCGCCCGCAGCTCCGCGCTCCAGGGACCGCGGATGAACTCTGAGAGGGACATCCCGTTTTTTGGTCGGCCGTCGAACACGATCACCCGGCCTTGCGGATGTCGCGCGACGACCTCGCGGGCGCTGTTCGACAGGCGATAGCCGGGCGGGGCCTTGAACCGGAAACCGAGTTCCGGATGCACGAAGTCGCGGCCGCGGACGAAGCCTTGGCTCTCGTCATCGCCGAAGATGAGGCCGTCGACGGCGTCCAGATGGGCGTCCGCGCGACGGACCCGGGGTCCCGTCGGCGTCTCCGCCGCGATCCGCCGCGCGCGCTCGAGGCGCTCGGGCGTGGCCGGATGGGTCGACAGGAAGCGCATCCGGCGCGAGGCGGCGGCGGCGCCGACGGCGCGGGCCTCGATCTCGCTCTGGGCCTGCATGCGCTCCAGCATGCGGGCCTGGCCGATCGGCTCATAGCCTGCGAGCGCGGCGATTTCGATGCCGTCGGAGTCGGCTTCAAGCTCCTGGTCTTGCGTAAAGCGGGCGAGGAAGACCTGCGAGATCTGACGGAAGTCGCGCTCCAGATCCTCCAGATCGACGCCCTCGCTGCGGGCCTGGGCCTCGGCCTCGGTGCGGATCTCGCCGACGCGGCGCATAAGCTCCAAGCGCTGTTCTGCGTGGCGGCTCTCGATATGGCCGAGTTCGTGACCCAGCACGGCGGCGACGTCGTCCTCCTTGTTCGCGAGCGTCAGCAGGCCGCGGGTGACGTAGACATAGCCGCCAGGGGAGGCGAAGGCGTTGACCTCGCCGGTGTCTAGGATCGTGAAGGTCCAGCGATCTGAGGCGCGGAGCGCGCTGGCGTCGATCAGACGCCGTCCGATGGTCGAGACGTAGGCGGCCGCGCGGGGATCGTCGAGCGCGCCGCCATAGCGCGCCAGGATCCGCGGGTGGATCTCGGCTCCGACGCGGCGGGCGGCGGCGAGTTCCTCGGGGCTTGGCGGGTTCGACGGCGGCGCGCTCG
Organism: Pseudomonadota bacterium; assembly: GCA_039819865.1. Lineage (GTDB taxonomy): Bacteria > Pseudomonadota > Alphaproteobacteria > Rhodobacterales > Rhodobacteraceae > JBCBRF01. Next base: position 3,812 of record JBCBRF010000021.1, on the reverse strand, counting down.
TCGGAGGCGCGCTTACTTGGGGGGGGCTTGGCGCCGACCTGCTTGGCGCCGACCTGCTTGGCTCCGAAATGCTTGGCGCCGGCGCGCCGGCGCGCGCCGTCTGATCTTGGGGCTCGGAGCTCTGAGGCGCGGAGCTGGACGCAGTCCTTTGAGCGGCCGGGCCGCCCGCACAGCCGGCGAGCACGGCGATCAGCAGGAGCGCCCAGGCGCGCCGCTCCGTCCGGCTGCGCGGGCGGCCCGTCGGTGGCGCGGCCGGGGACGGCGTCGGACAGGAAAAGGTCACCCGCCGACCACGAGCTTGACCCGCTGGCCGGCGCGGAGCGGCTGTCCGGGCGCGAGGCCGTTCAGGGCGCGGAAGGTCTCGAGCGGCAGGCTATCGACCGTCATGCGGCGGGCGAGGCGCTCCGGCGTGTCGCCCGAGCGCACCCGGACCACACGGATCCGCCGCCCGCCGCCGCGACGCGCCTCGGCCGCGGTCAGCTTGCGGAAGCTCCTCGCCATGGCCTGGAAGCGCGCTTGTTCGCGGTCCGCGGCGCGCGCCGGCGCGAGGGCGAGGAAGCGGTAGAAGCGGTCGCCGTCGCGGATCGCGACCAGACGCGCGTCGAAGGTCCCCGAGCGGCCCGCCACGGCCATCCGTGCGGTCGCCGCGGGCAGGCCGTTGATCGTGATGGATTCGAGCGCGCGCAGCGGGCCGGTGCGCGCCTGACGGCTCAAGCTGCGGGCCCAGTCGTCTCGGATATAGGCGAGCGGACCGCGGCCGTTCGCCGGAGCGCCCGAGAAAATCACGCGGCGGCCGCCGTCGGCGGCGGCGGTGACCGCGGCGGAGCTGTTGGTCAGCGTGTATCCGGGCGGCGCACGGAAGCGGAAGCGGAGCTGCGGATGGACGAAGTCGCGCCCGCGGACATAGCCCTCCTTGTCGCCGCCGCCATAGGCCATGCCGTTGATCGCGTTCAGAAAAGCGTCGCGCCGGCGGGCGTCGGCGGCCGGTGCTCCGGGCGTTCGGGCGGCGATCGCCTCCGCGGCCCGGACGCGCTGCGGCGTGGCGGGGTGGGTCGAGAAGAAGCCGACGCTGGAAGCCGAGCCGCCCGAGCGCTTGGCCCTCAACTGACGCTCGCGGTCGAGCGCGCGCAAAACATCCGCCTGGCCGCGGCCGTCATAGCCCGCGCGCGAGATGTAGCGGATGCCGAGTTGGTCGGCTTCGAGCTCCTGCTCGCGGGAGAAGCTCGCCAGCGCGCCGCGCCCGGCGAGGCCCGCCACCTGGCCGACGGCGCCGGTGTCGACCCCCGCGGCGGCGGCGCCGATGGTGGCGAGCAGGCCGACGACGTTGACGGTCTGGGCTTGGGTCAGACGCTGGGCGGTGTGGCGGGCGGTGACGTGGCCGATCTCGTGGCCGAGCACGGCGGCCACCTCCGCCTCGTCATTGGCGATCGCGAGCATGCCGCGGGTGATGTAGACATAGCCGCCAGGCACCGCGAAGGCGTTCACGGTCGGCGTGTCGAGCACCGTGAAGGTCCATTTCTGGCGCGGCAGCTCCGAGTTCGCCGCGAGGCGGCCGCCAATCTGGGCGATATAGCCGGAGACCTTCGCATCCCGATACGCGCCGCCGTAGCGCGCGAGGATTTTCGGATGCTGGCTGTCGCCGAGCCGCTGTTCCTCGGCCGGCGAGATCGAGGTCATCTGCCGCGCGCCAGTGGCCGGGTTCACGGTCTGGGCGCAACCGGCGAGCGCGCCGAGCAGGCAGAGCGCGCCGAGCGCGGCGGCGAGGCGCAACGGGCGGCGCCCGCGCATCGAAGTCTTTGACGAGGTCGTCACAGTTGAAATCGTCATGGAGTCTCGCTTCACCCGGACGGTCGTGGTCGGCCGCACGCGTGGCAAAGCCCGTTCGACCGCTTTGGTTCCGCTCAAGGATGTAAGCGTCGTCGGGAGGGGGCAACCCGTTTCACGTCCGCGTGACGCGGCCGGGCCTTGCGAAGCGGGCCGCGCGTGGCTTTCCAGCGGCGCGAGCGGTTGTGAGCGGCGCGCCGGCGGCCTATGAACGCGCGACGGTCCCGTAGCTCAGCAGGATAGAGCAGCCGCCTCCTAAGCGGCAGGTCGCAGGTTCGAATCCCGCCGGGACCGCCACCTTATCGATCTCACGCTAACTCGCTTCGCTCGCGGCTCCGATGAGGCGGCCCGACCGGCCGACGCGCAGTCGCGCTTTTGGCGTCGAGTTCGAAGTTTCTCCCTCACTCTCCGCCACAGCGCTTCCACAAGAGCTTGTCGCCGAGGGGCGGGTTCGGTGAGGCGGGTCTTCGGCCGACAGTTCGCAAGCGCCGGTAAAGCGTTCGGGTTCCGCAGTTTCCTTCGATGGCGCGAAAACGACGCCGCGCCGTGTCGTCGGGTCACTCGCCTTTCGAGGGCGCATCGCCGTCGACGTCAGGCTTGATGCGCCACAACGGAACGCCGGTGTTGACGGCGGCCCGGCCAATCATGTGGGCCGCGATGGGCGCCGTCAAAAACAAGAACAAGACGATGACGACAGCTTTCATCACGCTGTCGGTCGAGCCGAAATGGAGAGCGGTCGCCGCCATGACGAGACCACAGGCCAGCGTTCCGATTTTCGTGGACGCATGCATGCGGATCAGCACGTCGGGCAAGCGAAGAACGCCCAGACCGCCGATCAAAGCGAAAACGCCGCTCGCGACCAGGAGTACACTTAGGACGATGTCGCTCATGCCTTCTCCTTGGTCTTTCGAGCCCGGTACCGGTTCCGCTCGGCGAACCGCGCCAATGCGACGGTTGCCAGGAAACCGACCAGCGCCAGAACCACCGCCACATCGAGAAACGCCGGCGCGTCGAAGCGGATCGCCGCCAGCCCACAGAAGGCGACCAGAGCGACCGTCATCATATCGAGCGCGACCACCCGGTCCGGCAAGCTGGGGCCGAGCGCCAGACGGATAAAGGCGAGGACGATGGACAGGACCACCAGGACAAAGGCGATCTCGAGCGATACCGCCACAAGTTGAGACATCAGGCGCCCTCCACGGCGTCGATCACCCAGCTCTCCATGCCGGATTTGAGGCTCTTGCATAGCGCGTCCGGGTCATCGGCGAACATCGCGTGGACCCGCAGCGTGCGACGGTCCTCGCTGATGTCGAGGCTCAGAGTCCCGGGCGTCAGCGAAATCAGATTGGAGACCAAGAGGATTCCGAGATCGCTTTTCACGTCGAGCGGCACGTCGATGATCGCGGGGTTCGCCCGGTGCCGCGGCGTGAGGACGTCGACCGCGACGTCGACGCTGGAGACGATCAACTCGTAGTGGAACATCACGATCAGCCGGACCCAAGCCCGCGCTCGACGCAGATACCAAGTCTCGCCGAGGGCCGCCTGCCCGAAGCCCACGACGACGAAGCCGACCGCCGCGCCGATACCGAGCCCGAGCGGCGACATCCACTCAAACGCCCACGCGAAAGCGATGGCGATAAGCGCGTTCAGCCCGATCTCTCTCATGGCGCACGCTCCAGCACTGCCGCGACATAGGCCGTCGGGTCGAGCAGCTGCGCCGCCGCGGTCTCGGCGAACTGCACGAAGGGCTCGGGCGCCAGGCCGATCGCGATCGTCAGGCAGGCCAAAGCCGCGATCGGCGACAGCAGCGCGAACCGTCCGATCGGGGAAAGCGCGGCGATACTCGGCTCCGTCCCGTCCGGATGCGGCGCCCAGAACGCGCCCGCCCAGATCTTCGTCATGGAGTAGATCGTCAACAAGCCGACCGCCAAGGCGACCGCCGCGACGATCCAGGCCTCGAACTCGGCGGAGGCCATGACCCGGAGGCC
>JBCBRF010000020.1:0-32586 GCA_039819865.1 Pseudomonadota bacterium | reverse complement strand
GTGGAGTTCAACCGCGAGTTGAGTCGGCCCAAGCCGCCTCCAGGCGTGTGAGCGAACAGGGGATGACGGGGAAGGACGGCAGGCGGCGATGTCGATGGCGAAGGCGAAGTGACCGGCGCGGCTGGCGCCTTCGGGCGCGAAAGGGCCGACGACCTGGCCACCGAAGCCGCCGCCCGCAAGGATGCCGGAGAGCACGTCCATCATCACCGCGACGCCGTAGCCCTTGTGGCCGGCCATCGGCAGGATCGCGCCGAGGATGCCGGCGGCGGGGTCGGTGGTCGGCGCGCCGTCGGCGTCGATCGCCCAGCCGGGCGGGATCTCGCGCCCGCGGGCCTTGGCGTCGTGGAGCTTGCCGCGGGCGACGCTGGTGTTCGAGATGTCGAGCATCAGGGTCGGATAGCGGCCGGCGGGCGCGGCGAGCGACCAGGGGGTGGCGCCGATCCGCTTCTCCTTGCCGCCGAAGGGCGGCATCGCCGGGCTTGAATTGGTCGACAGGAAGCCGATGCAGCCGGCCTTGGCGGCGCGTCGGGTGAAGTACATCGCCGTGCCGAAATGGCCTGAGTTCCGGACCGCGACGGCGCCGACGCCGTGGGCTCCGGCTTTCTCGATGGCGAGGTCCATGGCGTCGGCGGCGATTCGCTGGCCGATCCCGTCATGGCCTTCGAGGACGGCGAGCGCTCCGGCGTCGGCGATCCGCTCGATCGGCGCGTCGAGTCGGATCGCGCCGGACTTGAAGCGGGCCGCATACCAGAACAGCCGCATCACGCCGTGGGACGGGTGGCCCCAGAGGTTGGCCTGGACCAGCGTGTCCGCGAGCAGCGCCGCGTCGGGGCCGCTCAGGCCCAGGCGTTCGGCGCAGTCGGCGACGACGGTCTTCAGGGTCTCGGCGGCGACGCGCATGGAGAGGCTCCCTATCGCTGTCGGGGTTCAGAAGCCGTGTTTCTCGCGCTCGGCGACGTCCCGGACGAGGGCCATGGTGCGGTAGATCCCGTGGACGAACTTGCCGTAGGGCAGAGACAGGAACAGAGCGAGGACGACGCCGAGATGGATCGCCAGAAGCCAGCCCATCGCGGAGGTGTGCCGGAAGAAAAGAAGCGCGAGGCCCGTGACGGCGGAGAGGTTCAGCAGCGCCAGGAAGGCGTAGTCCATGCCGTAGCGCCGGGTGTCCGCGGGCTCGCGGTCGGCCTGGATCTTGAGCGCGAACAGGCCGGTCGTCCCGATCGTCAGGAGCACGCCGCCGACAGTCCCGAGGACGACCGGCGGGGCCCACCAGGGGTAGGGCGAGTACCAGCCTAGCCCGTAGTGGATCAGCGTGCCGGAAGTGGTCGCCGCGAAGCAGAGCAGGAAGCCCCACATCGTCGCCAGATGCATGTGCTTGCGGCCGACGCCGAAGCGCTCGTCGATGTCGTTGCAGCCGTCGCCCGCGCCGCCGAGATGGCGAGTCGTCCCGGCCTCCTTCAGCGCCTGCAGCACATGGCCCGGCCGAACGCCGGAAGCGCCGCAGGCGCGCCAGTACCGCACGGCGCCGACGGTCATCGCGACCACCGCCCAGCCGAAGGTCAGACCGCCGAGGAGGACCATGACCTCGTGCGGGAAGATCGCGTAGAAAGCGCCTTCGCCGCGATGCACGGCGGTCATGGTCTCGGCCGAGATCATCAGCGCGGAGGCGATCAGGGTCGCCGACAGGACGGCGGCGGTGAGCAGCGACACCCACAAGCCGTTGTTCTCGAAGTATTTTCCGAAGCCGCTTGGCCAGGCGAACTGGGCGTAGGACTCGGTGCGGACCTCGGCGAACGCCTTTGGCAGGTTCAGCCCGAACTCGTGGGGCGGGGCGTATTGGCAGGCGTACCAGCAGCCCTTGCAGTTGTGGCAGAGGTTGGCGAGGTGGCCGAGATCGAGAACGGAGAACTGGCGGCGGCGCTCCATCGCCGGGAAGACCGGGCAGTAGCCCTCGCAATAGCGGCAGGCGTTGCAGATCTCCATGGTCCGCCGGGCCTCGGCGATCGCCGGGGTCTCGGCGAGCGGCTGGGCGTCCGGATCGGCGGCGGCGTCAAAGCTGGCGACGGCCATGGGGCGCTCAGTTCCGGCCATACCGCCCCGCCTGCTCGCCCGCGATCTTGCCGAAGACCGAGCCGATGGTCATGCCGATGCCGGCCAGATAGCCCTGGCCGAGGATGTTGCCGGCCATGATCTCGCCCGCGGCCCAGATGTTGGCCGTGGGCCGGCCGTCGGCCATCGCGACCTTGGCGTCCTCGCCGACCTCGACGCCCAGATAGGTGAAGGTGATGCCCGGCCGGAGCGGGTAGCCGTAGAACGGGGGGACCGCGATCGGGCGGGCCCAGTTGGTCTTGTCCGGCGCGAGGCCCGTGGTGCGGCGGCCGTCATGGATCGCCGGCTCGACATCCTCGTCGGCGGCGCAGGCGGCGTTGAAAGCGTCCACCGTCCGGCGAAGCGCCGCGGGATCGAGGGACAGCTTGTCGGCCAGACCCTCGAGGGCGTCGGACATCTCGGGCGGGAAGATCGAGGGCATGAACAGCTCGAGCGCGCGGCTGTCGAGGATGGCGTAGCCGATCTGGTCGGGCTGCTTGGCGACCAGGCGACCCCAGATCGCGTAGCGCTTCGGCCAGAAATCCTCGCCCTCGTCGTAGAAGCGGTCGGCGTCGCGGTTCACGACGATCGAGAAGGGCACGCAGTCGAGACGGGTGGCGATGCCGCCGTCGAAATCGGGGGCGCGGGCGTCGATGGCCACCGCGTGGCACTGGTCGGTCTCGCCGATCTTGGCCAAGCCGTGCTCGATCATCAGTTTGAGGAGGCCGCCCTTGGCGTAGGGCGTGCCGCGGATCTTGAAGTTCCGGGCGGCTGGCCCCCAGGCCTCCTCCAGCCAATCGAGATTGGCCTGGAAGCCGCCCGCGGCGGCGACGAAGGCGCGGGCCTCGACATGGTCCTTGAAGCCGCGGGACCGTAGCTCCGCGCCCTTGAAGAAGCCGTCCTCCAGGTCGAGGCCGACGATCTCGGTGTCGTAGCGAACCTCCACGCCGAGCGCCTCGGCGCGCAGATAATGGGCGTTCATCAGCGCCTTGCCGCCGCCGAGGAAGAAGGGGTTGGTGCGGGACAGGGAGAGGGTGCCGCCGAGGGAGCGCTGAAAGCGGACGCCGCGGGCGGCCATCCAGTCGGCGATGTGCTTCGATTCCGCGATGGCGAGCTTGGCGAGGGTTTCGTTGGTCTTGCCCGCGGTCACGCGCATCAGGTCCTCGAAATACTCCTGCTCGGAGTAGCTCTCGGTCAGGACGTCGGTCGGCGCGTCATGGGCCATGCGCAGGTTTCGCGTGTGGCGCGAGTTGCCGCCGCGAAAGCCCTTCGGCGCGGCCTCGCAGATCAGCACGCGGGCGCCCTGTTCGGCGGCGGCGATCGCGGCGCAGAGCGCGGCGTTGCCGCCGCCCGCGATCAGCACGTCATAGGTTCGGCGCGCATCCGTCATGGCTGCTCGTCCCCAGGGCTCGCGTCTCAGTCTCCGTCCTTCAAGCGATTCCCGAGCGCGCGGGGGCCTGCGGCTCGAAGGTCGCTTGCGGTTTTTCTGTATCCAACTGTATACAGAATGGCAAGGATCGAGATCATGCGCGAACGAGCCATCACTTTCGGGATTGCGGGACTGGGCGCGGGAGCGTTCTGGGCCGCCGGGCTGCCGCTGCCCTTTCTGCTCGGACCGCTGTTCGCTTGCCTGGCGGCGGCGCTTGCAGGGGTCCGCCTCAAGGGCGCGGGGCCGGTGTCGACGGCGATGCGCACGGTGCTCGGGGTGGCGGCCGGGGCGGCGATCACGCCCCAGCTGATCGGGCGGCTCGGAGATTTCGCAGCGAGCCTCGCGCTGGTCCCGGTGTTCGTGCTGCTGATCATCGGGATCGGCTATCCCTATTTCCGGCGGATCTGCGGGTTCGACCGCGTCACCGCGTATTACGCCGCCGCGCCGGGCGGGCTGCAGGACATGATCCTGTTCGGGCAGGAGGCCGGCGGAGACGTTCGAGCCCTGTCGCTGGTCCACGCCACGCGGGTGCTGGTGATCGTGGCGATCATGCCCGCGCTTCTGACGGCGGCCTGGGGCGTGGCGCTCGATCAGCCGCCGGGCGCGCCGGTCAGCGAGACGCCCTGGATCGAGATCCTGATCATGCTCGCCTGCGCCGGGATCGGCTGGAAGGGCGGGGAGCGGATCGGCCTGTTCGGAGCGGCGATCCTCGGGCCGCTGGCGCTTTCGGCGCTCGCGAGCCTGACGGATTTTCTGCACGGCCGCCCGCCCGCGGAGGCGATCATCGCCGCGCAGTTCTTTATCGGGATCGGCATCGGGGTGAACTATGTCGGCGTCACCGCTCATGAGCTTCGCAACATCGTGCTCGCCGCGACGGGGTTCTGCCTGGTGCTGGCGGCCCTCGCGGTCGGGTTCGCGGCGTTGGTGGCGGGCATCGGCGCGGCGCCGCTCGTGGAGGCGGCGCTGGCCTTCGCGCCGGGCGGTCAGGGGGAGATGATCCTGCTCGCGATCATCGCTGGCGCGGACATCGCCTATGTGGTGACGATCCATATGGCGCGGGTGATCATCGTCATTCTCGGCGCGCCGCTTGTGGCGATGCGGGTCGGCGCCGAGAAGCCCGCCGAGAAGCCCGGCGGGGAGCGGGCGGCGGGCGACGCGCCGGGGAGAACGCCGAAATGAGCGGGCGGAGCGACGCGGGACTGTTCGGCGAGCTGCTCGACGCGATCGACCGCGGCGAGTTTCCGCCCGGGGCGCGGCTGGTCGAGACCGAGCTTGCGGAGCGCTTCCAGGTCAGCCGGACGCCGGTGCGCGAGGCGCTCGGTCGCCTCGAGTCGGTGGGGCTCGCGCAGCGCGACGGCCGGCGGGGCATCACGGTCGCGTCGCTCGACCATGACCAGCTCGGCGAGCTCTATGATCTGCGGGAGGTGCTGGAGGGTTTCGCCGCGCGGCTCGCGGCCCGGCGGGCGTCTCCGGCGGAGATCGCGGTGCTGCGGGAGCTGGTGGCGGCGGACGCGGCGCTGGCGGCGCAGGATGGATCGGGCCAAGAGCTGGCGCGCGCGAACAAGCGGTTTCACCGCCAGCTCCACCACGCCTCGCACAACCGCTATCTGCTCGATATGCTCGATCGGATGCGGCGGTCGCTGGTGCTCGTTTCGGGCACCACGCTCGCCGCGCCGGGCCGCGGGCCCGAGTCGATCGCTGAGCATGACGCGATCGTGCGCGCCATCGAGGCGCGGGACGAGGCGGCGGCGGAACAGGCGGCGCGGACGCATATCGTGAACGCTTACAAGACGCGATTGCGTCTCGGACCAGGGGAGGCGGCGGCCTTATGAGCGACAGGCTGAAGATCGCGGTGCTCGACGACTATCTCGGCGTCGCGCGGGAGCTGGCGGACTGGGACGCGCTCGACGCCGAGGTCGTGGTGTTCTCGGACACGATCGGCGGAGAGGCGCTGGTCGAGCGGCTCGCGCCGTTCGACGTGGTCTGCCTGATGCGGGAGCGGACGCCGTTCCCGGCGGCGCTGATCGACGCGCTGCCCGCGTTGAAGCTGATCGTGACGTCGGGGCTCCGCAACCTGTCGATCGATGTCGCCGCCGCGGCGGCGCGGGGGATCCCGGTCTGCGGGACCGAGAGCCGGGGACCGGCGACGGCGCAGCTCGCGATGGGCCTGATCCTGGCGGCGACGCGGGGGCTGTTCGCCGAGACGACTTCGGTGCGCGAGGGCGGCTGGCAGCACCGGCTCGGGCGCGATCTCGACGGGCTGACGCTGGGGTTGATCGGTCTCGGCAAGCTCGGCGCCGCGGTGTCGCGGTTGGCGCGGCCGTTCGGCATGCGGATGGTCGCCTGGAGCCGCAATCTCGACGACGCGCGGGCGGCGGAGGTCGGTGTGGAGCGGGCGGAGAGCCTGGCGGCGCTGCTCGGACAGGCGGACGTCGCCTCGATCCATCTGGTGCTGTCGGACCAGACGCGCGGGTTGATCGACGCCGAGGCTTTGGCGGCGATGAAGCCGGACGCCGCGCTGGTGAACACCTCGCGCGGTCCGATCGTCGATACGGAGGCGCTGCTGGCGGCGCTGCGGGCCGGGCGTCTGGGAGCGGCGGCCCTCGACGTGTTCGACAAGGAGCCGCTGCCGGTCGATCATCCGCTCCGGGATCGGGCGCTGATGGATGCGGGCAAGCTGATCCTGACGCCGCATATCGGCTACGGCTCGCGCCAGACCTATCAGGTGTTCTACCGCCAGACGGTCGAGGCGATCGCGGCCTGGAAGGCCGGCGCGCCGATCCGACAGCTCGAGGCGTGAGTTCTTGTTAAGGCGATCTTCCGTTAGCGGGGTTCGAACGGCTCAGGTTCGTCCTCCTCACGGCGTCCAGACCGCGCCGGGGACGTAGAACTCGCCCTTGGCGAGCAGGCGGGCGGTGCGGGTCAGGCCGGCCGCCTGGACGTCCACCGCGTCGCCCTGGCGCTCGAAGGACATCAGCACCTCGATTTGGCCGGAGGGGTGCTCGATGAACATCTGGAGCGGAGAAACCGGGTCGGTCACCAGGCCGTCGGCGACGGTTCCGGGGGTGAGCGCGCAGGCGGCGAGGCACTGTGCGCCGGTCACCGCCATGGTCTTGTGGCAGCTCATCGGCGTGAAATAGCGGGCGGCGAAATGACCGCCGTCGCGCGCCGGAGCGAGGATCGCGAATTTCGGCGTCACGGCGTTCGAGACGTCGCCCATGCCCATGCGTCGGCCCGCCTCCCGGCGAATCGCCTCCATCCGCTCATAGAACGCCTTGTTCTCCTCGAGCGCCTCCGGGGTTTCGTAACCGGTCAGGCCGAAGGCCTCGGCGCGGGCGATCGCGACGGGCATGGCGACGTCCATGCCGGTGACCTCGATACCGTCGATCACTTCGATCTTGTTCCCGCTCGGCAAAAGCGCGCCGGTGGCGGAGCCGACGACGCCGAAGAAGCTGAGTGCGATCGGGGCCGCGGTTCCGGGCGCGCCGTCGATGGCGGCGTCGCCGTCGTAGCGCACGGCGGCGTCGGGCGTCTGGATCCGGGCTTCGACCAGCGCGCCGGTGTTCACGGCGCGGATGCGGACGACGGTTTCGTCGCCCTGGACCGGAACCAGACCCATCTCGATCGCGGCGGGGCCGACGCCGCTCAGGATGTTGCCGCAGGTCGGCTTGAAGTCGACGCTTCGGGTCAGGACGTCGACCTGGGCGAAGAAGTAGTCGACGTCGACGCCGTCCTCCGCCGATTTCGACAGCATCGCGGTTTTGGTCGTGACGGTGGCGCCGCCGCCGAGGCCGTCGATGTTGAGCGGGTGGCCGGCGCCCATGCCCGCCATCAGCACCTCGGCGAGCGTCTCGCGATCCTCGGGCAGGTCGGAGCGAAGCATGTATGGGCCGCGGGAGGTGCCGCCGCGGAGGAACAGGTACGGGATCGCGGTCTGTTTCACGTCGGGTCTCCCAATCGAGCGATGACGGCGCGGGTCGCGGCGGCGGTGTCGGCCTGGCCGCCTATGTCTCCGGTGCGGGTCTCAGGGTTCGCGACGGTCTCGGTCACCGCGTCCTCGATCGCCGCCGCGGCCTCGGGCGCGCCGAGATGGCGGAGCAGCATGGCGGCGGACAGGATCAGGCTGACGGGGTTCGCGATCCCTTGGCCGGCGATGTCGGGCGCCGAGCCGTGCTGGGCCTGGGCGACCGCGAACCGGTCGCCGCGGTTGAGCGAGCCCGCGAGGCCGAGGCCGCCGGTGAGCTCGGAGGCGAGGTCGGACAGGATGTCGCCGAACATGTTGGTGGTGACGATCACGTCGAAGCGCTCGGGATTGCGCACCAGATGGGCCGCGGCGGCGTCGACCAGCATCTCGTCATAGGCGACGCCCGGATGCTCGGCGGCGACGGCGCGGACCTGCTCGAGGAACAGCCCGTCCGAGACGCGAAGAACGTTGGCCTTGTGGATCGCGGTCACGCGTCCGCCCGCACGCGTCTCGGCGTGCGCGAAGGCGGCTTCGGCGATGCGGCGGGAACCGTGGGTCGTCACTTTGCGCACCGCGAGCGCGAGGTCGGGGGTCGGCATGAACTCGCCGGTTCCGACATGCATGGTGCGGTCGGCGTAGAAGCCCTCGGTGTTTTCGCGGAAGATCACCAGGTCCATCGGGCGGCCGAGCGCCGGGGGGCCGGGCCGGGTCCGGGCGGGGCGGATGTTGGCGTAAAGGTCCAGCTCTCGGCGGAGCACGCCCGACGGGTTAAGGCCGCCTTCGGCCACCGGCGGATAGGCGTTGTGGGAGACCGGACCGAGCAGGACGCCGTCGGCGGCGCGCGCGGCCTCGAGCACCGCGGGCGGGATCGTCGAGCCCTCGGCTTCGAGCGCGGAGAAGCCGATCTCGCGGCGTTCGAGCGTCAGTCCGAGGCCGAAGCGCGCATCCGCGGCGCGCAGCACGTCTTCCGTCGCCGCAACGATCTCGGGCCCGACGCCGTCGCCCGGCAGGGACAGGATCGCGCGCGCCATCGTCTAGAAGCCTCCGAACGGCCAGGGGAGCTCGACGAACTCTTGCAGCAGGCCAGGCGGGAAGTCTCGGTTGAGGACGCCCGCCATCGTCAGGATGAAGCCGACGCCGCCGGCGGTCAGCGCCAGGGTGAGCGGCGGGCTGGTGCGGGCGCGGATCGTCAGGAAGGTCAGGAAGAAGACCGTGAGCGCGATCACGAAACCGAAGATCGCCGTCAGGGCGAGCAGCGACAGAAACCAGGCGAGCGTGCTCCAGAGGCCGCGATCGTCATCGCTCGCGCCCTGGGCTTCGCCATCGGCGAAAATGGCATCCGTCTCAGGCGCGAGGCGCATCTTCAGAAGGAGGAACAGGCCCGCGAGCGCGGCGAAGCCGCAGACGACCGCCGGGAAGACCTTGTCGGTCATCGGGCCGACCTGGAGCGCGTCGATGCAGACCAGGGCGAGGAAGGCCGTCACGACCAGGGCGAAAATCACCGGCGCGCGCTTGCCGCCGGTCTCTTCGCGCGGCTCATCCTCGTGGATGACGGCCGCCTGTCGAGCGCCGAGCCAGACGGAGACGATGATGATGACGATCAGCGCGATCGAGATCGGGCTCAAGAGATAGCCGAACATCGCTTCGTAGCCGCCGGTGCGGACGCGCGCCGCCGCCAGCTGGGTGACCTGGTAGGTGTAGACCTCCGCCTGGTCGGCGAGCACGAAGCCGATCAGGAACGCCGGCCGCGACCAGTCGAAGCGGCGCATGAAGAGGCCAAGGAGGCCGATCGCGGTCAGCGCGGCGAGGTCCCAGAGGCTCTGCTTCGACTGGAAGGCCGCGAACGAGATCATCATGAAAAGGAACGGCGCCAGCAGCGGGAAGCGGATGGTGGTGAGCCGTGCGATCGGGTTCGAGAGGAAGATGCAGAGGCCTGCGCCGACGACGTTCGCCAGCGCGAGCGACCAGACGATGGTGTAGGTGGTCGGCAGCTCGGCGCGGATCATCGACGGCCCGGCCTGATAGCCGAGCAGGATCATGCCGCCGATGAACACCGCCATCGAGCCCGAGCCCGGGATCCCGAACAGCAGGGTCGGCACGAGGCCGCCGCCCTCCTTGGCGTTGTTGGAGCTCTCGGGCCCGATCACGCCGCGGATCTCGCCCTTGCCGAACTGCGAGCGGTCGCGGGTGGTCTGGACGGCGTGGCCGTAGGCGATCCAGTCGACGACCGAGCCGCCGAGCCCGGGGATCACGCCGACGATGACGCCGATGGTGGCGCAGCGCAGCGACAGCCAACGGTTCCGCCACCAGTCCGAGACGCCGTCCCACCAACCGGCGCCGAGCTTGGCGTTCTCCGAGATCGCGCGGTCCTGGCGCAGGAGCGTGATGATCTCGGGCACCGCGAAGATGCCGAGGCCGATCACCACCAGAGAGAAGCCGTCCTGAAGATACCAGAGGCCGAAATCCATGCGCGGCGAGCCCTGGGCCGGGGCCTCGCCGATCGAGCCGATCGCCATGCCGAGGCCGACGGCGATCAGACCCTTCAACAGGCTGCGGCCGGCCAGGACGCCGACCATGGCGAAGCCGAGGATGGTCAGCAGCAACAGCTCGGGCACGCCGAAGCCGAGCACGATCGGGCGTGCGATCAGGATGAAGACCGTGAGCACGGCCGCGCCGAACAGACCGCCGAACAGCGATGAGGCGAACGCCGCCGACAGGGCGCGGGCGGCCTGGCCCTTCTTGGAGAGGGGGAAGCCGTCGAGCACGGTGGCCTGGCTCGCGGAGGAGCCGGGGATGCCGAGCAGCACGGAGGCGAAGGTGTCTGAGGTCGGGATCACCGCCACCAGACCGACCATCAGCGACAGGCCCGCGACCGGGTCCATGCCGTAGATGAAGGGGAGCACCAGAGACAGGCCGGCGATGCCGCCCAAACCCGGAAACACGCCGACGCAGAGGCCGAGCAGGACGCCCGCGACCAGGTAGCCTAACGCGGTGGGCGTCAGGATCAGAGAGAAGGCTTCGCCTAACGCCGGGAGCGCGGTCGCGATAAGGTCCATGGCGGTCTCCGGGTCGGCGCGAGAGCCGGCGCGCGGACGCGACGACGTGACCGATCGTCAAAAAAAGGGGGCGGACGCCGGGGTGCGATCGCTATCCGGAGACGGAGAACGCGCTGTCCGGATAGGCCATGCGGCTAGCGAACAGCCAAGGGGTGCGATCGCGTTCCAGCAAACGCAACCGCACTCCTTGAGGAACCCGGCGTCCGCCGAGCGGCGTTCCGCTCTCAGAGCTCGACGCCGTAGCGCTCTTTCAGCCAGTTCTTGACCCAGGCCCTGGCCTCGGCGCTGACGACGGTGCCGCTCGTCAGCGCGTTTTGAGCGGCCTTGCCGGTGCCCTGCGGATAGACGCCGAGACGGGCTTGCGAGATTTCCTTGAAGTCCGGACGCGCCAGCACGGCCTGGAAGGCTTTGGTGTAGGCGTCGATGATCTCTTGATCCGTGCCCTTGGGCAGGAACACCATCTTCTGCGCCGGGAAGCCCGCGACGAAGAACGCCTTCCAGGCGTCCCAGGCGTCGCCCGACGGCTCCTGGCCCTTCACCTGGGTGTAGACCTCCTTGAAGGTCGGCACGTCCGGGAAGGTCGGGTCGCGAACGATATTGCCGTCCTCATCGAGCGCGCCCCAGGTCATGATCGGCACGGCTTGGCCGGCCTCGACCAGAGGGACCACGTTCGAAAGGTAGGCCGACGAGGTCTGGTAATCGATGTTGGCCTCGCCGCGCTCGAACATCAGGCGGCCGTCGCCCCGGCCTTTGATGCCGAATACGGGCTCGACCTTCAGGCCGAGCATCTCCCAGGCGAGGAGCGGGACCAGGTCGAGACGCGTGGCGCCCTGGCTGCCGTAGATGAAGTTGACGTTGTCGATCACGTCCTGCGGGTTCGCGGCCCAGCGGTCGGCCAGGTCCTTCGGCAGGTAGGCGACGCCGCCGGTGGCGGTGGAGAGCACGATGTTCCAGTCCGAGTACTCGTACTTCACCCGCGGATCGTCGAGCAGATAGGGGAACTGGGTCGAGCCTGAGGTGCCGAGGATGGTGAGGCCGTCCGGTTCAGCGCGCTCGGCGAACTGGTTCGCGCCCTTCGTCGAGCCCGCGCCGGGGATGTTCTTCACGACGACGGTGGGTTGCCCGGGCAGCGCCTCGGACAGCAGCGGGGCGTAGAAGCGCGCCCATTTGTCGGAACCGCCGCCTTCGGAGAAGGGGATGATCCAATCGATCGTCTCGCCAGAGAAGTCGACTTCGGCCTGGGCCGCCATCGGGGCGGCGGCGGCGACGCCAACGGCTGCGAGCGCGGCCGCGAAGCCGCGGCGCGTAAAGTGAGGCAATCTCATCGTGTCGGTCTCCCGGAGTGTTTTCCCTAAGCACCGAGACCGATGGCCCCGGCGCGTTTCCTCCGCCCACTGGTTTTCCACGGGACGGTTGCGGGGCACTATTGAAGCTGAGGTCTAAAAGGGCAAGCGTCGGCGGCTTCGCCGTGGCCATTTGGCCCTCGCGGACGCTCTGGCGGTCCGATCGCGAGCCCCCGGCGTTTCGACGCGGCTCGCCCCCATTGACGAGGCCCCTGATTGACTTGGGTCACGCCCTTCGCACGATAGGATGCGGCGGTTGCGGGCGGCGCATGCGATCGCCGGCGCGGCGCGGAGACAACCGACCTCAACCAGACTCATCGGAAGCGGGCTCATGGCGGACACTTCGTTCATCGCGGAATTGCGTCGCATCGTCGGGCCGCGACATGTGCACACCGACGCGGCCGCGCTTAGCCGGTTCCGAAAGGGCTGGCGATCCGGCGAAGGCGAGGCGGAGGCGGCGGTCGAACCGGGTTCCCTTCTCGAGCTCTGGCGCGTGCTGTCGCTCGCGGTCGCCCGGGACAAGATCGTCATCATGCAGGCCGCGAACACGGGTCTGACCGAAGGCTCGACGCCGAAGGGCGAGTACGATCGCGACGTCGTCGTCATCAACACGCTCCGGCTCGACAAGATCCATCTGCTGCAGGACGGCGAGCAGATCGTCAGTCATCCGGGCGGCACGCTGTTCAAGCTCGAGAAGATGCTGGCGCCGCTCGGGCGGCAGCCGCATTCCGTGATCGGCTCCTCCTGCATCGGCGCCTCGATCATGGGCGGGGTCTGCAACAATTCGGGCGGATCGCTGGTGCGCCGCGGTCCGGTCTACACCGAGCTGTCGCTCTATGCGCAAAAGACGACCGACGGCGCGCTCGCGCTGATCAATCATCTGGGGCTCGATCTCGGGGAGACGCCGGAAGAGATCCTTGGTCGGCTCGATCGCGGCGAGATCTCGGACGCGGATATCCAGACGACCGAACGGCGCGCGTCTGACGACGGCTATGCGGAGCGGGTGCGAGCCGTCGACGAGGAGACCCCGGCGCGGTTCAATGCGGATCCGCGGACGCTCCACGAGGCGTCGGGCTGCGCGGGCAAGCTCGCCGTGTTCGCGGTGCGGCTCGACACCTTCCCTGCGGAGACCGGTGAGAAGACCTACTATATCGGCTCGAACTCGACGGACGCCTTCGCGGAACTGCGGCGGCGTTTGTTGACGGAACTCGATCCGCTGCCGGTCAGCGCAGAGTATCTGCATCGGGAGATCTTCGACGTCGCACGGGTCTACGGCAAAGACACGCTGCTGTTGATCCACTGGCTCGGCACCGACTGGCTGCCCTTCATCTTCAAGCTGAAGGGCAATGTCGACGGCTTCCTGAACAGGGTCTCTTTCCTGCCTAAGAACCTGCCCGACCGGATCATGCAGGGGCTGTCTCGGCTCTTGCCGGAGGCGCTGCCGAAGCGGCTGCTGACCTGGCGGGAGCGCTATGAGCACCATTTGATCCTGAAGGTCTCGGGCGAAACCGCGGCGGACGCGGAACGCATCCTCACCGAGGTGGCGGGCGCGGAGGCTTGGTTTCTGTGCGACGCGGCGGAGGCGAAGAAGGCGGGGCTTCATCGGTTCGCGGCGGCCGGCGCGGCGGCGCGCTACGGCGTCTGCCGCCCCGACGAGGTCGAAGACATCCTGGCGCTCGACATCGCGCTCCGGCGGAATGATCGCGACTGGTTCGAGAGGTTGCCGCCCGAGATCGAGAAGGATCTCACGGCGCGCCTCTATTACGGGCACTTCCTCTGCCATGTGTTCCACCAGGATTATGCGGTGCGCAAAGGCGCCGACCCGGCGGCGGTGAAGCAGAAAATGCTGGAGCTGCTCGACGCGCGGGGGGCGGAGTATCCGGCGGAGCATAATGTCGGTCATCTCTACGCGGCGAAGCCCGCGCTGGCGTCGTTCTACGAACAGCTTGATCCGACAAACAGTTTCAATCCTGGGATCGGCAAGACGTCGAAGCAGCGCCGCGTTTCAGCGTCGGTCGATTGAGATTTTCGCGATCCTGTTTTTGCGGCTTCTCCCGAGCCGTTTCGCGTGGAATAAGGCCGCGCGAGAGACGGTTGCGGGGGGTTGCCGATGTCGAAAGTCGAGACGCTCGGTTTCGTCATCCCCAGCCTGTCGGCGGGGGGCGCGGAGCGGGTGGTCGCGTGCCTTGCCGAGGGCCTCGCCGCCGAATTCGATTGCATCGTCTTTATCAAACCGGGCGCTCATCGACACTATGACGCCGACAAGTTTCGGGTTTTCGAGGTTCCTTACACCAAGAAAGACCTGAGAGCGGCGTTCGAAAAATATTCAGTCGATCTGATTTTCGATCATTACCATTGGCAAGCCGATCATGTCCGAGAGATGTCGGAGCTAGCCGATGAAGGCTTCAAGATCGCCCTGACCGAACACAATGCGTATCACTATCCGCTGTTTCAATTCGTGCGAGATCGGCTGGACGGATATGATCAGTGGTTTGAAGAGCGGTATGCGCACTATCAGAAATTCGCGGCGGTCACAGTACTGAACGAGGACGCGCGCGCTCTGTTCAGCCAACATCTGGATAACGTTCGACACATCCCGAACCCGGCGCCGCTCAGCGCACGCGAGCACCGACACGAGAACGCCAAGACGGTGCTCAACATCTCGCATTTCAGCAAGCCGGCGAAGCGGCTGGATCTGCTCTATCAGGCCCACGCTCAAGTCCGGGCCGCGCATCCGGACTGCCAACTCCGGATCGTCGGCGACTATGACTGGTCGCGGGACCGGTATCTGCGCCGCGTGAACGGGCTCGAGGACGCGGATATCCGCTGCGTCGGGCGAAGCCGGATGGTCGGCGAGCACTATGCGCAGGCCTCCGTGTTCGCGATGACCTCGGAGATCGAGGGGCAGCCGATGGTGCTGCTCGAGGCGGCGTTGCACGAGGCGCCCCAGGTCGCCTTCGACTTGCCGGGGCTGCGCGATCAAATCGTCGAGGGCGAAACCGGTCATCTGGTTCCGTTCGGCGATGTCGAGGGATTCGCCGCGCGCGTGAACGCTCTGCTGGCGGATCCGGAACGCCGCCGGCGGATGGGCTCGGCCTCCCGCGCGCTGGTTGAGGAGGCGTTTTCGGTTCGGCGCGTGCTGGAGAGCTGGCGCGCGCTGATCACGGAGATCTCGGCGCACGGTCGGGTTAGAGCTGAGCGCGCCGCGCCGGCGCCGGACCTCGTCGCGCTCAGCGAGCAATGGAGCGGCTATTGGACCAACCCCGAGCGGTTGCGTGCGCCGGGGACGCCGAAGATCAGCTTTTTAGTGCCCGTCTATGGCACTGAAGATGTGCTCGGACGCTGCCTCCGGAGCATCCAGAACCAGACCTTGACCGAGTTCGAATGCCTGGTGGTGGACGACGCCTCGCCGGGCGACGTCGCTGCGGTTGTGCGCGAGACCGTGGGGGCGGATCCGCGCTTTCGCGTTCTCAAGCACGAGCGCAATCGCGGGCTCTATCAGGCGCGGTCGACGGCGGCCGACGCAGCGAACGGCCTCTATTTCTCGAATATCGACAGCGACGACTACATCCATCCAAACTTCGCCGAGATCCTGTTCGACGAAGCTCTGATCACCGGCGCTGAAATTGTAGAGTGTCAGGCGGTCGAACTGCATGAAGATGGTCGACCGATCCACTTCAATACAATCCATCATCCGGGCCCGAACGACGGCGATGCGGCGCGAAAAGCGTACTTCAATGGTTCGTTGCGCAATGTGGTCTGGAATAAAATTTACTCGCGTGACCTGTGGCGCCGAAGATCTGAGCATAATCAGATCGATGTTGGCCTGTCGGTGACCGAGGATACGCTGCGCAACAGCTTTTTGTTCCCGGATTGCCAGCTGTATTCAGCGGTTGAGGATTGCCTATATTTCTATTGCCGGCGTGGGACGTCGGTCGTGAAGGGTGGTGGGCTCGATCGTTTTGCGGCGAAGATGCGCGATATCGAGAACTCGTTCGATCGCGCTCAAGCGCATGTACGGGAGATCGGGGATCCCCACGCTTACCGGGCGCTCGGCTCGAAGCGCCTGTTCGATGTACGCTGGTACACGGAAGAGTTTCTCGGACGCCACAGCTATGAGCGGGTTTTGTCGGAGATCGAAGCGGAGCCGGAGAAGTATCGGTCGCTCGGCCTGGTGCTGGGATTGGTGCGCGAAAGCATGCGACTTGATCGGGAGCGAGATCACTACTACCGCGCTTGGCGCTGGGAGAAGGATCGGGCGGATCGGCTGGAGCGCGCGACTCCGACCTGGATGCGACAGGCGGGGACCTTACTCAAGAAACCCATAGCAAAAGTGATGTGGCGGAAATGAAGAACCGCAAGGAAATGCTGACCCTGATCACGGAGATGCGTGGTCGTCTGGACGAGCTGGAGCAGCTGGCGATGTCGGCCCCCGGCGTCGCGGTGGTGACGCCGCAGAGCTTCGACGAGGCGGGGGTCGAGGAGCTCGGCGGCAACGGCTATGCGGCCCTGCGCGCCAACGGGTTGTCGACGCCGATCACGGTCGGGACCTATGAGCTCGCCAGCGGGTTTCTGCAGGTCGGCGCGGCGGATGCGGCGATGACGACGCGGCTCGAAGCGTTCGAGCTGTCCGAGTTGCACAAGCGCGACAAGGAACGCGCCTACGGTCTCACCGTCACGCCTACGGGGCGCTGGATGAAGTGGATGACCTACGAGTTCGTGCTGCAGCACGACTCCATTCTGGACTACCGCTGGACCGAGTGGGTGCTGAAGCTCTCACTCGAAAAGGCGCGACGCTTCACCGTGAATTTCTGGTCGGGCGAGCAAAACGACTCGGGCAATGTGTCGTGCGGCTCGATGGGTCTGAGCGAGTTCGCCTCGTTCCTTCATGTTCGAGTGACGCGCGATGATCTGAGCGCCGCGCTGGCGGGCCGGAAGGCGAGAAACACGCGGCTTGTGCTCGGGTTCGATGGGGAGGCGGTTCCCCTGAACGTTTACAACTTCGCCGTGTTCGGAAAGCGTTGAGACAGACCAGTTCGGAAGTCGAGTGAATGACAGAAGCCTATCCGAAGCCCGCGGTGATTTTTTGCGCGACGCAGCGCAGCGGATCGACGATGATCGTCGATGATTTTCAGAACGTGACGGAGCGGAAACGAAGCCAGTCGGAGGCATTGTATCACAAGGTTCTGGCGGCGGAGGATGGGCCGAAGGACTGGCCCGGCGCGATCGCGCTTCTTGAGGACCTGCGGGCCGACGATGTCGTGTTTTTCGACAAGGTGATGTTCCATTATCTGCCGCGCCTCTCTCAGATGATTGATCCGAACAGCGCCGCGCCGGAATGCGCGGCTTTTGCGTCGTTCTTCCGGAACGCGGTCTGGGTGCATATTCGCCGCGCCAATATCTTCGAGCAGGCGGTCTCGAAGTTTATGGCCGAGGCGACGGATGTTTGGGATAAACGGGCGGTTCAGGACGAGAACTACAATGCTGGCCTGATGTTCGATGGGGAAAAAGCGAAGAGGATGGTTCGCAACTTCGTCCGCGAAGATGAGCAGTGGCGGAGATTCTTCCGGCTGAACGAGATCAAACCGATCGAAGTCTACTATGAGGATGCGGTCGGCAATTTCCCGACTTATCTAACGCCGGTGTTTGGGGCGCTGGGTCTCGAAGCCGACTTAGAGAAACCGCGGGACCGGAGGATGCAGAAGCTCGGCAATGAGCGCAATGTTCAGCTCAGCGGCATTCTGCGGGATCTGATGATTTCCGACCTTATTCGGACGAGCGACCGAAACGCCAAGAAGGGATAGGCTTGTTTGTTCCGGCGGCAGTGCTGCGCGCGGACGGATCTCCGCGCGCATCGACGAGTTGACGGCCGTTCTACTCGGAAGAGACTTCCATCTTTACGCCCATACGCTTCAGCTGACCGATCGCCGACCGGGCGCGCTTGAAATAGTCGTTTTGAGTTGTCTTCCAGGCTTCTTTGGCGGCTTCTGAATTAATTTTCTCTTCGCCACCATCCCACTCGGTCCGCCACAAGGCTTGCGCGAATTTCTTCTCAAGGGATTTGTCAGCTTCAGTCTTCACGGTCGATTCTCCTTCCAAGTCTGATAGATCTATGACTTAAGAGTCGTTAAGTTAAATATCATGGGTCTCAGGGTTGTAGAAGTAGTTTGTGGGGGGAGATGCTGGGCCTTCGCCGATCGCGTGGGAGCGCCACTGGTCTCCAAAGAGTCGCGCCTCGCCTGTGTTGCCGGGGTCCCGGAGTCTCGCCTGATCCTCGGGGCGGCGAGGGCGTCGTGGATTTTGCGATTAGGCGGCGTTAGTGCGATTAAGGCTATGAAGACTTTGGCTGAACGCCGCGGCAACACGAGACTACGATGACGCTTTTTATTCATGTCGGTCCCTCGAAGACCGCATCGACCTTGGGCCAGCGGATCTTCGCGGCGGCGGCGGCCGGGACATGTCAGTATCCGGCGTTCGGGCGGTCGGGCCGCATCGCGGCGCATCATGACTTTGCGGAGGCTTTGCGCAGCGCTGGCACCTTCGATCCGAACGGGCCTTATGGCGAGCCGCTGCGCGAGGCGCTGTCACAGGGAGACGTCCTGCTATCCTCGGAGGTCTTCCCGCATCGGCCGGCGATCTATCATTCGCTCGCCGAGTTCGCCGGCGCCGACGGACACAAGGTCCAGCTCATCTTCGTCGTTCGGGATCCGGTCAATCGGATCAACAGTATGTATACGCAGAACGTAAAAGCGTTCCGGTTTTCCGGGACGCTGGAGCAGTTTGTTTTCGAGCGGAAGTTGGATGTCCGGCTCGAACTGAGGAAGTACTGCAAGAAGGCGGAGAAGTCCGGGGTCTCGGTGTCGCTGGCGCCGTTCGGTCCGAGTATGGAGGGGACTTATCGACGTATCGCCGAACGGGTCGGACTCGGCGCGCCTAGCGCCGACGCGGATCTCGGCGTCGTCAACCAGAGCCTGTCCCCGGCGGCGACGCGTTTGACGCTTGAACACGGCCAGGCAATCGATGTGCGGGGGCGGTACCGAGCGCTGACGGCGGCCGATGCGCAATTCGGGATGAAGGGCTATTTCGGATTCAACGACGCCCTGATTGCGCGGACTTTGGATTTGCTGCGCGATGAGTACCAAGATGTGCACTATGATGAAGCGCTGGTGGGCGAGGTCGAGCCCTGGCGGTGGCCGGAGTCCTACAAGCCCGAGAACTCGACCGTGAGCGATGAGGATTACGCTGCGTACCGCGACTTCGTGTTCTCGCAACTCGAGGCGGCGAATCCGGGTTGGCGGCGACCGTCATAACGTCGCTTCAGCGCCGACCGCACTGTTTGCGGGCCGATGTCTGTGCGTAGAATTCCGCAACGGTATGTTATGAAGGCCAAGAGATGGAACAGCAGACTGTTGTTTATTGCGTTGGAGCGCAGAAAGCGGGTTCATCCTGGCTTTTTACGTATTTGGTGTCGCATCCAGACTGCCGAATGAGTAATATCAAGGAAATGCATTACTTTGACTTCTGGGAAGAGGGCAAGCTCGACAAGCTACCACTTCGGGTCGAGGAAAAGCGATTATCGGCGGTTCGGAAGCAAGAGAAAGGCGCCAGCAAGCATAATCATTATCCAATGGCGCAACACTTTGAGAAAATGGATCGTTTTCTCGATTTGATTGCGACGAACGAGCTGGATGTCGAGCGCTATGTCGACCTGCTGAAGCTTCACACCGGTGGGGCGAAGATCGTCGGCGAGGCGACGCCGGCCTATTCCACGCTCGAGGCGGCGTTGCTGCGCCGGATCTACGAAGGATCGAAGCCGTCGAAGTTCATCTTCGTCATGCGCGATCCGGTATCGCGGCTTTGGTCGCAGGCGCGGATGATCGCCGGGCGCGAGACCGACGGGACCGCGTCGGCGATGGTGGCGCGGGCGACCGAGGTGCTCGACGGGTTTCTGGAGCGCGCGACGGAGGGGGACGACGATAAGCGTTCCAACTATCGCCGCTCGGTTCAGAATTTGGACTCCAGCATTCCGGCGGAGGATCTGCACTACGAATTCTACGAGGCGCTGTTCGATCCGGAAGGCGAGCAACAGGCGGTTCGCCGGATCTGCGCGTTTCTCGGGATCCAGGAGCATCCGCCACGCATGGGGCGCGTGCTCAATAAGGGCGTCGAGGTGAAAATGCCCGAGGAGTTCGGGCGACGGGCCATGGGGTGGCTGCGGCCGCAATACAGTTTTGTCGAGGAGCGCTTCGGGACCCTGCCTCAGCGCTGGCGCGATACGATCGAGCGGTTCGGCTGAGGCCCGGCCCCGTCAGCGGCGCTCCTGTCGGACCAACAGGGTATGCGCCATGGCGGCGAGGACGGTGACGAGGATGATCACCGCGCCGACGGCGTTGATCACCGGGGGGTGGCCGTTCGGATTGCGGGCGAGGGCCCCGATCTCGGTCGCGAAGGTGCAGGCGCCGCCTTTGGCGAACATCGTGGTGTTGTAGTTCTCCATCGAGGCCAGCGCGGCGATCACCGCGGCGGACAACAGCGCCGGCGTCAGGAAGGGCAGGGTGATTCGCCGGAACACCCGGAACGGCGACGCGCCGAGGTCGAGGGCGGCCTCCTCCTGCTCGATCGGTTGGCGCTGCAGCCGCGCCATCAGGATCAGCATCGGGAAGCCCGCGATGAAGGTGACCTGCGCCATGATGATGGTGAAAAGCCCCGCATCGACCCCGACGGCGCCCCAGAACACCAGCGCCGACAGGCCGAGCACGATGCCCGGCGCAAGCATCGGCGACAGCAGCACCCACCAGAGGAAGCCGTTGTAGCGCGACCGCCAGCGGGTCAGCATCACCGCGCCCGACAGGCCGAGGACCAGGGCCAGCGGCACCACCGCCGCCGCCACGACCAGCGAGTTCTGGAAGCAGCCGACGAAGCGGTCGCGATCGAGCGCTCTCAGCACCGGATCGGCGCGCAGCTCGCTCTCCGGCATCCAGAAGAAGGCGTACCACTTGTCCGTGAGCCCGCGCCACTCGAGCACCGAGGGCGGCGAGATGTCGTTCACGCTCGCGATCACCATCAGGATCAGCGGGCCGAACATGAACAGCAGAAACAGCGCGGTGTAGAGGTTCAGCAGGGTCGAGGCGGCGTTCTTCATCGGCGTCGCTCCCTTAAGCCCGCACGAAGTCTTTGAGCCTGGCCCGCATCAGCCACATGAACAGCGCGACGATGACGAAACAGAGGATCGTGAATGCGAAGCTGTAGGCGGCGCCGACATTCGAGTTCTCGGACTCGAAAAACTTGTTGTAGATCGTCTGACTGAACCATTCGGACTGCAGCCCGCGGGAGACGATGCGCGGGACGGAAAACGCGCCGGCGGCCAGCATGAAAGTCGTGATGCAGCCGACGGCGATGCCGGGCTTGGCGTGCGGGATCACGATCCGGCGGTGCAGCCGCCAGGTCGAGGCGCCGAGATCGCGCCCGGCCTCCAGCTGGTTCCGGTCGAGCGTCGACATGACGTTCACCATCGGGAACACCATGAACAAGA
Organism: Pseudomonadota bacterium; assembly: GCA_039819865.1. Taxonomy (GTDB): domain Bacteria; phylum Pseudomonadota; class Alphaproteobacteria; order Rhodobacterales; family Rhodobacteraceae; genus JBCBRF01. The sequence goes on along the minus strand of JBCBRF010000020.1, from coordinate 11,174 downwards.
TGTAGGTGTAGACGATCACCACGAAGATCGTCAGCGGCGAGCGCTTGAACGGGATCGCCTCGCCGGCCTCGAGGTCGATCACGCCGATGGCGTCGAGCGCGCGGTTGAACACGCCGTTGGTCTCGACCAGCGACACCCAGGCGTAGACCCGCATCAGCTCGACGATCGCGTACGGGATGACCAGCGCCAGGAACAGCCAGACCGCCTTTCGGCCGCTGGAGGCGAGCGCGAGGTTGTAAGCGATCGGATAGCAGACGATCAGCGCCAGCAGGGTGGCGGCGGCGGCGAAGAACAGGGTGCGGAGCAGCGTGACCAGCGTCAGGCGGACATGGACGACGCCGTCCTTCTCGAAGCGCAGACCGACAAGGTCGAACAGCTGGTTGGAGAGCTGAGCGTCCTCGATCGCTTTGGTTTCGGGCGACAGCGGGATGGCGCGGGCGGCGACGATCACCGCGAAGTTCTGGGGGGAGTAGGGCAAGGCGCTCGCCTCGCGCGCCTTCAGCTCGGCGAGGACCGGGCGGACGGCGTCGATCACCGCCTGGGCCTGGACCCGCTGCTCGTCGAAGGAGGCGCGGTCGTCCACGCGCAACTCAGGCAGGCCGAACGCCGTTATGAGGGATTCGGGCTCGGCGTCCGGATCTCGGACGAAGCGGGTCGCGGTGGTGGCGCGGTCGCATTGCAGGATGTAGCCGCGGGTCGGCGCGTCCGGAGTCGCGGCGTTTGGCGTGGCGCCGCCGCCGATGGACGGGACCGCGAGGCCTCCGCCCGCGCCGCGAGAGCCGCCGATCGAGGGGACGGCGAGGCCGCCGCTCGTTCCTGCGCGGCTTCGCGGGGCGTTGGCGATGGATGGGACGCCGAGGCCGCCGCTGGTCGCGGGCTGCTCGCTCGGTTTCGCGGAGGCCTCGAACGTGTCGAGCACCGAGATGCAGGTGCGCGCGTCGCGCATCACGGTCTCGGCGACCGAACTGTCGAGGGCGCGGGCCGGCGGGCGCAGCGATTTGTCGAGCATCGTGAGCTGCGGGAAGGCGATGAGCAACAACGCCCAAAGCGCGACGCAGCCGGTGAAGAAGGCGACGAGCCCGCGCCCGAAGCTGGCGGTCATGCCGCTCATTGCTGGGCCAACTCCTCGCCGGTCTGCGCCAGCGGCCCGGAGGGCAGAACCAGCGCTTGTTCGCAGGAGAAGCCGATCTTCTGCGGACCGTCGGCTGCGGGCGCGGCGGCGCCGTCGTTCTTCAGGTTCATCGCGATGCGCCGCTCGCCGGCGCGCATCACCAGGTTCACGAACGGGCCTTCCAGATCGCGGCGCTCGAGCGCGGCGTCGAAGACATTGCCGAAGCCCTGGGCGCCGTCCTGGGCGCCGCCCTGGGCGCCGTTCGCGAAGCCGACATGCTCCGGGCGCACGAACAGCATGGCGTCGGCGCCGATGGCGAGCGCGCCGGGGTTTCGGCCGAGAAGACGGCCGGTCGGCGTCTCGACATAGGCCATCTCGCCGTCGAGCGCGGCCACTTTGCCGCGGAACACATTGGCCTCGCCGACGAAGCTCGCGACGAAGGCGGTGCGGGGCGCGCTGTAGACCTCGTCGCTGGCGCCGACCTGCTCGATCACGCCGGCGTTCATCACCGCGACGCGGTCGGACATGGTCAGCGCCTCGCCCTGGTCGTGGGTGATGTAGATGAAGGTGACGCCGGTCTTTTTCTGGATGTCGCGGAGTTCGGCGCGCATGTGCTGGCGGAGCTTCAGGTCGAGCGCGGAAAGCGGCTCGTCGAGCAGCAGAACGGCGGGTTCGACGGCGAGGGCGCGGGCGATCGCGACGCGCTGGCGCTGGCCGCCGGACAGCTCGGTCGGCTTCTTGTCCTCCTGGCCGCGGAGGGCGACGAGGTCGAGCAGGGCCATCGCCCTTTCGCGCCGGTCGCGCTTGGAGACGCCGCGGGCCTCGAGCCCGAAGGCGACGTTCTCCCAGACGGACATCAGCGGGAACAGCGCGAGGTTCTGGAAGATGAGCGCGGTCGGGCGGCGGTTCGGTCCGAGGCCCGCCTGATCTTCGCCGCCGATCAGGATGCGGCCGGCGCTCGGCTCGACGAAGCCGGAGACGGCGCGGAGGATCGTGGTCTTGCCGCAGCCGGAGGGGCCGAGGATCGAGAAGAACTCGCCCGCTTCGATGGCGAGGTCGGTGGGTCGCACCGCGGTGAAGCCGTTCGGATAGGTGATCGACATGCCGTCGAGCACAACATCCTTGCCGCGCATTTCCATGGGTCGCTTCTCCCATCGCGATCGGGGTTGGGCGGCGGTCCCACCCCTCGCCTCGCCCCGCGGGCGGGGAGGGGGACGCGAGCGGCGACGCGTCCCTTCATCCGTATGGGGGCGCCGAGGTCGCAGGTTTCGAACCCCTCCCCGCCGGGGCGGGGAGGGGGCGGAGGTGTGGAAGACCCTAAGCGTGGATCAAGCGTTGGTGATGATCTCGACGAACTCGTTCCGCACCGGCGCGAAGAACGGCGTGTCGGCCTGCCACCACCACATGTTGCCGAGGACGTCCTGGCGGTAGACCTCGTTGAACTGCTGCTTGTATTCGTCCGACGCGTAGTCGGCGGCGCCGGCCACGGCGGAGTTGTAGCCGGTGTTGTTGGCGAACATGCCGCCGATTTCAGGCTGCAGCATGAAGTTCATGAAGGCGACCGCCTGGTCCTTGTTCTCCGCTTCACGCAGAATGCCGAAGCTGTCGAGCCAGGTGATGATGCCCTCTTTCGGCGCGCGATAGACGTAGTCGCCGTCTTCGCGGTTCAGCAGCAGGCCGGTGGTGTCCCAGGTCTGGCCGATGACGGCGCCGGCCTCTTTGAACGCCGAGGTCGCTTCAGTGGCGTTGTTCCAGAACGCGCCGAAGTTTTCCTTGCGGGCGATGATCCACTTGGTCACCTCGCCCCAGACGCGGCGGGCGTCTTCTTCGGACTTGTAGACGTCGAGCATGCGGTTGGACGGAACCTCGCCGGTGGCGTCGAGGTAGAGGCCGGTGCCCATGATGACCGACTTCTGGCGGAACGCCGCCTTGCCCTTGGCCTCCGGACGCCAGAGATCGCCGAAGGAGATGTCCTGGTCGGCGATGTCGAGTTCGCCGCGGTTGAGGGTCACGCCCTCGGTGCCCCAGTCGAACGGCACCAGGATCTGCTTGCCGGCGAACTGACCGCCGAGCGTGGCGCTGTCGCGCACGAAGGACGGGATGACGGCGTCGATGTTCACGTCGGACGGCACTTCGGCGAAGTAGCTGTCGCCGTTGTCGTCGACATAGTTCGTCGAGTTGGTGATCGACGGGAACACGAGGTCGAAGCCCTTGCCGCCGTTGGCCTTAACGGTCGACTCGGCCTCGTCGTTCGAGCCGAAGGTGGTCAGCTCGAGCTTGATGCCAGTGTCCTTCTCGAACTTCTCGGCGATGTTCGGCTGCACGTAGTCCTGCCAAGCGAAGACTTTCACGGAGCCGGACGAGGCCAGCGCGTCGTGGGCGCGGAGCACGGCCGGGGCCGCGACGGCGGCCGCGGTGGCCTTGAGCATAGTACGGCGATCGAAGCGCATCGTTCCCTCCTCAAGATGGGGATTCGAATTTGTCCGGATCAATTATCGTCATCGCGCGACAGGTCGGCGGCGCTTTCGTTGCAGATTTGCGACGTATGAGGCGCGCGCTGGGCGGGAAACGATGACGTTTTTGTTGCAACCAGAAGACGAAGGCGTGTCAGGCTGTCGGGATGAACAGGCCTCGTTTTCGCCCCGCGACCGCCGTTTTCGTGATCGCCAGCCAGTTGCTGACGATGGCTGTTTCGGTGGGGCCGCCCTCCCAGGCGTGGGCGGACGGCGGGGCTTCGCCCGGTCCCGCGGATCGAGAGGCGCGGCGCGCCGCATGCCTTCAGTGGCTCGACCGGGGCTATCCGTCCGGGCTCGAGGAGGTCAGCTGTCGCTCGGAGTTCAATCTGCCGTCGCCGTTCTTGCTGGTCTGCGCGCGCGGGCTCCGGCTCGGGTTTCGGGACGCGCTGCAGCGGGATGCGTGCGTGGCCTATTTTGCGGATCAGGGACGGCTGATGGCGGACGGCTACGTCAAGGGCTGACCTAACGTAAAGCTGAGCCTTACAGATCCTTTGGGCGGAGGGGCAGGCGGCCCCGCGCCGTGCGGGTCAACGTCTTCAGGAGCGCCGGCCTGAGAGCGGGGTCGGTCGCCAGCGCGCGGCGGCGTTCGGCGAGGTCGGCCGCGTCCTGCTCGGCGGCGATCCGGTAGAGCGCCATACGGGCTTCGGCATCCTCTTCGGGCAACCGTCGGAACGCGGTCTCGGCGGTCGCCCAGTCGCCTCGGCGGAGCGCGGCGCGGCCCAGACCGCGGAGCGCGTCGGCGTCGTCGGGGGCGAGCCGCAGGGCGCGATCAAAGGCCTCCATGGCGGCGTCGAGATCATCCCGCTCCGCCGACCAAGCGCCCAATTCGCACCAGGCGGCGACGTGGTTGGGATCGACAGCCAGCGCTTTGCGATACCAGGCGCCCGACTGGTCGGCTTTTTCAGACCGAAGCAGAACTTGACCAAGATTGAACAGAACCGCGGCGGGGGGGCGCGGCTTTTTCGCTCGGGCGCGCAACAGGCGCTCGGCGGTCGACCAATCCTCCGCGGCCAGGGCGGGGGCCAGTTTGGTCCAGAAAGCGCGGTCGGCGTCCGACATCCCTTCCTCCGCTCAATTCCGATGTCTCATGGATCCGATGGTCCACGGACGCGCTGTCGCGTCGGCGTCATGGCTTTGGTCTAGACCCTTCGCGAGCGCCGAGCGGATCGGCGACGGGCGACGGAGGGAACCATGCTCGATGCGGCGGACGGCGCGCAACCGGAGGCGTTCGCTGCGCCGGGGGCGTTCTACAAGGGCAATCTGCACACGCATTCGACCCGGTCGGATGGCGGGCTCGATCCGGAGGAGGTCTGCCGGCGGTATCGCGAACGCGGCTATGATTTCCTCGCGCTGACCGATCATTTCGTCGGTCGCTACGATTATCCGATCGTCGACACGGCGCCCTATCGCACCAACGCCTTCACCACCGTGCTCGGGGCGGAGGTCCATACCGGCCGGATGCGGAACGGCGAGCTCTGGCATCTGCTGGCGGTGGGCCTGCCGGCGGATTTCGCGCCGTCCTACGCGCCCGAGCTCTGGCCGGGCGCGGAAGGCGATCCGCGCGAGGAGAGCGCGGCCGATCTGGCTCGGCGCTGCGTCGAGGCGGGGGCCTATGTCGCGATCGCCCATCCGCAGTGGTCGGGGCTGACGCTCGCGGACGCGCTCGAGATCGGCGCGGCGCATGCGGTCGAGATCTACAATCATGGCTGCAGCGTCGACAGCGATCGGGCGGACGGAACCTTTATGCTCGATCTGCTGCTGAGCGCCGACCGGCGGCTTCACGCCTGCGCAACGGACGATGCGCATTTCCGGGGGACGGGCATGGAGGCGGAGGACGGCTTCGGCGGCTGGGTGATGGTGAAGTCCGAGAGCCTGGCGCCGGAGGCGCTGGTCGCGAGCCTCCGGGCCGGGCGGAACTATAGCAGCCAGGGTCCGCGGCTTCTGGATCTGCGGGTGGGCTCGGACAGCGTGGCCGTGCTCGCGCCTCTCGACCAGCCGCCGCTCGCGCGGCTGACGGTGAGCGGGGCGGGCAGCGCGGCGTCGACGGCCTATGCGGAGACGTTCGAGACGCGGGACGCCGGGATCGTCGCCCGCGCGCCGCTCGGCCGGGTGGCGGACAGCCCTTGGCTCCGGGTTACGGCGATCGACGTCGAGGGCAAGCGCGCGTGGAGCAATCCGATCTGGCGGGGTTGAGCCGACGCAGGCCTGAAGAGCCCTCAGTCCGCGCTCTTGCGAAGCCGGCGGTAGTGGCCGGGGGAGTCTTGCAGGGCGGTCTGGGTCTCGCGCACGCGGCGGGCCTGGTCCGCGTCGAAGGTCCCCAGATCGAGGCCGCCGGCGTCTCGGGGGAAAGCGATCGCCTGAGCGACGGGCGTGCCCGCGGGCAGGACGCCGGAGAAGTCCGGATCGGTCCAGAGCGCCGGGAAATGCACGAAACCGTCCGCGAAGCGATCGCACTGCACGACGCCCGAGAGCGTGCGAAAGGGCAGATCCTCTCGGTTGAGCGGATGGGTGAACAGCACCGACCAGCCGGGCGCAGTCTCGATCGTCCAGAAGTTGATGAACTTCAGGACGAAGCGGTCGGCGATCGGCAGGGGCGCGCCCGAGGCTTGCTCCGGCGCATGCACGCCGATCGGGGCGCGGGTGAAGAGCTGGTCCGGGAGGATGGGCGGGTCCCAGTCCCAGGACAGCTCGCCGTCCGCAACGGTGAGATCGGCGGCCAGCGGGATCAAAACGCCCGTGGACAGAGCGTCGATGATCGGGGGGCATTGTTTGAGCGTGCGGATTTCGAGGCCGCCGAGCGTCTCGCTCTCGACGCTCGAGGGCATGGCGCGAAGCCAATCCGGCAACGCTCGCGCGGCCGGGACGGGCTTCGGCAGGATCGGCTCCAGGGCCGGGTGGCAGCGCATCGAGAGGGTCGACATGGCGCGCTTGATAGGCGGAAAACCGGGTCGCCTGAAGAGCCCGCGTCACATCGTTTTGCGGTCGCCGCGGCGCGCCCCGCCAAAGCGTTCTTTGGTTAAGAGTTGTTAACCCTTCGCGTGAGACGCCGGTCTTATGAGGGATCGGCCGGGATACGCATGGCGGTCGTGTTGGCGACGCGCCCGGATCGGCGGCGCGCTGGCGCTCGGCGCGATGGCGTCGGGCTGCGCGGCGTTCGGCGATGACGAGGACGCGCCGCTTTCCAGCGGGCTCGGCGGGCCGGCGCCCTCGCGTTTCGAGCGCTTCGTCTCCGCCGTCTCTCCGTTTCCCGCCGCGAAGGTCTATGACGTCGAGTTTGAATTCGAGGGCGAAGCGCCGCCGGAAGCGGTGATTGGAACGCTCCGAGCGGCCTCCGTCATCGTGGTCGACCAACGCGGGTCCGAGACGGCGGAGATCGCGCTCAGGCGGCGCGCCCGCGGCGACGAGGACCGGCTGACGCGGGCCCTCCGTTCGGAGGGGTATTTCGAGGCGCGGGTCGAGGCGGATGTGATCCCGGCGAGCGGGGACGCGCCGCCCCGCGTTCGGTTTCTGATCGCGGCCGGGCCGCGCTTCACGCTCGCGGCGTTCGACATCGTGATCACGGCGCCCGAGGGCTCGCGGCCGTTCGACGCGCCGCTTGCGCCTGAGACCGGGGGACCCGCCCGAAGCGCCGACATCCTCGCGGCGGAGAAAGCGGCGCTCGACGCGTTGCAGTCCGAGGGCAGGCCGTACGCGCGGCTGCTCGGCCGCGAGGCGCGGGCGGATCTGGAGACGGACACGCTCCGGGTGACGTCGCGGATCGAGGCCGGACCTTACGTGCAGATCGCCGAGCCGGCGATCGACGGGCTCGAGACGGTCGAGCGGGATTACGTCGAGGGCTTCTTCGACGAGATCGAGGGGCGGCCGGCGTCGAGGCCCGCGCTCCGCCAGATCGAGCGGGACCTCGCGCGGTCGGGTCTGTTCCGCGCCGCCCAGATCGACCTGCCGACCCCGCCGCCGGAGCGCGATGGTCCGGCGAGCCCCGAGCTCTCGGTGGTCGAGGCGCCGCATCGGACGATCGGCGGCGGCGTGCGCTACAGCACCGCCGATGGGCCTGGCGCGCGCGCTTTCTGGGAGCATCGCAACCTGCGCGGGCGCGCGGAGCGGCTGAGACTGGAGGCGACTGGCGCGCTTGAGCTGCAGTCCTTGAGCGCGGCGCTCCGCAAACCGCGGTTCCGGTCGCCCAGGCAGGATTTCCTCGCCTCGCTCGCCTTCACGCGGGAGGACAACGAGGTGTTCGAGAGCCTCGCCGCGGATGCGACGGTGGGTCTGGAGCGACAGATTTCCGAGCGCTGGTCGGGGACGCTCGGGCTCGCGCTCGAGGTCGCCCAGGTGGACGAGGGCGACGGCGAGGAGTTCGGCTACCTCGCCGGCGTCCCCGCGTCGATCCGCTACGACGGCGCGGACGATCCGCTCGATCCCACGCGCGGGGCGCGGGCGGATCTGTCCGTGACGCCTTGGACCGGCGCGCTCGATGATCGGGGGTTCAACTTCACCGCGCTCCGGATCGGCGGGTCGGTCTATCAGAGGCTCGACGAGGCGGCGCGGTTCGTGGTCGCGCTCCGGAGCCGGGCGGAGACGATCGCCGGGGCCTCGCTGCAGGATGTGCCGGCCAACCGCCGCGCCTTCGCCGGCGGCGGCGGATCGGTGCGCGGGTTCGCGCCGAGATTCATCGGCCCGCGCGACGAGGACGGCGATCCGAGCGGCGGCCTGACGGCGGTCGACGCTGCGCTCGAGCTGCGGATCCGGATCACCGAGACGATCGGGATCGCGCCGTTCGTCGAGGCCGGCGCCGTCGAGGAGGAGGCGTTCAGCCTTCGCCAGAGCAGCATCGAATACGGGGTCGGTCTCGGGTTCCGCTATCAGAGCCCGATCGGACCGCTCCGCCTGGATCTCGCCGCGCCGATCAATCCGCGTCGAATTGACGACCCGTTCCAGATCTATGTCGGCGTCGGTCAGGCTTTCTGAGAGGAGCGGGCGCAGCATGACGGGCAGGGTCTCTCGATCGAGCGCAGGGCGTTTTGTCGGCGCGTTGTTCGCGGCGGCGCTTCTGTGTCTGTGGGGCGGAAGCCCCGCGACGGCGCAGATGTCGGACGAGGGCTCCTGGGCGGGGCTCCTGCGCTATGCGGTCCAGCAGCTGAACACGCCCGGCGAGTTCGAGATCGAGCTTGGCCGCATCGAGAGCCGGGACGGCGGCGAGACCTTCATCGCCTCGCTCGAGATCCGTGACGACCAGGGGCCTTGGCTGACGGCGGAGGCGTTGTCGGTCGTGTGGGATTCGAGCGCGGCGCTGACCGGCGAGGCGCGGTTCCCGCGGGTCGCGGCGGAGCGCTTCGAGATCGCGCGAGCGCCGGTGACCCGGGGCGATCCGCCCTCGGCGGAGGATCCGGAGGCGGGGCTCGAATTCGCCTGGCCGCGACCGCCGATCGCGCTGAGCATCGGAGAGATCGAGATCGGCGAAGCGGTGCTCGGCGCGCCGCTTCTGGGCGAAGAGATCGTGGCGCGGATCGAGGGCGCGTTCAGCGATGCGGGCGACCAGCAGACCGCGCGGTTGCGGTTGGCGCGGACGGACGACGCGCCGCGGTTCGAGGCGGCGCTCGACAGCGATTACGATTTCGCGGCCGACCGGTTGACGCTGACGCTCGAGACCTCGGAGGCGGCGGGCGGCGTGGTCGGGCGGCTGATCGGCGCGCCTGGCGCGTCGGCGCTCAACGCGCGCGTCACGGCGGAGGGCGGGGCCGCAGGGCTCGACGTCGCGACCGCGGTGGCGGCGGAGGAGACCATCGACGGACGGCTCTCGGGCCGGGTGCGCTGGGCGCCTGCAATCGGCGCGACGCTGTCGGGCCGGATCGAGACCGGGCCTTCGGCGCCCGAATGGGCGCGGGCGGCGACCGAGGGCGGCGCGTCGGTCGCGCTCGATTTCGAGACGACGACCGAGGGGTTGATCGACATTCAGCGCTTCGCACTGGAGGGACCGGCGCTCAGCGCGTCGGCCGCGGGCCAGATCGATCGGGGCGCGGACCGGATCGATCTGCGGGGCGAGGCCCGCTCGCCTCAGCCGGACGCGCTGGCGGGGCTGGCGGGGCTGTCGGCGCTGGCTGGACTGGAGCTGTCGTTCGAAGCGACGGGCCGGGCGTCCGCGCCCGACAGCGCGTTCCGCGGGACGCTCGACGGCGTCGAAGGGGCGTTCGGCGCGATCGAAGGCGTGCGGATCGCGGCGACGACCGAGGCGGCGGAGCAGGGCGACGGCGGCGCGTTCGCGTTCGATCTTGCGACCTCGGGCGCCGCGCTCTCGAACCCTAACCTCGCCGCTCTGATCGGGGCCGCGCCGACCGCCGCGGCGCGCGGCGCCTGGGGCGAGGGGCGGCTGCGGATCGACCGGGCGGCGGTCGTCGGCGCGCTGATGTCGCTCGACGGCTCCGGGGCGACGCGGGACGCGGACGACCGGTTCGACGGGACGCTGCGCCTCGATCTGCAAGACGCCGGCCCGGCCTTCGCGCTCGGCGGTCTCGCGGGCGAGGGGCGCGCCGCGTTGACGATCGCCGCCTCGGGCGTGAGCGGCGAGGGGTTCGAGAGCATCGGGCTCGACGGCGGGCTGTCCGATCTCGTCTTCGAGGACGAGGCGCTGGCGAGCCTGGTCGGGCCGAGCGTCAGGTTGGCGCTGACGGTGTCTGAGACGGTGGAGGCCGACGGCGCGCGGCGTTTCACGCTGAGCGACGCGGCGGCGACGACCGCGAGCCTCGGGATCACGGCCGACGGCTGGGTCGGGCGCAGTGCGGATCAGATCGATCTCGCCGCGCGGCTGGAGGCGCTCGATCCGGACACGATCGGGGAGCTGGCCGGGATCGGCTTCGACGAAGCGACCGCGACGGTCCGGCTCGCGGGGCTGCGGTCCGCGCCGTCGGTCGCGCTCGACGCGGCGGTCGAGGCGCCGTCTCAACCGGGGCTGCTGCGGGCGGAGCGCCTGGCCGCGCGGGCGACGGCGGCGCTGCAGCGCGACGAGCGCACGCCCTTCGCCGCGCGGGTCGGGTTGGAGGGCGCGGCGTTCGAGGCGCCGGCGCTGGCGGGTTCGGTCGGGTCGGATCCGGTGTTCGAGGCGGAGGGCATGTTCGACCGGGCGATCTCGGCGCTCACGCTCGATCGGGCGACGCTGGATGGCCGGACCGTGACCCTCTCGGCGGCCGGTTCGGCGCGGTTCGCGGCGCTTGGGGCGGAGCCGCCGAGCGTCGATCTCGCGCTCGAGGGCGCCGCAAGCGATCTGTCGGCGTTCGGACCGGCGCAGGGATCGGCGGGTTTCAACGCGCGGCTGTTCGGCGCGCTGGCGGATCCGTCGGCGGAGGCGACCGTGTCGGCGCCGCGGATCCGCGGGCTCGGGCCCGCGATCGACGAAGTGACGATCGCGCTCGAGGCGAGCGGCTTGGTCTCCGGCCCGAAGGCGCAAACGACGGTGGCGGGGCGGCTCGCCGGGGAGCCGCTCGCGTTGCGGGCGACCGCGGAGGTCCGAGGCGCCGAGGGCGGGGCGTCTGAGATCTCGGTGGCGCTAGAGCAGC
>JBCBRF010000019.1:0-32629 GCA_039819865.1 Pseudomonadota bacterium | reverse complement strand
CCGAGGCGGCCAAGGTGATCGAGAACACCCAGCGCGACGTCAATATCGCTTTGATGAACGAGTTCGCCCTGATCTTCGACCGACTCGGCCTGTCGACGGCGGATGTGCTGGCGGCCGCGGGGACGAAGTGGAACTTTCTGCGGTTCACGCCCGGCCTGGTCGGCGGTCACTGCATCGGGGTCGACCCGTACTACCTGACCACCAAGGCGGAGGCGGCGGGGTATCTGCCTCAGGTGATCCTGGCCGGACGGCGCATCAATGACGGCATGGGCGGGTTCGTCGCTCAGAAGGCGCTGAGGCTGCTGGCGCGCTCCGGGGTGTCGATGAGCCACGCGCGGGTGGGCGTGTTGGGCGTCACCTTCAAGGAGGACGTGGCCGATCTCAGGAACAGCCGCGTGCCGGACATCGTGGCGGTGATGCAGGATTTCGGCGTGCGGACAATGCTGCATGATCCGCATGCGGATCCGGACGCGGTGGCGCGGGCGTTCGGCGTCGGCCTCACGGATCTCGCGCGGTTCCAGGATCTCGACATGCTCATCCTGGCGGTGCCGCACGCGGCGTACCTGGCGCTCGGCTCGGCGGCTCTGGCCGAGCGGGTGAAGGATGGGGGCGTCGTCGTCGATGTGAAAAACCGGCTCGACCGCGCCGCGCTCGGCGATCGGGCGACCGTCTGGAGCCTGTGAGCGGCGGGGTCCGCGCCTTTGGGCCTTCGCTTCGCCGTGAGGTCGTCGCCTTTGCGGGTCAAGCGCCTCCGTGGAACCGCTGCAACGCGGCGTTCGCGGCGTCCGGCTTCTCGAACATCGCCCAGTGGCCGGCGCCGGCGAGTTCCAGCAGCTCGGTCTCAGGGCGCATCGCCTTCAGCTCCTCCATGCGCCATTTGATGGTCGGCGTCTGAGAGCGGTCGCGCTCGCCGAAGAGCACCAGGGTCGGGAGCTCGAGCGTCGGGTAGAGCGTCGCCATCTCGCCCGACCAACTCAGGCGGCGCGAGTTGAAGCGGGTGCGCTCGACGTTCCAGATGTGGAGGTCGACCAGCGGGTCCGCCAGCCCGACCGGGCTCGAGAGCATCATCTCGCTCAGATTGTTTCGGTGCATCTCCCGCAGCTCGTCCGGGGCCGGGGGGCGGCCGAGGCGCTGCTCCAGGGTGCGAACGCCGTAGAGGTTCAGCTCGCGTTCGGGCGGCGGGAAGCCGTTCGGGCCGATCAACGACAGGCGCGCGGTCTGCGGCGCCATCTGTTTCGCGACGCAGGCCGCAAGGAAGCCGCCGAAGGAGAAACCCGCGAGGTCGAAGGGCGCGCCCTCCGCGATCTCGGCGATCGCGGCGCAGGTCGCGTCGACATAGGCCGGGTTCGGCGTCTTCGGATCGATCGGGTCGGACAGGCCGAAGCTTGGCAGGTCCAGGGCGGCGACGCGGAAGTCGCGGCTCAGCGGCGCGAGATTCGCGATCCAATGGTTCCAGGAGCCCGAGCCGCCATGGAGCAGGAAGAGAAACGGTCCAGCGCCCCCGACCGCGTAGGAGACGCCGCCCGCGGTGCGGCCGCGGGCCAAGCCTCTAGCCGCAAGCTCCGCCGCGTCGTCCCAGGCTCCGAGGCTCGCGTTGTTCCGGCTCCCCGTCATGCCGGCGCGGGCTCTAGGCGAAACACCGCGCGCTCCTGGTCGTCGATCTGCGCGGTCAGCTGCTTTTCCCAGGCGAGGTACGCGCGCGCCTGGTCGAGATCGCCCGCATGGCGGTTCGCCACGAAGAACAGATGGTCGATCCGTTCGGCGTCGGTCGGGGAGGCGGGCGTGGCGACGATCTCAAGACCCGCGCCCGCCCAGGCGTCGGGATCGCCCAGATGGAATCGGACCTCGGCCGCGCCACGATCGAGCAGCTCCCGAGCGGCGAGCGCCGCGACGCCTTCATCGTCGCCGATCACCGCCATCCGCGCGCCGGCAAGATCGGCGAGCCGGGCCAGGCGGGGCCGGATCGACCAGATGGCGCCGACGATGTGGCCGGCGCGGTAGGCGGCGCTCGGGCGGACGTCGATCAGCCTCGCGCCCTCGGCGGCCGCGCCCGCCAGCCCCGCCGCGTCCAGGCGCGCGAGCCCGAAGGTTTCGGCCGGCTCGCGCTCGGGCGTCGCGGTCTCCGTCGGTCCTGTGAGCAGCGCTGCATCCCAGCCCATGCCGCGGAGCCAATAGGCGGCGAAGGCGGCGCGGATCTGGCAGTCGTCCCAAACCACGACCCGGGCGCCGCGGACGGCGAGCCAGTGGTCGGTCGCCTGGACCAGCTGTCCCGCCTCGGCGTGGGCCGCGCCCGGGATGCTCGCCTGCTCGAACTCCTCCCGCGTGCGGACGTCGAGCAGGTAGAGCGTGCGGTCCGGCTGATCCCGCCAGGCCCGCAGGGTCCCAGCGTCGATCCGGGGGATGCGGTGGCGGTCGCAGAAGGCGGTCGCGCGGGCGATCGCATCGGCGCGCATCGCATCGGTCAGGTGTGGAGACAGCAGCCGGTCCGCGCCGGTCTCGCGGCTCTGGCCCGAAAGCTCCCAGCCTTGCGTGCCGTTCTCGAGCGCGAAGACGCGGTCGGCGAGGCCCATGGCGCGCAGGGTCTCGGCGCCGATGATGCTGCGGGTGCGCCCCGCGCAGTGGACGACGACGGTCCGTCCGGGCGCGATCGCGGGGGGCAGGCGCAGCCCGAGCTCCCCGTTCGGGCAGCTCTGCGATCCAGGGACGGTGAAGCGGCGATGCTCGGCCGTGGTGCGACCGTCGAGCAGCAGAGGCGGCTCCGCGCCCTCCAGCATCGCGCGCAGCTCCTCCGGGCTCAGATGCGGGGTATGGCGGGTCTCCTCGATCAGCTCGCCGAAAGTCTTCGAGGGCAGGTTCACGCCCTTGAACAGCGTGAAGCCCTCGGCGGCCCAGGCCGGCGCGCCGCCTTCGAGCGTGGTCAGGTCCGAATAGCCCAGCGCCGCGAGCCGGCGGGCGGCGTGGTCGGCGACGCCGTCGCCCTCGTCGAGCAATACAATCGGCGCGTCCTTCCGCGGAAGGCGCTGGGCCGCCTCGATCTCCAGGCGGCTATAGGGGATGTTGACGGCGAGGAAGGGGTGGCCTTCGCCGTATCGGCCGAACTCGCGCACATCGACCAGCGCGATCTCGGCGGGCTCGCTCAGCCGCGCCTTCAGGTCCTTCGGAGCGATGGTCTTCATCTCGGGCCTCTCGCTATCGGGCTCATCCGGCGATCCCCTTGTACAGAAAATACACCGCGCCGAGCGCGATGAAGGCCTCGAGGAAGAGCGTGTGGATGCGGATCGGGGTGCGCTTGAGGACCCAGCGGCCGAGATGGTGCCCCGGGATCGTGCAGAGCCCCATCGCAGCGCCGATCAGCGCGTAGTCCAGGGTCAAGAGCGGCGACATGCCGAACGCCGCGGTCTTGATCACGTTCAGCAGAAAGCCGTTCACGGCGACGGTCGCGATCAGGGTCTCGCCGGCGAGGCCCGCGCCCAACAGGAACGGGCCGAGCATCATCGCGACGCCGAAACTCGCGCCGGACAGGAACCCGTAGGGCATCGCCACGCCGGCGAGGGCGCTCCGCGGGACCGCGATCTCGCGGCCCGCCAGGACCCGGCGCAGGGACAGCGAGATCAGCAGCATGACGCCGAGAAACAGGGCGACGCCGGTCTCGGGCAGGTCGACGTAGAAGATCACCCCGGCGATGATGAAGGGCAGCGCCGGCAGGAAGATCAGGCGGAAGGTCGGCCAGTCTACGGCGTTGCGGAACATCCAGGCCCGCGAGGCGTGGCTGACGATCATGGCCGCGGCGACGATCGGGACGGTCGCCTTCACGCCGATCACCGGCGCAATGGCGATCGCCATCAGCAGCGCGCCGGCGAAGCCTCCGACGCTGTGCAGCGCCGCCGTCACCAGGGCGGCGGCGCCGAGATAGAGAAGCGTCGGTGGATCGAGGCCGCCGAGCTCCAAGGCTCAGCGCCCTTTGAACTCGGGCTTGCGCTTCTCCATGAAGGCGTTCCGCCCCTCGACATAGTCTTCGGAGGCGAAGCAGGCCGCGACCAACTCGTCGCAACGGCCGAGATCGCGCTTGACCGGGTCGGGCTGGAGCACCTGGGTCGCGATGAATTTCATCGCCTTGATGGTCAGCGGGGCGTTGCCGGCGATGGTGTCCGCGACCTCGCGCACACGCTCCTCGAGCGCCTCTTCGGGCAGGACTTCCTGCACGAGGCCGAGGCGGAAGGCGGTCTCCGCGTCGATGCTCTTGGCGGTGAACATCAGCTGCTTCGCGGACGCCGGGCCGACGGCGTTCATCAGGCGGCGGATGGCGTCGAACGGATAGCCGAGCGCGAGCTTCGCCGCCGGCATCGCGAATTTCGACTTCTCGGAGCAGAACCGCAGATCGCTGCAGGCGGCGAGGTTCAGGCCGCCGCCGATGCAGTGGCCGTTGATCATCGCGATCGTCGGCTTCGGGAAATTCTCGACCGTCGAGTACACGACGCGGATGCGGGCGTTGTAGCGATCGGTCGCCTCCTTCGAGCCGCGCTCCTGTTCGAATTTGGAGATGTCCGCGCCCGAGACGAAGGATTTGCCGCCCGCGCCGGAAAGGATCACGACGCGCACCGCCTCGTCGCCCGAGAAGGCCTCCAGTGCGATGTCGACGGCGTCCCACATCTCGAGCGAGACCGCGTTATGGCGTTCGGGGTTGTTGAAGATGATGCGCCCGACGAAGCCTTCGCGGCGCGCGATGATCTTCTCGGTGGGCAGCGACAGGGTCGCGACGTCTGAACTCATCTGGGCTCTCCCTCTCTGGTCGTCAGACGACCGATTTCTTGCGCAACTCGGCGATGCGGTCCTGCGGGACCTTCAGCTCGGCGAGGATCTCGTCGGTGTGCTGGCCCCGCGTCGGGGGCGGGGCGGCGAACGCGCTCGGGGTGCGCGACATCTGGAACGGCTGGCTGAGCGCGTGCGTGTCGCCGAACGGATCGGTGTTGAGCGGCGCGGAGACGCCGAGATGCTGGACCTGCGGGTCGTCGAACATCTCGTCGATCTGATAGATCGGGCCGCAAGGGACGCCGGCCTCCGTCAGCGCGTCGACCCAGTCGGCGCTGGTTCGGGTGCGGGTGATCTCCGAGATCGACTCGTTCAGCTCGGCGCGGCGGGCGTTCCGCCCGGCATTGTCCGCGAGGCTCTCGTCCTCGGCCCAGTCCGGCCGGCCGAGCGCTTTGCACAGGCGGAGCCAGATGGCGTCGCCCGCGACCGCGATGTTGATCGAGCCGTCGCTGGTTTCATAGCGATTGGTGGGGACGCTGGTCGGGTGCTCGTTGCCGACCTGAGGGGCCACCTCCTCCTGCATCAGCCAGCGCGCGGCCTGGAAGTCGAGCATGAAGATCTGCGATTGCAGGAGCGAGGTGTGGAGCCATTGGCCGACGCCCGACTTTTCGCGCTCCACGAGCGCCGTCAGGACGCCCAGGGCGCAGAACAGGCCCGCGGTGAGGTCGGCGATCGGGATCCCGACCCGCATCGGGCCGCCGTTCGGCGCGCCGGTGATCGACATCAGCCCGCCCATGCCCTGGGCGATCTGGTCGAAGCCGGGGCGCTTCGCATAGGGGCCGGTCTGGCCGAAGCCCGAGATGCTGGCGAGGATGATCCGGGGGTTCCGCGCCTTGAGGCTCGGATAATCGACGCCGAGGCGCTCCTTCACGTCCGGCCGGAAGTTCTCAACGACGACGTCCGAGGTCTCGACCAGCTGCATGAAGAGGGCGAGTCCCTCCGGATCCTTCAGGTTTAGGGTCAGGCTCCGCTTGTTGCGCTGGAGATTCTGCCAGTCCGCGGTGTTGCGCCCGGCGCCGACGGCGCCGTCCGCCTCGAGCGAGGGCGGCTGCTCGATCTTGATCACGTCCGCGCCCCAGTCGGAGAGCTGGCGCACCGCGGTCGGGCCGGAGCGCACGCGGGTCAGGTCGAGCACGCGGACGTGCGAGAGGGCGGAGGATGCGGGAGCGTGGGGCATGTAGACCTCCTGTCACGAACGGAATTGGGCGAGCCCCGAGGCCGGTTTTTCCGCGAACACGTCGCGGCAGAAGGCGAGGAACGCGTCCGCCTGAGACGTCGGCCAGCCGCCGAACGCGGCGTTCGCGCGGAACTTCCGCTCCAGCTCGGCGTCGTCGAGCGGCTCGCGGCGGCCTCCGCGCATATGCGGTTGCTTCGCCTCCAGAGTGCGGCCGTCCGACAGGCGGATGCGCAGCGCGCCGACATAGTTGTCCGGGTAGGGGTCGTCCGGGTCGACCTCGTAGCGGACTTTGGCGGCCAGAGCGCGGATCCGTTCGTCGCGGATCTTCGCCGCGGTGAACTCGCCGAGACCGGCCGCGCCGTCCGCGAGGCCGACGGCGATGCAGTAGGGGATGCTGAACTTCGCGGAGTAGGGCGTCGAGGGGTCGCGCTTCTCCTCGGCGGGTTCCCAAAGGCGGTGCAGGATCGCCTGCGCGGTCGGCGCGACGATCTCCTCGACCTGCGCCAGATCGTCGATCTGGCCGCGGAGCATGATCGCGGCGTCGATGAAGGGCTGGGTCATGGTCCCGCAGGCGTAGGGCTTGAAGGCGAGCCCCTCGACCTCCCAACACTCGCCGAGGCCGGTGGTGAGGCGGCTATAGTCGCGCTCGATCTCCGGAACGGCGAAGGCCTTGTAGAAGCCGTGCTCGCCCTCGAACACGGTGCGGGGGCCGGAGAAGCCTCGGGAGGCGAGGGCCGCGGCGCGGAGGCCGGATTGGGCCGCCCATCCGGGATGGAGCCGCTTGGTCGAGGCGCCCTCGGCGAGATACTCGATGATGCCGGAGGCCATGCTTCCCGCGAGCCCGAGGGCCCAGGCGGTCTGCTGGCGCGGCAGCTTCAGCGCGGTCGAGACGCCCAAGGCGGCGGCCATGGCGCCGATCACCGCCGTGGGGTGGAAGGCTGCGCGGTGGATCGCGGTCGGGGCCACGACGGCCATGCGACAGGCGAGCTCTCCGCCCGCGGCGAGCCCGCACAGCAGCCGCTCGCCGGACAGCTCATGGCGCTCGACCGCGGCCAACACCGCGGGCACGACCACCGCTCCGACATGGACCGGCGTGCCCTCGAAGGTGTCGTCGAAATCCTCGCCATGGACGGCGACGCCGGAGATCAGGGCGGCGTCGCCCGCGGTGAAGGCGCCCGGATGGCCGATCGCGGTGCAGCGGCCCTGGCCCTCGCAGCTGTCGCGCGTCGCGGCGACATAGTCCCAGCCGCGGCCGGCGACCATCAGCCCGCCGGCGTCGATCAGGGCGCGCCGCATCATCGCGGTCACGGGCCCGGGGATGCGATCGGTCGAAAGCCCGTCGGACCAGTCGGCGAGCGTTTCTGCGATGGGGGTCATGACGCGGCTCCGAGGAGTTCCAGGAACGAGGGCTTCCGAGGCGTTCCGCCTAGGGCGTGTAGGCCCCGCCGTTCACATGGATGGTCTGGCCGGTGACGTAGCCGCCGTTCGGATGGCAGAGCGCGGTCACCCAATGCGCGACCTCGGCGGGCGCGCCGTCGCGGTGCAGCATGTTCGGATGACCGATATGCGGCGCGCCGCCGGCGGAGGCGCCGCGGATCGTGTCGATCATGCCCGGCACCACGATGTTGACCGTGATGTTCTTCTCCGCGAGCTCCGCCGCCATCGAGGTGGTCATGCCCATCAGACCGGCTTTCGAGGTGGCGACATGCGCGCGCAGCGGCACGCCGCGGTGGCCTGCGAGCCCGCCGATATTGACGATGCGCCCGCCGCCCTGGGCCTCGATATGCGGCACGGCCGCCTGGGCGCAGAGGAAATGCGCCTGCAGGTTGGTCGCCAGGATCCGCTGAAACTTCTCGAGCGGGATGTCCTCCAGGCGGTCATTGCCGCGGATCGCGGCGTTGTTCACCAGGATGGTGATCTTGCCGAAAGCGTCGATCGCGGTCTGGATCAGAGCCTTCGCGCCCTCCGGCTCGGTCAGATCGCCGATCCAGGTGGCCGCCTGGCCCCCCGCCTCGCGCACCAGCTCCGCGGTCTTTTCCGCGCCCTCGCGGTCGCTCCGCGCATGGGTCACGACCGAGGCCCCGTGCTGAGCGAGCTGCACGCAGATCTCGCGGCCGATGTTCAGGGCCGAGCCGCTGACGACCGCGACCTGGCCCTCCAAAAACTTGTCCATCGAAGCCTCCTCTTATTCGCCTTCAGCGGTGGCCAGCAGGCGCTTCTTCTCGCGCCGGGCCTTCAGCGCCGAGTAGATCGGACCCGCCAGGGACAGGATGGTCAGCGCGACGAACAGCAGGACGACCGGCCGCTCGAGCATCGAGAGCACGCTGTTGTCGTGGATGATCATCGACTTGGAGAAGTTCTCCTCGACGATCGGGCCGAGCACGAGGCCCATGATCAGCGGGGCCGGGCTGAAGCCGAACCGCAGCATAAAGTAGCCGACGATTCCCGAGATCAGCATCACCCACACGTCGAAGAAGGACGAGGCGGCGGCGTAGGAGCCGATGATCGAGAAGATCAGAACCGACGGCCACAGGATGGTGCGCGGGATCAGAGTGATCTGACTGAACAGTTTGGCCCCGACCAGACCGATCGCCAGGAAGGCGAGGTTCGCCACCAGCATCGCGGCGAAGATCCCGTAGAGGAACTCCGGCTGGTTCTGCAGCAGGAAGGGACCTGGCTTCAGACCGTGCATGATCATCGCGCCGAGGATCAGGGCGGTGGAGACCGAGCCCGGGATCCCGAGCGCGAGGGTCGGCACCATCGCGCCGCCGGTCGCCGCGTTGTTGGCGGACTCGGGGCCGGCGATGCCCTCGGGGATGCCGGTGCCGAACTCGTTCTTCCGCGGGGACCAGCGGCGGGCTTCGTTGTAGCCCATGATGGCGGCGACCGTCGCGCCCTCCGCCGGCAGGATGCCGACGAAGGTGCCGAGGCCGCTCGAGCGCAGGACCGTCCATTTGATCCGCTGCACATCCTCGCGGCTCGGCAGCTTCATCACGTTGGCGCGGATGCGCTCATAGACGACGTCGCCGACGCGGGCCTGCTTCAGCAACTCGGCGATGGCGAACAGGCCGATCAGGACCGGCACGAACGGGACGCCCTCGTAGAGCTCGCCAACGCCGAACGTGAAGCGCTCGACGCCGGTGGTCAGGTGGACGCCGATGGTCGAGATGAAGACCCCGGCCAAGCCGGCGATCAGGTTGCGCAGCGACGAGCGCCCGCTGATGGAGGCCAGCATCGACAGCGCGAACAACGCCAGCGCGAAGTACTCGGCCGAGGTGAAGCTGACGGCGATCTGCGCGAGCAGCGGCGCGGCGAGGAGCAGGATCAGCAGGCTGATCAGGCCGCCCGTCACGCTCGAGATGGTCGCCAGACCGAGGGCGCGGCCCGCTTCCCCGCGCGCGGCCATCGGATAGCCGTCGAGAGCCGTGGCCGCGGCGGGCGGCGCGCCGGGCGCGTTGATCAGGATCGCGGTGATCGACCCGCCGAAGGTTCCCGCGCAATACAGCGCCGCCAGCATCGCGATCGCTGAAATCGGCTCCATCGAAATGGTGAAGGGGATCAACAGCGCGATCGCCATCGGAGAGCTGAGCCCGGGCAGGGCCCCGACGATCACGCCGATGAAGACCCCGATGAAGATGACGCCGATCGTGAAGGGATCGGCGAGCATGCTCACGCCAGTAAAGAGTGCGTCCATCTCGCGTCTCCTATCGCAACGTCAGATTGAAGACGCCCGGCTCGAAGTAGACCGAGAGGACGACCGAAAAGACGTAAGTGACGATGGCGGTGAAAGCGATCGAGTAGACCGCAACGAGCAGATACCTCCGCTCGCCCCAGAGCAGCGGCAGACCGACGGCGGCGATGAGAATCGTCAGGATCGTGCCAATCGTGGTCGCGATCGTAACCAGAGCGATCATGAAGCCGATGGTGATGAACGTGTTCAGCCCGATCGGCGCGCTTCTCGACTTCTTGATGAGGGGCCAGCGCTCGACCTCCATCAGGTGCTCGAAGGGCAACAAAATCGCAAAGAACCCGATCGTGTAGAGCAGCATTCGTGGGAACTGCTCGGGCAGCAGGTTTTCGCCAAGGAACGCACCCGGCGCCGGGAACTTCGTGGTTTCGAAGTAGAAGAAGGCGCATATCGCGAGGAGGAGGACCGCCAGCAGGCCATCGTATTTGTCGAGCGGGCCAATCTTGTGGTCGTCGGCGGGCAAGCCGGCATCGTCGCCGCGCGCCCGTTGCGGGGCACGGCCATCATCACTGGTCATGACGGACCTCGATCATCGTAAGAGATGACGACCGACCGGCGGCGCCGGTCGGTCGAAGACGGTTATCCGCCGATTAGTTCGCGAGGGTTTTCAGAGCCTCGTCGGCCTTTTCGTATTCCGCCTTCAGCTGAGCGTCCCAGACGTCGGTGCCGGCCACCGACTTCTCCGGGTCGAGGCCCGAGCTCTTCAGATAGTTGCCGAAGGTCTCGTGCTTCATCGCGGCCGTGAGCGCCTCGGAAAGCTTGGCGATGACTTCCGGCGGGGTGCCGGCGCGCACGGCGTAGCCGCGGGTGGTCGAGGTCGAGACCTCGTAGCCCAGCTCCCAGGTCGTCGGCACGTCCGGATAGTCGGCCAGCCGCTCCGGCGCCATCACGGCGAGCGGGCGGATGGTGCCGTCGGCGATCATCTGACCGGCTTCCGACACGTTCGGAAGAGTGGCGTCGATCTCGCCCGAGAGCAGACCCTGGACCATCTGCAGGCCAGAACCCATCGCCACCGGCTTGTACTTCATGCCGGCCGCGTCGGAGAATTGCGCGAGCCCGATATGCTCGGTGCCGCCGATTTGCGCCACGCCCCAGTTCAGGCCGCGCTCCTTACCGGTGTTCACCAGGTCGGCCAGAGAGTTGTAGTCGCTCTTGGCGCTGACGGCGATGAAGGTCGGATCGTCCATCGCGCGGGCGATGCCGACGATGTCGTCGATCTTCATGTCCGACTTGCCCTGCGCCATCGTGTAGAGATGGGTCTGGGTCAGCGCCATGATGGTGTAGCCGTCCGACGGACGCGACAGGACGTAATTCTGAGCGTTCGCCGCCGCGCCGCCGCGCTTGGAGACGACGTACATGTCGGTCTCGAGCGCCCGGCGCGAGCGGATCATCATCATCCGCGCGGTGGTGTCGGTGCCGCCGCCGTAGCTCGAGTGGATGACGACCTCGATCGGCTTGCTCGGGAACTCGTCCTGAGCGACCGCGACAAACGGGGTCGCGACGAACGCGAGAGCGAATCCTAGGCTTGCTACTGATCTCATGCTTACCTCCCAAGAATAGTCATTGACCTACCGCGCCTCTTCCGGACGCTTCTCGATCTAGGGGAGGCTAGCGCGGGCATTCCGTTGTGGCAATAGCAACTACAGCATTCTCGGCGCGAAGCGTTTCGGGCTGGACGCTGCTGTTTCTAAGGACAGTTTGGGCGGGGCGGCTGAGCGGACGGCGCTCCGCGAGTCGCAACTCAACGTACTAGAAACGCAGGTGTAATCGATGTCGACCCCGCGCCCCCGTCTCGAAGACCGTCGGTTCCTGATCGGGGCGGGGCGCTACCTTGCCGATCTTCATGACGCCGATCTCGTGGCCGCCGTTTTCGTCCGATCGCCCTACGCGCATGCGGAGATCGTCTCGATCGACGCGAGCGCGGCGGCGGCGGTGGATGGGGTGTTGGCGGTCCTGACCGGCGAGGACTGGCGGGCGGACGGGTTGGGCCCGATCCCGACGCGGACGGCGGCCAAGAGCAAGGACGGCGCGCCGGCGCTGACGCCGGAGCGCCCGGGCCTCGCGGTCGGTCGA
The DNA here is from genome assembly GCA_039819865.1 of Pseudomonadota bacterium. Taxonomy (GTDB): domain Bacteria; phylum Pseudomonadota; class Alphaproteobacteria; order Rhodobacterales; family Rhodobacteraceae; genus JBCBRF01. The sequence goes on along the minus strand of JBCBRF010000019.1, from coordinate 20,822 downwards.
GCCCGGTTCGTCGGGGATGCGGTCGCGCTGGTGGTCGCGCGCTCCGAGAGCGTCGCGCGCGACGCGGCGCAGCTGGTCGAGGTGGCGTACCAGCCGCTCGAGGCCGTGGTCTCGGCGGCGGCGGCGCTCGAGGACGGCGCGCCGTTGGTCTGGCCGGAGTTCGGGACGAACCTCTGCGTCGACTATGAGCATGGCGACGCGGCGGCCTGCGAGGCGGCGTTCGCCGCGGCGGCCCATGTCGTGGAGATCGAGGTCGAGAACCAGCGCGTGGTCGCCCTTCCGATCGAGACGCGCGGCGCGATCGCGCGCTACGAAGCGGCGAGCGGGCTCTACACGCTCGACGCCTCGACGCAGAACGTCCATGCGAACCGAGACGATCTGGCGAAGGTTCTGGGCGTGGCCTCGGACCAGCTGCGCCTGCGGGCGCCGGATGTCGGCGGCGGCTTCGGGGTGAAGAACGGGGTGTACCCGGAATACGCCGCCGTGCTCTGGGCGGCGCGTCGGGTCGGCCGGCCAGTCCGTTGGATCGCGGACCGGAGCGAAGGGTTTCTGTCGGACGCGCATGGCCGGGACCAGCGCAGCCGCGCGGCGCTGGCGCTCGACGCCGATGGCGGGTTTCTGGGATTGCGGGTGCGCTCCACCAGCCCGATCGGCGCCTATGTGATGACCGTCGGCCCGTTCACGCCAACCGGCGGCTCGGCGCGGACGCAGGGCGGGCCCTATCGCATCCCGGCGCTTCATTTCACCTCGAAGGCGGCCTTCACGCATATGTCGCCGGTCGAGCCCTATCGCGGGGCGGGGCGGCCGGAGGCCAGCTACATGCTGGAGCGCCTGATCGACGCCGCCGCGGCGGAGCTCGGTCTCGATCGGATCGCGCTCAGGCGGCGGAACCTGCTCCGGCCGGACGAGCTGCCGGCGACGACCGCGGCCGGTCTGCTGATCGATAGCGGCGATTTTCCAAGGCAGCTCGAGATCGCGCTCGACGCGAGCGACTGGGCGGGCTTCGCGGCGCGGGCGCGGGCCTCCGAGGCGCGCGGGCGGCGGCGCGGGTTCGGGGTGGCCTGCTATCTCGAATGCACCGGCGGCGGGCCGAACGAGCATGCGTCGATCACGTTCGAGGCGGATGGCCGGGCGGTCCTGTCGGTGGGCAGCCAGTCGACGGGCATGGGCCATGAAACCGTGCTGGTCGATCTGGTCGCCGACCGTCTCGGTCTCGATCGCGGGGCGATCGACTACCGGCAGGCGGACACCAGGGCGACGCCGCGCGGCGGCGGGCATGGCGGGTCGCGAACGCTGGAGGTCGCAGGCCCGGCGGTGCTCGGGGCGGTCGAAAAGGCGGTCGCGAAGGGCAAGGCGCTCGCCGGGCATCTGCTCGAGGTCGGCGTCGCCGATCTGGTGTTCGAGGCGGGGCGCTATCGGGTGTCGGGCGCGGACGTCTCGATCGCGTTCGACGAGGTGGCGCGGGCGGCCCAGGATCCGTCGCGTCGGCCAGCGGGCTTCGATGGGCTCGACGCCGCCGAAGACCACGCCCGCGCTCGGATCTCGACGCCGAACGGCTGCCATGTCGCGGAGGTGGAGGTCGACCCGGAGACCGGTCTGGTCAGGCTGGCGCGGTTCGTGGCCGTCGATGACGCGGGCCGCGTCCTCAACCATCAGACGGCGGAGGGGCAAGTGGCGGGCGGCGCGGTCCAGGGGATCGGTCAGGCGCTGTTCGAGCAGGTGGTCTATGACGCGGACGGCCAGCTGATCACGGGCTCGCTGATGGACTACGCCGCGCCGCGGGCGGCTGATCTGCCCTGGATCGAGGCGCGGTTCTTCGAAGAAACGCCGACGGAGGCCAACCCGCTCGGGGTGAAGGGCGCGGGCGAGGCCGGATGCTGCGGGGCGCCGCCCGCGCTGGTGAACGCGGCGATCGATGCGCTCCGTCCACTCGGGGTGCGGGCGCTCGACATGCCGCTGACGCCCGCGCGGGTCTGGGCGGCGATCCAGGCCGTGCAGTAGTCTTCGTCGCGGCCGAGCCATCGGATCGTTTCGGTTCTCGCGATATTCCTTAGGCGCAAGCCGGAACTGTCTTGGCGCGCGTTGTTAACGGAAGGTGCAGGTGCGATATTGCGTTGCAGCAAAAGCAGCAACGTAAAGATCGCAGAAAGGTCGCGCCATGCCAGCCGTCGCCGACGCCGTATCGGGCCTCGAGAAAAGCCGTGAGGAAAGCCTCGCCAGCCGTGTCGCGAAAGCCGTGGTGAGCTTTCCAGCGACGCTCGCCAACGCGCAGCGCGCCGCCTCCGAGTTCGAGGCGCTAAACGCGCTCGACGATCGTCAGCTCGCGGATCTTGGGATCCGGCGCGACGAAATCGGCCGTCGCATCCTCGACAGCTACTTTTCAGGTCGCTGAAGACGCCGACGGCGAAGGCGGCCGGCACTGTAGTAGCTATTGCAACACCTCAAGGAAGGTCGTAGCCTCCCGGGAAACAAAACCGGGAGGATGCCTTGGCGATCATCGACGTGAAGACCGAGATCACCGGCAATGTCTGGAAGGTGCTGCTCGAAGTCGGGGCCGACGTCGATGAGGATGAGCCGATCATCATCCTCGAATCGATGAAGATGGAGATCCCGGTCAGCGCGCCCGAAAGCGGCAAGATCGTCGAAATCCTGGTGGAGCCCGATCAGACCGTGACCGAGGGCGCGGTCGTCGCCCGCATCGAAGCTTGAGCCGGGGGACTCCGCCATGGTCTCCCGACTCCTGATCGCCAATCGCGGCGAAATCGCGCGTCGCGTCATTCGTTCCTGTCGAAAGCTGGGCGTCGAAACGGTCGCCGTCTATTCCGAAGCCGACGCCGGCCTCGCGCATGTCGCCGAGGCGGACCACGCCGTCGCGATCGGTCCGGCGGCGGCGCGGGAGAGCTATCTGCGGCCTGAAAAGCTGCTCGAGGCGGCGCGGGAGGCCGGGGCGGACGCGGTCCATCCGGGCTACGGTTTCCTGTCCGAGAACGCCGATTTCGCAGAGACCGTCCGCGCGGCGGGGCTCGCCTGGGTCGGGCCCGAGCCAGAGACGATCGGCGCGATGGGCGACAAGCAGCGCGCCCGAGAGATCGCTGTCGCGGCCGGCGCGCCGGTCGCGCCGGCGAGCGCGCGGTTCGAGGCGGGCGAGACCGACGGCGTGGTCGCCGCCGCCGAAGCGGTCGGGTTCCCGCTTCTGGTGAAAGCGTCGGCGGGCGGCGGCGGGATCGGCATGCGCCGGGTGGACGCGGCCGACAAGGTGCTCGCGACCGTCGAGGCCACGCAATCGATGGCGTCGAAAGCCTTCGGCGACGGCGCGGTGTTTCTCGAGCGGTTCATCCCCCGGGCGCGCCATGTGGAGATCCAGGTCTTCGGCTTCGGCGACGGGCGGGCGATCCATCTGTTCGAACGCGACTGCTCGCTGCAGCGGCGGTTCCAGAAGGTGATCGAGGAAAGCCCCGCGCCGGGTCTGCCGGCGGGGGTGCGCCAGCGCATGGCGGAGGCCGCGGTGCGCCTATGCGAGAAGGCGCGTTATGCGAGCGCCGGGACGGTCGAGTTCATCCTCGACGCCGAGACCCACGAGTTCTTTTTCCTCGAGATGAACACGCGGATCCAGGTCGAGCATCCCGTGACGGAGATGGTCACCGGCGCCGATCTGGTGGCGATGCAGATTCAACTCGCCCGCGGCGATCTGCGGGACGCGCCGCAGCTCTCCGAAGTAGACGGGACCGCGATCGAATGCCGGCTCTATGCCGAGAACCCGCAGAAGATGTTCCTGCCCTCGCCGGGGACGCTCGAGCGGTTCGGGACGCCCGAAGAGAGCGCGGATCTCCGGATCGACACAGGATACCAGGAGGGCGACGCCGTCACGCCGCACTATGATCCGATGATCGCAAAGATCATCGCCCGCGGCGCTGACCGAGACGAGGCCCGCGCGCGCGCCGCCGAGGCGCTCCGCGCCATTGAGATCGAGGGGCTGCGGAGCAATCGCGACTTCCTGATCGCCTGTCTGGAGCATCCCGCCTTCGCCGCGGGCGAGGTGTCGACCGGCTTCATCGAGCAGCATGTGAAGGCGCTTACGGCCTGAAAAGCAGCCGCCCCGGTCGCCGATAGCACTTCAATCGGAAGAGATCCTGGTCTAGACTCATTGGCACAGAGGATGTCGATGGCGACGGATCGAAAAATCAAAAGCGCAGCGCTTCTAAGCGACGTGAAATCGCTCGGCTTCACCGAATACGAGGCGAAGGCGTATCTCGCCTTGATCGAGTCGTCGCCGGCGACGGCCTATGACATCTCCAATCGGTCCGGCGTGCCGCGGCCCAACACCTACTCCGCGCTCAAGGCCCTGGCGGCGCGCGGCGCGGTGATGCCGATCAGCGAGAACCCGAGCCGGTATGTGCCGCAGCCGCCCGATCAGCTGTTCAGCGCCATCGCCTCCCAGACTCGACAGCTCTGCGACACGATCTCCGAGCGCCTGAGCGACATCGCGGAGACGCCGGGCGAGCAGTATGTCTGGAACCTGCGCGGCGAGACGGAGGTCCATGGCAAGGTCGCCGATATGATCGCGGGGGCCGAGCGGGCGATCTGGTTCAAGGGCGAGCCGAGCACGCTTCGGGTGCATGCGAAGCGCCTGCGGGCCGCCGCGGTGGACCGCGGCGTGCGCCTGATGGTGATCCTCTACGGCCAGGATACCGAGGAGTTCCGCTACACCAGCGCCTGCGAGGTTTACATCCACGAGGCGACCGGCGTGCCCATGGGCTTCGCCGACAATCTGTTCACGGTGGCGGTCGATCATCGCGAAATGCTGACCGCCAATCTCGAAGAGACGATGGTCGCCGCGCATGCGGAGAACAGGGCGGTCGTGAAGATGGCGCTGTCGCTGCTCCGCCATGACTATTACATGGCGGAGATCTTCCGGGTCTTCAAAGACGAGATCGACGCCGAGTTCGGCGAGCATTTGCGCGATCTGCGGAAGCGCACGCATACGCCCGAGCAATACGAGGCGCTTCGGCAGAAGACAGGGATCTGAGGCGGGTCACGGCTTTCCGAGTTTCGCCTCCAGCCGAGCGACGGCGGCGATCGCGCCGGCCATTTGCGGGATCTCATCATAGACCGGCACGTTCACGTCGCGGGCGCGGGCCTTGTAAGTCCGCTTGGCGTCCTCCAGCTCGGGCGAGCCGTCGCTGCGGAGCGCGAGCGCGAAATGGGCTTGGCCGGGGCGGCGGGCCTGCACGTCCTCGACCACCTTCAGCAGGTTGTCGATCGGATCGACCGTACCGCGGCCGACGAAGGAGGCGAGGTTCAGGTGCATCGCGACGGCGTCGGGCTTGGCGTTGTCATAGACGATGTCGAGGATCTCGCCCGCGACGAAGCCGTCTTTCTCCTGCAGCGTGCGCACCGGCGTGTCGATCGGGTTGGCGACGCTGGTGCCGGGGGGGAGGCCGAGCGCCTCGAGCTTCTCGAGCGCAGGGCCCTGGAAGGGCGAGACGTCCAGCCCGACATCGGCGAAGGCGTCGGCGCCGAGGACGCTCGAGCCGCCGCCATTGCCGAACAACGTGACGGCTCGGGTCGGCCGGCCGGCGCGCAGATCGAAGCTCTGGAGCGCGAGCAGCGCGTCGATGAAGCTGTCGACGGTGGTCGCGACCACGCTCGGCGTCTGCGCCTCGAGCGCGCGCCAGCCCATATCGTCGCCGGCCAGCGCGCCGGTGTGCGAGGCGGCGGCGAGGCGGCCCTGGCTCGAACGCCCGCCCTTCAGGATCACGACCGGCTTGGTCGCCGCGCTCGAGCGGAGCAGGTCGAAGAAGGCGCGACCGTCCTTGATGTCCTCGAGATAGAGGCCGATCGCCTTGGTCTGGGGATCGTCCAGGTAATAGGCGAGCAGATCGTGCGGGGCGACGTCGGCGCTGTTGCCGATGGTGACGACGCCGCTGAAGCGAACCCCGCGCCACTGGCCGCGCTTGATGATGTCGGTGGAGAGGCCGCCCGACTGGGAGATCACGCCGATCCGGCCCAGCTCCGTCGGCGCGCCGACGGGGAAGGTCAGGCCGCCCCTCGGCGAATAGGTCCCGAGGCAGTTCGGCCCGAGGACCCGGACGCCGGCGCCGTGCGCCTTGCGGATCAGGTCGGCCTGAAGCGCCTTGCCCTCCTCGACCTCGCCGAAGCCGGCGGAGATCACCTGCGCGATGCGGCAGCGCCCGGCGGCGGCGGCCAGCGCGTCCGGAATCCGGTCGGAGCCGATCGCGACATAGGCGTAGTCGACGGGCTCCGGCGTCGCGCCGAGATCCGGATAGGCGGGCAGGCCCTCGATCTCCTCGGCCTTCGGGTGGATCGGATAGATCGCGCCGGGGTAGCCGAAATCCTTCATGCGGCGGATGAAGGTGTTGGCCATACTGACATCGCGGCTCGAAGCGCCGAGGACCGCGACGGTCTTGGGCTCGAACAGCGGTCTGAAGCGCTCTTGGGGCGACAGGCCGGCGCCCGGCGGAGCGGTGGCGGCGTCGGACGAGGCGGCGGCGTCCGCCAGCAGGAAGCGCGCGTCGACCGCGACCGCGCCGGTCTCGGACACGATCACGGGGTTCAGGTCCGCCTCGGCGATCGCGTCGGCGCAGCGCATCAGCAGGCCGTCCGGTCCGCCGATCTTCAGCATCACCTCGATGAGCGCCGCGCGGTCGAGCGGGGCCTCGCCGCGCGCGCCGTCGAGCAGCGCCGCGCCGCGCAGGTCGGCGAGCATCGAGGCGGCGTCGGCTTCGGTGATCGGGCAAATGCGGAAGGCGACGTCTTTCATCACTTCGACGAAGATCCCGCCGAGCCCGACCATCAGCATCGGACCGAATTGCGGGTCGCGCAGAGCGCCGACGACGAACTCTCGGCCGGCGGGGGCCATTTCCTCGACCAGCCAGCCCTCGACGGTCGCGGCGGCGATCGCGGGCTTTTCGGCCATCGTCTCGATCGCCTCGGCGACCGCGGCGCCGTCCGCGAGGCGCAGCGCGACGCCGCCCGCGTCCGATTTGTGCAGGATGTCCGGGGACATGACCTTGACCACAAAAGGCGCGGTCATCTGTTCGCAGAGGGCGCGCGCGGCCTCGGCGCTTTCGGCCACGCGGGATTGGGGTACGCGGACGCCATAGGCGGCCAGCAGGGCTTTGCCGTCGGCTTCGGTCAAAGCGGTCCGGCCGGCGGATCGGGCGGCGGCGATGATGTCGTCTGGCTGCACGGGTCTCGCCTCAGTAGCTGGTGGGCCAGGCGCGCATCAGGCGCTCGCCGAGGCCGCCGTTTCGACGACGGCGGTGGATGTCGAGCATCCGGATCACATAGTCGCGCGTCTCTTGCGGCTTGATCACGTCCTGCGCGGAGAAGATCCGCGCCATGTCCCAGATCTCGAGATCCTTCTGGATGTGCGCGAGCGCCTCCTCGAAACCGTCGTCGCCGGCCACCTTGTTGTGCACGATGTTGGTCGCGAAGACGGGATCCATGAAGCTGACCTCTGCGGTGGGCCAGGCCACCATCGAGTCGTTATGGGCGCCGCCGCCCATCGCGACATAGGCGCGGCCGTAGGCCTTTCGCGCCAGCACCGTCACCGAGGGCACGGTGGTCAGGCAGGTGGCGTTCATGAAGTTCATGATCCAGCCCGGCGCGCCCCGCCGTTCCGCCTCCGTGCCGACGACGAAGCCGGGCGTGTCCATCAGGCGCAGCAGCGGAATGTTGAAGCTGTCGCAAAGCACGGTGAAGTCGATCGCCTTACGGCAGGCGTCCGCCGACAGCGCGCCGCCGCCGACCATCGGGTTGTTGGCGAGCACGCCCACCACCTTGCCGTCGAGACGGGCGAGCCCGGTGACAAGCGGCTTGCCGAAGCGCGTCTTCAGCTCGAAGAACGTCCCCTTGTCGACGATCACCTCGATGATCTTTTTCATGTTGTACACCTGGGTCCGCTTCTCGGGCAGGATCTCCAGGATCGCGTCTTGATCGCCGACGGCGTCCTCGGCGACCGGAGCGTCGGGCGGGGTCTCGCCGTTGTGGCTCGGCATGTAGGAGAGGAAGCGCTTCAGCGCGGCCAGGGCCTCCGCGTCGGTGTCGACGAAATGGTCGATCAGGCCGGTCTGCTCGGCGTGCAGGCGCCAGCCGCCCAGCTCCTCCAGATCGACCTTCTCTCCGATCGCCATCGAGACCAGACGCGGGCTCGAGACCGACATGATCGAACCCTTCTTCATCACCGCGAAATCGGAGATGCAGCAGAGCCAGGCGGAGGAGCCGAACGAGGTGTTGAGCGCGGCGGCCACCCAGGGGGTGTCTCGGGTCCGGCGGAACTGGGTGGTGTCGTTGCCGAGAAGCTGGCCCATGCCCTTCGAGCCCATCGCGTCCGGCAGACGCGCGCCCGTGGATTCGCCGACATGGACGAAGGGCAGCCCGCGCTCCGTGCAGGTCTTGCGGATGTAGCCCATCTTCTTGGAGTTGGTGGCGCTGGTCGAGGCGCCCTTGGTCGTGAAGTCGTTCACGACCACGCCGGCCTCGCGGCCGTCGATCTTGCCGAAGCCCACGATCTTGCCGTCGCGCGGGGTGTTGGGCGCGTCGTCCTCGAACAGGCCGGAGGCGCCGAGGAGGCCCAGCTCGATGAAGCTGTCCGGCTCGACGAGGGCGGCGAGGCGCTCCTCTGCGTTCAGATCGCCGCGCTCGCTGCGCTTGGCGAGCTTCTCCGGCCCGCCCATGCGACGCGCCTCGGCGCGGCGACGGTCCAGCTCCTCGAGCATCTTTTCGTGGGCCATGTCGTCTCCTGCAGGGTGGGGTTTCGGGGGATGGGCGCGGGTCAGGCGAAGTCGCGTTTTTCGAGGGTGGCCGCCTCCAGCTTGCCGCGGTCGAGTTCGGGCCAGTAGCCCGCGCGCAGGCGGACGGCGCCGTTTTCGAAGGGCAGTGGGTTAGAGAACAGGCGCTCGACCGGCTTCAGAAAGCCGTTGAACTCGCCGGCGTTTCGAATGCTCGGGGCGGCGACGCAGGCCTCCAGCCAGGACTGGATCTCGCTGCCGAGCCCGTCGCCGAGCACCGCGCCCATGCCATGCGCCTGGATGTGCGCGATCCCGGCGGCCAGGCGGTCGAGCCCGCCGAAGCGCTTCAGCTTCACCTTGCAGAAGCCGACGCCCTTGAGGCCGGCGGCGCGTTCGATGTCGGCCAGCGTGCAGATCGGCTCGTCGAGCATCAGCGGCACGCGGGAGACGGCGGCGACGGCGGCGTTGGCGTCCCAGTCGTCGGCGTCGCAGGGCTGTTCGAACAGCTCGACGCCGTCGGGCTCCAGGCTGGTCGCGAAGCGGATGGCGGCGTCGCGGTCATAGGCGCGGTTGGCGTCGACGCGAAAGCTCGCGCGGCCGGCGGTGGCGCGCTGAATCCAGCCGAGGCGCTCCAGATCGGCGTCGACATCCTTGCCGACCTTGATCTTGAAGGTGCGGAAGCCGAGGGCGAGCGCCTCCTCGACCTCCGCTTCGACGCCCGCCTGATCCTGGGCGCCGATCGGGGTCAGGAGCGGCAGGACCGTCTCTTCCTTGATCTCGAGAAGCGGGTTCCGCTCGAGCGCTTCGAGCGCGCTGACGGCGGCCGTGGCGGCGACCTTGCTCTGTTCGAAATCGCGGAGAAAAAGGTCTTTGGCCTCGCCGGTTTCTCGGCCGATCGCCTGAGGCAAGCGCTCACTTAAGAACGCCCAACCGCCCTCGCGGGTTTCGCTGCTCGACCCCGGAGAGATGTGGCCGTCGCCAAAGGCCGTCGCGCCGCCCGAAGCCGCAGCCTCGACGACATACGGCTCGAACTCGTCGAAGGTGCGATAGGATAGGCGGTACGGTTTCGTCAGCGGCAGGCGCAACCGACGCAACGTCAGGCGTTCGATGACCGCCATGGTCCCTCCCTCGACTCCTCCCGAACGGGCGCCGGACCGCGGCTCCCGAAGCGCGCTTTCGATGCGCGATTTTTAGTTGTTGTTTCGACTACTCCGAAAAAACGGCGTTGGCAAATCTGCGCGCGGCCCTGCGACTGCGGGGCCGCGGACCGGCCGGACGCCGACGGGACGCCGACACAAGGGCCGGGTGACGGCCAGATGTCGAGCAAGGGGCGAGCAAGGGGCGCGAAAAGGGGAGAAGAGCGTCAACGGGTCTCGGCCGGCGCGACCGACAGGCCCTCGATCGCGTGCTTGCGGATCAGGCCGCCGACGAAGCCGTCGCGCTTCAGCGCTTCCACCGTCGCCGTCAGCCAGACCGCGCCGGCCGTGTTGCGGCTCGGGGTTCCGATCGCCTGCTGCACGGCGGTGAACCGGCCGTCGAGGAGGCGCGCCCCTGGGCGTTGCGCGGCGTCGGCGATCAGCCGGGTGCGGAGGCCGGCGAGGGCGTCGAGACCGTCGGACAGAAAGCGCTCCCGCGCGGCCTCGTGGGTGTCGGCGCGGACCAGTTCGGCGTTCTTCAGGTTTCGCTCCAGCCAAAGCCCATAGGCGGCCCGGCCCATGACCGCGATCCGGCGGCCGGGCTCGTCGACCTCCTCGATCCGGGCGATCGGGGAGCCGGCGGGCAGGAGATAGGTCGCCTCGATCTCGCAATAGGCGGGCGTGAAGGCGATCCATTCGGCGCGCTGGGGCTCGGCCCCGATGGCGCCGATGTCCCAGGCGTTCTCGATCACCGCGTCGGCGACCGCGCCCGCGTCCGGATACTCGATGAAGCGCGGCTCGACGCCCAGGCGGCGGGCGATCTCGCGGCCCATGTCGGGCGAGACGCCGGCCGGCTCGCCGTTCGGCTCACGCCCCGAAACCAGCAGTTCGTTCCGCATGTTGAGCGCGACGCGAAGCACGCCGGTCGGGGCGAGTTCGCTGGCGAGGGCTTCGGTCATGGTCGGGCTCCTTCAGGGGCGGCGCGGGGGCGCTGAGTGAGCGCGGGATGCGCGCCGGCTGTCAACGCGCCCCGCGCCGCCGCGGGCGTCAAAGGCCCGGATGACCGATGATCCGGCTGAGCGCCATCGGCGCGCCCGGCTCCTCCATGCGATAAGCCACGAGCGGGCCCTGCTTGCCGGCGGAGTAGTCGAGGCAGAGGGCGTAGGGCGCCTGCAGCTCTGGCGTCTCCGGCGGCAGCCAGTAGTGGCCGAAGAAGACCGGGACGGGGTCGTCGTAGAGATATGCGAGCGCCTCGGGCGGCAGCGGGTCGGCCGGGATCTCCTCCGGGTCGGGCACGGACATCGCGGCGTCGCGCCAGGTGCGCGCGTCCTTGGTCCACCATTTCACGCGGATCTCGCCGCGCTTCTTGCCCGCGCGATCATCGAAGGCGACGCCGGGCGGCAAGGCGATTTCGAGCCCCTTGGTCACAAGGTCGAAGGCGCGGGCGATCGGTCCGCCCCGCCAGTGCGGATCGGCGAGCGCATCGGGGGCGAGGCGAAGGTCGGGAAGGCGGCCGCGGATCGTCGCGAGCGACGGCGCGTGCCAGCAGGCGTGGACCGCGCGAAGCCCGTTCAGCTCGAGCGCGACGGGCAAGGTCGTCATCCAGGCCAGCGCCTCGCGGGTGCGCGCCGCGTCGAGCGGGTATTCGTCGAGAAAAGTCTTGTGCTGGCGGATGGTCGCCTCGGAGCGCCTGCGAAGGGGGACGCCGTCGGCGCCGATCGTATGGAACAGCAGCGCGTTCAGCTCGTGGTTGCCCATGACCGCGCGGGCGCGGCCCGCGTCCATCAGGCTGCGCACGGTGTCGACGACCCGGCGATTTTCCGGGCCGCGATCGATGAAGTCGCCGAGGAAGATCAGCGAGCGGTTGGGCTCGGGCGGTCGCCAGCCGAGGCTCGAGCGCGTCCAGCCGAGCCGGGCGAGGAGCGCGTCGAGCTTGTCGGCCTGGCCGTGGATGTCGGGGATCACGTCGAACATGGGTCGGCGCCGTTGGTCGGTTGGGCCGCTTCCGCGGCGTTGTGGGCGGCGGTCGTTCGCCGCGCCGTTGAGATTGGCGCGCGCGCGGACCGATCGGCGGTCAGAACGATCTGCGTCGCCCCTGAGTGCAGTGAATAGGGATCAGAGGTCCAATAACCCGCTTCGCGCGGGCGCCCCAGCCCCGCGAGGCCGCGCTCTCCAAAGCAGCGCCTCGCAGCCCCATGCCTGCCAAGCGGCGTCGAACGCGACGGTCGCCTCTACGATGTCGGATGGCGCACCTAAACAGAGAAAGTTCGAACTCTCTGTTCGCCGTCCTTGAGGAATGGGAAACCCATCTCGCACAGCTAGACCCGAAGGGTCTGGAGTGTGCGAATGACCACTTCAGAGAGTGATTTCAATAAGATAGCAGGAAACAAGGCGCGGAAATCTCCGCCGCCCTTTTCTCTGCGGCTGACGTTTGACGAACGGGCCAAGTTGGAAAAGGCGGCCAATGGCACGCCTTTGGGCGCGTATATCCGCAGCATCCTGTTTGAAACGGAACTGAAGCCCGTCCACCGGCGCGGCCACCGTCCGGTGAAAGATCACGAGCAACTGGCCCGCGTTTTGGCGGCGCTGGGACAATCGCGGCTATCGAGCAATCTCAACCAACTCGCACGGGCGGCCAACACGGGCGCGCTTCCGCTGACGGAGGAGACGGAGGCCGAGCTGCAAGAGGCCTGTGCAGAGCTTCGCGCGATGCGCGCCGATCTGATCAAGGCGTTGGGGTTGGAAGGCCCGAACTCCGATGGAGGCGCGTCATGATCCTCAAAGCCAGCGTCCGAGGCGGAGCATCTCGCCTCGCCCAGCATCTCCTCAAAGCCGATGAAAACGAGCACGTCGAAATTCACGATGTGCGGGGCTTCATCTCGGATGATCTTGGTGAGGCCTTTCAAGAAGCCCATGCCATTGCGCGCGGCACGCGCTGCCAGAAGTTCCTGTTCTCCTTGAGCCTGAGTCCGCCAGAGAACGACGATGTCGGGATCGATGTTTTTGAGGCGGCAATAGAGCAGATCGAGCAATCGCTCGGTCTGGATGATCAACCACGGGCTATCGTGTTTCATGAGAAAGAAGGCCGCCGCCATGCCCATGCGGTGTGGTCGCGCATTGATGCGGGGTCGATGACCGCGATCGAGATGCCGTTCTTCAAGCGCAAGCTGAACGACATCGCACGTGAGCTGTATCTCGAACATGGCTGGCCGATGCCGAAAGGATTCTTAGACGCCAGATTCCGCGATCCGCTGACCTTCACGCAGGCGGAGTGGCAGCAAGTCGAACGCACGAAACAAGATCCCAAAGCGCTCAAGGCGCTGTTTCAGTCCTGCTGGGCGGCCTCGGATGATGCGGCCTCGCTCGCGCGTGCGCTTCAGGAACACGGGTTCTTCCTCGCGAAAGGAGATCGGCGCGGCTTTGTCGCGCTCGATTATCGCGGCGAGGTCTATTCCTTGAGCCGCTATGCGGGCGTAAAGACCAAAGAACTGAAATCCCGTCTGGGTGATCCGAAAGATCTGCGGAGCGTGGATGAAGCGAAAGCCTGGATTGCGGAGCGCATGAGCGAACAGCTCAAGCGCTATGTGTCTGAGTTATCTGCGAAACATGAGAAACGGAACCTGGCCTCCGCCTTCCAGCGCGAGCGTATGGTGTCGCGTCATCGTCAGGCGCGCTCTGATCTGCGGCTCAAACAGAAGGAACGCCGGGAGGCGGAAGACCGCGCCCGTGCAGCGCGCCTACCGCGCGGTATCAAGGCGATCTGGAGCTGGATGACGGGTCAAACAAAGAAGATCCGTATGCAGAACGCTCTGGAGATCTCGAAGTCCGAGGCGCGCGACCGCGCCGAACGGGAAGAGATGAGTCGCAAGCAACTGGCCGAGCGGCGCACCCTGCAACGCCAGATCATGCATGCGCGTGGCAAGCAGCATGAAGCGATGGCGGATCTCAACCGGGATGTCGCACATTACATGCTGCTCGGCGGCAAGGCTCCTATCGAGATCACGAAAGTGGATGAGAAGGAACGAGAGCAAGTCCGCGACCGCGGACGCAGTTTCGATCCGGACCTCTGAGCCGAACGCGCACGTCACCACCTACGCTTTGGTTTTCGGAGCCAGCGCCTCGCATGCTCCGGCCATCTGTAAGGCTTGGGCCCGTCAAGGGGCGGCCCTCCAAGGGCCGACCGCCGCAGGCGGCGCGAGTCGCGCCCTTGATTGGTCCAGGCCGTCAGATAGGAGCGCCCAAGCGAGGCCATAGCTCCAACAAGCCATTGGTTTTTGGTGAGGTGTGGAGCAAAGGCTGCGCGATGGGATCGTTACCCGAATGGGCCGAGACAGCCCTCGCTGGCTCGGTCGAGCCCAAGGCGAGATAGAGCCCGGTCCCGAAGGGACGCGCAAACTCACCCGCAAATACCACCAGCAAGCCGACGCCGCCCGCCCGCCCCCCAGTTCGGGCGGTGCTCTTACTTCTCGATATCAAACCCAGCGTTCCTGCGGATGACCCACGCCGCATACAGAGCCTTCATTGGCCAATGATGATGTGGACCGGGCCGAAAGGCTCCGAAGGTCGGGGCCTCCTTGAAACAAAGGAGGATCTGATGAACCTCATCACACGACACGAACTGGCAAAGCTCAGCCTAGACGAGCTGCGTGGTCACTACCGGCGGACGTTCAATCTATTCGCGACGGCACCGCGCGGGAGCGACGAACGCTGCCAGGCTCTCGCCTCGCTACAAAACATCGAGCGCGAGATTCAGGCGCGTGAGCCTTAAACGAATTTGTCCAGGGCCGCGTCTTATTAATTGCTGTAGGCGCGCCTACAGTCGATTTTAACCATTGACGCAGGACGGATTCGTCTCTATCTCTGTGGCGCGATCTACAGAGGAAAAAATGAAGCTCTCAACGATCTGCGAAACGAAGAGCGGTTTCACGGCGCGATCGCGCCTCGACGCCATCGCCGATGGCGGCACGCGCGCCGTCCAGCTCCGCGACCTCAGCGGCGAAGGTGACTTCGATCCCGCTAGCGCGCCCAGATATCAGCTGACCTCATCCTTCGAGCGCTACTGGGCCGTGGCTGGCGACGTGTTGTTTCGCTCCCGGGGCGAGCGGAACACGGCGGTCTGCGTGGCCCCAGACACAGAGGCGCGCGCGGTCGCGATCCTTCCGCTCATCATTCTCCGGCCGGACGCGGATCGCCTCGATGGTCGCTATCTCGCCTGGTTCATCAATCAGCCGGAGGCGCAGCGCCACTTCGACAAATGTGCGCGCGGGACCAGTCTGCGGATGATCCCTAAAGGCTGCCTGGAAGCTCTGGATGTCCCGGTTCCCGACCTAAACACGCAGCGCTTGGTCGTAGAGATCGACCGCCTAGCGCGGTGTGAAACCGCTCT
Source organism: Pseudomonadota bacterium (assembly GCA_039819865.1). GTDB lineage: Bacteria > Pseudomonadota > Alphaproteobacteria > Rhodobacterales > Rhodobacteraceae > JBCBRF01. The sequence goes on along the minus strand of JBCBRF010000019.1, from coordinate 5,547 downwards.
CATGGCGCGCCTCTCCGAAAAGAAACAAGAGTTTACGAGTTTCGCTCTGCTGCAGCAGGTGCGGAAAGCCCAGCTCCACGGCAATGGAGCTGGGCGCTTAGCCGCCCATCGAATTCGAACCCCGGTGGGCAAACCTGAACGGACAGAATGAGGAGTACTCGCATGTCCATCCAAATCGGAGGCTACAACGCTGACGGGCCATTCGGCAACGTCAGCAGCCTACAGGCCCGATCTGGCGTCTACGTCATCTTGGGCAAGCCCCAAGCGACGGCCAACTGGAACGTCGTCGATGTCGGCGAGTCCGGCGACGTCAAGGACCGCGTCGCGAAACACGACCGCGAGCCGTGTTGGCGAGGCCTGGGCCATTCGGAACTCGCCGTCGCCGCGATCTACGCTGATCAGCGCAATCGGATGCTGATCGAGCGCGAGCTGCGCACGAAGTACAATCCACCCTGTGGCCAAATCTGATTGACTTGAGGGGGCGGGATGCGCTCTCGCCCCTTCTCAAGAAATAGAAACGGATCGAGCATGACCGAAAAAATCACTCAGCAAGAAGTCAATCAGACAGCTTGGGCCGCCTGCGACACCTTCCGAGGCGTCGTCGATGCGGGGCAGTACAAGGACTACATCCTCGTGATGCTGTTCTTGAAATACATTTCCGACCTCTGGAATGACCATTTCGAAAAATTCAAAAAGCAGTTTGGCGACGATGACGTGCGCATTCGGCGGCGCATGGAGCGAGAGCGCTTCCACCTGCCCGAGGGCGCGAGCTTCTACGACCTCTACGAACAACGCGACGCCACCAATATCGGCGAGCTGATCAACATCGCGCTTGAGCAGATCGAGGACGCGAACCGGTCGAAGCTGGAAGGCGTCTTTCGGAACATCGACTTCAACTCAGAGGCCAATCTCGGGCGGGTGAAAGATCGGAACCGCCGCCTCAAACATCTGCTGGAGGACTTCAATAAGCCAGCGCTCGACCTGCGCCCATCGCGCGTGAGCGAAGACATCATCGGCGAGTGCTACATCTACTTGATCTCGAAGTTCGCTTCGGACGCCGGCAAGAAAGCGGGCGAGTTTTACACGCCGATGGCCGTCTCTGCGCTGTTGGCCAAGCTCGCGAATGCGCAGCCTGGCGACACAATTTGCGATCCCGCTTGCGGGTCCGGCTCCTTGCTGATCCGGGCGGCTGAGCAAGTCGGGTCCGACAACTTCGCGCTCTATGGCCAGGAGGTGAATGGCGCGACTTGGGCGCTGGCGCGCATGAACATGTTCTTGCACGCCAAGGATGCGGCTCGGATTGAGTGGTGCAACACGCTGACCGCTCCGACGCTCATCGAAGGGGATCGACTTCAAAAGTTCGACGTCGTCCTCGCCAATCCGCCGTTCTCGCTCGACAAATGGGGCGTGGAGGAAGCCGAGACGGATCAATTCACGCGGTTCTGGCGCGGCATCCCACCCAAGTCGAAGGGCGACTATGCCTTCATCACCCACATGATCGAGATCGCGAAGCGCCAGTCAGGGCGCGTAGCGGTGATCGTTCCACATGGGGTGCTGTTCCGCGGCGGCGGCGAAGGCAAGATCCGTCAAGCTCTCATCGAAGAGAACCTCCTCGATGCCGTCATCGGTCTGCCAGCCAACCTCTTCACCACTACTGGCATCCCCGTCGCCATTCTGATCTTCGATCGCTCCCGCGAAGAAGGCGGATCGAATGAAGGTCGACGCGACGTGCTCTTCATCGACGCCAGCAAAGAGTTCACGCCGAGCAAGACGCAGAACGTCATGGACGAGGCGCATGTGGCCAAGGTGCTGGAGACTTACAGCTCCCGCGCCGAAATCGAGCGGTACTCGCATCGCGCGAGCCCCGAGGAGATCGCCGAGAACGGCTACAACCTGAACATCCCCCGCTACGTCGACACCTTCGAACCGGAAGAAGAGATCGACGTCGCCGCCGTGCAGAAGGACATCCAACGGATCGAAGCCGAGCTGGCGGATGTAAGAGCAAAAATGGCCGGCTATCTCAAGGAGCTGGGCGTCGATGCGTAAGGGCTGGAGAGAAGTAACGCTCGGGGATCTCATCGATCCCAAGCGCCCAATAACTTATGGTGTTGTCCAGCCAGGCGAGCATGACCCAAATGGCATTCCTCTCGTCAGGGGGGGAGATTTTTCGTTTGGATGGAAACCCATTGAAGAATATCGGCGGGTCTCGGCGGAGATCGAGCGGTCATTTTCTCGGGCGCGCCTTCAAGCGGGCGATCTCGTTATCACCATCAAGGGAGATGTCGGGACAGCGGCCATCGTTCCAAGCTTCCTTGAAGGAGCAAACATCAGCCAAACCAACGCTCGCGTTGCAATCCATCCTTCCAGAGCGCTCACGGACATTGTTCTTGCTCTTCTTCAGTCTCCAGATGGGCGTCGACAGATTTCAGCAGTCACGCAGGTTGGAGCGCAGCCCGGCTTGATCTTTCGGGACATACAGGGCTTTCGGCTTTCACTACCGCCACTCCCCGAACAGCGCAAGATCGCCGAGATCCTGCGGACCTGGGACCAGGCGCTCGAAAAGCTCACCGCCCTCCGCGCGGCGAAACTCAAGCGACACCGCGCGCTTACAGTGGCGCTGGTCTTCGGCGCACGACAGCTCAATCGCTTCCACACGGTCGACGGCTTCGTCCCATACCGGTGGTTTGAGCTGCCCGCATCCTGGAGCTGTCAGCCGATCGGCGATCTGGCTGTCGAAGTATCGGAACGCAACGGCGGCGGGGACCAGCACGAAGTTCTCTCCTGCTCGAAGCACGACGGTTTCGTGCGGTCGCTGGAGTACTTCAAGAAGCAGGTCTTCAGCACCGATCTGACTGGCTACAAGAAGATCTGGCGAGGCGACTTTGGCTTCCCCAGCAATCATGTCGAGGAAGGGTCGATTGGCCTCCAGAACCTGACAAACATCGGTGTCGTCAGTCCCATCTACACCGTCTTCCGCTTCAGCCGCGCCAAAGTGAACGCCGAGTACGCCTTTGCGGTTTTGAAGACTGAACTCTACCGGCACATCTTCGAGGTGAGCACCAGCGCCTCTGTGGATCGGCGTGGCAGCCTCCGCTGGGGTGACTTCTCGAGACTGCCGTTCCCAGTCCCGCCGTTGGCTGAGCAGGAAACCATCACCGAGGTTATCAAGACCTCGCAGAGCGAACTCGATGGGGTCGCGAAAGACATCGAAGCCGTTGCCCTCCAGAAACGCGGCCTGATGCAGAAGCTTCTGACGGGTGAGTGGCGGGTCGTCGTCGCGGAGGGCACGTAATGAAATTCGCCTACGTCGATGAAAGTGGCGATGCCGGGCAGACAAGTGTGTTCGTGATGGCTGCCCTCCTCGTTGACGCCTACAGGCTTCGCCGCATCACTGCTGACTTCGACCAGATTCTTCGTGCGCTGCTCGACCGTCACCCGGGCAGCCCGAAGGAGCTTAAGACTAAAGCGTTCATCGGCGGCCGAGGCGGCTGGAGCGAAGTCCCTGGAGACGAACGAAAAGCATTTCTGCGCTCGCTCTGCGAGCTGGCCGCTCGCGACGGAAAGGTCTTCGCTAGCGCCATCTGCCTGAACCGGTTCGACGAGATGAAGTCCGCCGAACTCGCGTCGGTCACGAAGAACCACTACTGGCACGCTGCGGCGATGTTCGTCGCGTCCATGATCCAGAAGCGTTTGCAGAGCGAGCCCAACAACAAAGGCCTCACCGTCCTCGTTATGGACAACAATCAGCAGAGCATGCCGGCGCTCTCTGATGCAATCCACGTGGCGGATCCGTGGTTCGATGGTCTCTATCAGGTTCAGGAGAAGAAGCGCGGCAAGACGGTCTGGAAGGCGCGGAGCGCGGCTGACCGTTTCGATGCGATCGTCAACACGGCCTTCGCCATCCGATCTAATCACTCGTCACTCGTCCAGGTCGCTGATGCTCTGGCCTACGTCTACCGACGCTGGCTTGAGCTTCAGGCCGAAGACGAAACCTATACAGGCGAGCGCGGCTACTATCAGTCTTTGTTCGAACTGATTGACGCTCAGAGAAAGTCAATCGGGCGCTGTCCAGATTGCGACGCCGTGAAACTCTACAAAGCGGTCGCCCCTCAAGGTTGGAAGCCATGACCTTCGATCCTGCCGAGAAATACCAGTCGCAGATCCCAGCGCTCCAAACGCTGATCGCGCTCGGCTTCAAGCCGCTCTCACAGGCGGAGGCGGACAGGCTGCGCGGTAGGCATCGGAACGTTTTGCTCGATGACATCGTCATCGAGCAGACGATGCGGCTGAATGGCTTCACGTTTCGCGGCAAGGAGTACCCGTTTGACATCGAGGATGCGCATGAAGCGCTGCGCCGCCTGAAGCCGACGCCGGATAAACTCAAAGGTCTTCGCGGCACCAATCAGGACATCTACGACCAGCTTGTCCTCGGCACGACGATCAGCAAGGCGATCGAAGGCGATAGTAAAAGCTACTCATTCAAGTACATCGATTGGGAGACTCCTGAGAACAACGTCTTTCACGTCACTGCCGAGATGGCGGTGGAGCGGACGGCGAGCACGCAAACGCGGCGCTGCGACATTGTCTGTTTCGTCAATGGTATTCCGTTCATTGTGATCGAGAATAAGCGACCGACGGAGTCGCTCAAGAAGGCCGACAGCCAGCTCATCAAGTATCAGAACGAAGACAACATTCCGCAGCTGTTCCACTACGCGCAGCTGCTGATGAGCATGAAACGGCAAGAGGCGCGATACGCAACGGTCGGCACACCGCGCAAGTTCTGGCAGATCTGGCGGGACGATGAGGATCGGGACGAAGATATCTCTCCGTTCATCAATCGCCCGCTCACCGAGGACGAGAAGTCGGCCATCTTCTCTGGCGAGCTGTCTGGAGCGCGTCCGTTCTTCGAGGCTCTGGCGGCTGAAGGCGACCGATCGATCTCGGAGCAAGATCGCATCATTTACGCGCTTTGCCGCCCGGCGCGGCTGCTGGACCTTGTCCGACGCTTCACCGTCTTCGACGGCGGGAACCGCAAGATCGCCCGACACCAGCAGTTCTTTGGCATCAAGTCCGCGGTTCAACGTGTCAGACAGTTTGGAACGGACGGCCGCCGTAAGGGGGGCGTGATTTGGCACACGCAAGGCTCTGGCAAATCACTGACGATGGTGATGCTGGGGCGCGCGCTGGCGCTAGACGGCGAGATTCGCAACCCGCGCATGATCATCGTGACGGACCGCGATGATCTCGACAAACAGATAAAGGGCACCTTCAAGTCCTGTGAATTGGAGCCAGTCCGCGCGCGCACGGGATCTCACCTCGTTGAACTCATTCGCGATCGAACGCCCCTCATCACGACGATCATCAACAAGTTCGACACGGCGATGAAGTCTGTCGACTACCAGGATGAGAGCGCCGACGTCTTTGTGCTGGTCGACGAAAGCCATCGGAGCCAGGCGGGCCGCTATGGCGGCCACGGCAAGTTCGCTCTGACGATGCGGCGGATCCTACCGCAGGCTTGCTATCTCGGCTTCACCGGTACGCCGCTGT
>JBCBRF010000018.1:0-33422 GCA_039819865.1 Pseudomonadota bacterium | reverse complement strand
CGACCTTCTCGCCGTCAACCGTGATCTTGGTCCAGTCGAGCAGGCCGTCGGCGGCGCCCTGGCGGTCGCCGGCGTTGAAGCGCTTCATCAGAGTCGAATTGTTCACCCGGGTGGGGCCGACATTGTAGGCGAGATCGACCAGCGCCGAGAATTCACGGCGGCGAATCGGAGCGTCGATTCGGCGCTTCAGGCGCAGCTCGACCTCGCGCAGATCGGCTTCGAACAGCGCGTCCGCCTCCGCCTCGGTGATCGTCATGCCTTCCTCGGCGGTGGCTTTGTGGCCGTAGCCGATCAGCCAGTTGCCGCCGGCGCCCTTATAGGCGTCGAGTCGCAAACGCTCGTGCCGCTTGATCAGGCTCATGATCGCGTCGTCGGTCGTAAGGCTCTGAAAAGCTTGGGTTCCGGGCTCGAGAAGCCGGTCCGCGGGGCTTTGGTCGAGCCCGGCGCGCCAGCCGACATAGAGCGCCAAGCCGAGTGCGAGCGTTCCGATCATCAGACCGCGCAGCGCCTTGCGCAGGCGACGGACCCGCGCGCCCCAGGATAGTTTGAACGGCATCTCCAGCTCGATCCGAGAGCGTCTGAGCGCCATGCGTCCTGTCCCCTTATCGACGCGCCCTGCGCTTCTCTATAGGGCGTTCATCCCGGCGGCAAAACACGCAATACGCGCACGCCGTCTTGCGCACGCCGTCTTGCGCACACCGTCTCGCGCACGCCGTCTCGCGCACGCCGTCTTGCGCACGCCATCTCGCGCGCGAGCTCGATCGTCCATGCTCAGGGCTTGCGTCGATGCTCCTCGAGGCGCGGCATGATCTCGACCAGGTTGCAGGGGCGATGCCGGAGGTCGAGTTGCCAGCGCAGGACGCCGTCCCAGGCGTCCTTGCAGGCGCCCGGGCTGCCCGGAACGGCGAACAAATAGGTGCCGCGCGCGACGCCCGCGCAGGCGCGGGACTGCATGGTCGAGGTGCCGATCTTCATTGCGGAGATCATGTGGAACAGGATTGCGAAGCCCTCGATCTCCTTCTCATAGACCGACCGATGCGCCTCGACCGTGACGTCCCGGCCGGTGAGGCCGGTCCCGCCGGTGCTGATCACGGCGTCGATTTCCGGGTCGGCGATCCAGCCTTCGAGCCGGGCGCGGATCTCGGGGACGTCGTCGCGCACGATGGCGCGGTCGGCGAGCGCGTGGCCCGCCTCTTCGATCCGAGCGGCCAGAACGTCGCCGGAGCGGTCGTCCTCCAGGCTGCGGGTGTCGGACACGGTGAGGACGGCGATGCGGACCGGCGTGAACGGACGCTCGAGGTCGATCTGTTTCTCGCTTGAGCCGAACATGGCGGCCTCCGACTAAGGTGGATGCGCGGCCGATGCGGGTGCGGCCGGCGGGGTCAGCGCAGGGTCTCCAGCTTCTCCTCGAGGCTCAGAAGGTCGCGCCAGGCGAGCCGCTTCATCTCGGGGCTGCGGAGCAGAAAGGCGGGGTGGAAGGTGGCCAGCGCCGGGATCTCGAGCCCGCCGCGGCTGTAGACGCTCCAGGTTCCGCGGAACTTGGTGATGCCCGCGCCCGCGCCCATCACATGCTTGGCGGGCACGGCGCCGAGGCAGAGCAGGACTTTGGGGCGCGCCAGGGCGATGTGGCGCTCGGTGAAGGGCATGAGCAGGCGCACCTCGGCGTCGTCGGGGGTGCGGTTCTCCAGCGGCCGGTAGAAGATGACGTTGGTGATGTAGGCGGCTTTGGCCGGGTCGTCGGCGGCGCGGTCGAGGCCGATGGCGTTCAGCATCCGGTCGAGCAGCCCGCCGGAGCGGCCGACGAAAGGTTTGCCCAAACGGTCCTCGTCGCGGCCCGGCGCCTCGCCGATCACCATGACGTCGGCGGCGGGGTTCCCGTCGGCGAACACCGTGGAGCGGGCGCCTTTTTTGAGCGACGATCCGTCGAAGCCCGCCAGCGCGCGTTCGAGGGCGGGGACGTCCGTCGCGCCTTCGGCGAGCGTCGCGGCGCGGGTGCGGGCTTCGTCGAGCGAGAGCGGGGCGGCGGCGCCCATCGGTCCCGCTGGGCGCGCGGGGGCGCGGCGGGGCCGGTCGGGCGCGGTCGGGCCTGGGTTCCGAACCTGCGGCCGAAGCTGGCCAGAAACCTGCGCGTGGGGCTGGGTCGGAGGAGGGGCGCCGGGAAGCTTCGGGAGCGGGGCGTCCGACACGGCGCGGCGGTCGATCGGAGCCTCCGCGATGGCTTCGTCCACGCCGCATTCGAGCTGCCACGCCAGGGCGGCGCGCAGATAGGCTCGGCGGCGCGGGTCGTGGGGGCCGTCGACGGGGCCGGGGAAGGGTCCGGGAGCGCTCATGCCCCCGATATAGACCGTACGCGCTTGGAACGCATGCTGCGAGGTTCCGTCGCGGCGGCGTTGACCCACGGGTCGACGCGCTCATAACTCGCGGGGTTCTTGTGGGGTTATTGGATTTTTCGCTGGCGCGCCCTCTCGGACATGGCGGCGGCGCCGGCGCTAGGGAGGTTTCGGATGGATCGCGAATCGATGGAGTACGACGTCGTCATCGTGGGCGGCGGGCCGGCGGGCCTGTCGGCGGCGATCCGTCTGAAGCAGCTCAACGAGGAGCTGTCGGTCGTCGTGCTCGAAAAAGGTTCTGAGATCGGCGCGCATATCCTGTCGGGCGCGGTGATCGATCCGGCCGGGCTCGAGGCGCTGTTTCCAGACTACAAGGAGCGTGGCGCGCCGCTGAACGCGCCGGTGAAAGAGGACCGGTTCTATGTGCTCGGCCCGAACGGGGAGCTGAGGCTGCCGAACGCGCTGATGCCGCCCCTGATGTCGAACCATGGCTGCTATGCGGTCTCGCTCGGCAATGTCTGCCGGTGGCTCGCCGAGCAGGCGGAAGCCATCGGCGTCGAGATCTTTCCAGGCTTTGCGGCGTCGGAGCCCGTCTATGGCGAAAACGGCGAGCTGAAGGGCGTCGTCGCCGGGGTGTTCGGGCTCGAGCCGGACGGCACGCCGGGGCCGGGATATGAGCCCGGGATGGAGCTGCTCGGGAAATACGTGCTGATCGCGGAGGGCGTGCGGGGCAGCCTGGCGAAGCAGCTGATCGCGAAGTACGATCTGGCGAAGGACGCCGATGCGCCGAAATTCGGGATCGGCATGAAGGAGCTGTGGGACGTGAAGCCCGAGAAGCACCGGCTCGGGCAGGTCACGCACACCATGGGCTGGCCGCTCGGCGGCCAGGCGGGCGGCGGCTCCTTCATGTACCACCTCGAGAACAATCAGGTCTCGATCGGCTTCGTGGTGCACCTGAATTACGCCAACCCGCACCTCTATCCATACATGGAGTTCCAGCGCTTCAAGCATCATCCGATGATCGCGGAGGTGTTGGAGGGCGGCAAACGGGTCGCCTATGGCGCGCGCGCGATCACCGAGGGCGGCTGGCAGTCGGTGCCGAAGATGAGCTTCCCCGGGGGCGCGCTGCTCGGCTGCGCGGCGGGGCTCGTGAACGTGCCGCGGATCAAGGGCACGCACAATGCGATGCTCTCCGGGATCGAGGCGGCGGATCATGCCGCGGCGGCGATCGCCGAGGGCCGTCAGGGCGACGAGCTGACCGGGTTCTGGGAGGCGGTCCAGACCGGGCCGATCGCGAAGGATTTGAAGCGGGTGCGCAATGTGAAGCCGCTCTGGTCGCGCTACGGTCTCGCCGGCGGGCTGGCGCTCGGCGGTCTCGACATGTGGTTCGCCAACGTCTTCGGCGGGACCCTGTTCGGCACCCTCAAGCACGGCAAGAACGACGCGGCGGCGACCGAGGCGGCGTCGAAGCACAAGAAGATCGAGTATCCGAGGCCCGACGGCGTGCTGTCTTTCGACCGGCTGACCAACGTCTCGTTCTCCGCCACGAACCACGCCGAAGGGCAGCCGACGCATCTGCAGCTGGGCGACTCGTCGCTGCCGATCGAGGTCAATCTGCCGAGATTCGACGAGCCGGCGCAGCGCTATTGTCCGGCGGGGGTCTACGAGGTGGTGCGAGACGACGACGGTTCGAACCCGCGGTTCGTGATCAACGGGCAGAACTGCGTGCACTGCAAAACCTGCGACATCAAAGATCCGTCGCAGAACATCACCTGGGTCACGCCGCAGGGCGGAGACGGGCCGAACTATCCGAACATGTAAAGCGGCATATGTAAAAGGGCCCTCGCTTCCGTGACGGCTGTTCCCCGGCGCGACGGTTCGAGAAGGGTTTTCCGAGCCGCCGCTCGTCCCATCTTAAACTTTCTACGGTCTGCTGAGGCTTGTCGCGGCGGGCCATTCGATCCTTAATCGACCGATTGAATGCGCGCGACGCTGGCGCCGGTCATGGACGGAGAGGGCGGAAGATGGCTGCGATGCGGGAACAGGATCGGCGCGGTGCGAAGCGTGGGCTTTCGGCGCGGACCGGTCCGGCCTTCGCGATCGCCCTCGTTGCGGGGCTGGCGGCGCCGGTCGCGGCCGTCGCCGACACGCTGACCGGCGCCTATCTCGCGGCGCGTCAGGCGATGCGGCAGAACGACAGCGCGGCGGCGGCGCATTACTTCGAGCGCGCCGCGCGGCTGCGGCCACGCGAAGGGGCGTTTCGCGAGCGCGCCACCTTCTATCGCGTTTCGAACGGCGACGTGACGCTCGCAGAGCGGTATGCGCGCCAGCTCTTCGACATGGCGCCCGACAACCGGATCGCGCAGTTGGTGCTCGCGCAGAAAGCGATCCGCGAGGGCCGCACCGAGGAGGCCAAGGGCTTCATCGAAGGCGAGGGGCAGGGCAGCGCCGGTCGGCTGCTGCGGACTCTGCTGGCCGCTTGGATCGCGGCCGAAGAGGGCGATCGGGACGCGGCGGAAGGCTTCCTCGCGGACACCGGCGAGGAGCCGTTCTTCCGGCTCGTCGGGCGCTACCACGCGGCGCTTCTCGCGGCTCAGGAGGGCGATTGGGCGGCCTCGGTCGCGGCCTATGAGGAGGCGATCGAACTGGTGAGGCGGCCGACGCCTCGGATGGCCCTCGGCTACGCCGCCGCGCTGCAGCGGCTCGGCCAGACCGAGGCGGCCTCGGCGGCGATCGAGGAGGCCTTCGCGGCCGATCCGACCGACCCGACGCTGCGACTGGCTCGGGAAGCGCTCGCCGAAGGCGCGGCGCTTGCGCTTCCGGTCGGTTCGCCGGTCGAAGGCGCGGCCGAGGCGTTCTACGATGTCGGCCTGGCGCTCGCGCAGGAGAATGAGCGGCAGTTCGGTCTGTTCTATGTGCGGCTCGCCGGGGCGCTGCGACCTGAGTTCGACGAGGCGACGCTGCTCGCGGGCGAGATCCAGGAGAGGCTCGATCAGAACGAGTCGGCGGCCGCGATTTATGCGCAGATCCCGCTGACGTCGCCCTCCTACGGCGAGGCTCAGGTCCGGCGCGCGATCTCTCTGGCGCGGCTCGATCGAGAGGACGAGGGCCTCGAGGCGCTGCGTCGCCTGGCGACCCAGTCCCCGGAAGATCCGAGCGTGCAGTTCGCGATGGGGGACTTCTTCCAGCGCGCGGATGATTTCGAAGCCTGCGCGCAGGCCTATGAGGACGGGCTGGCGCGGCTCGAGGAGACGGGGGCGCAAAACTGGCGCGCCTATTTCCGTCTCGGGGCTTGCTATGAGCGGGCGGGGCGATGGCCCGACGCGGAAGAGAATCTCCGCCGTGCGCTGGAGCTCAACCCGGACCAGCCGGATGTGCTCAACTATCTCGGCTACAGCATGGTCGAGCTCGGCGATCGGCTCGAGGAGGCTAAGGAGCTGATCGAGCGTGCGGTCGAGGCGAGCCCGGACAGCGGGCATATCGTCGATTCGCTCGGCTGGGTGCTGTACCGGATGGGCGACTTCGAGGGCGCGGTCGTGCGGCTCGAGAAGGCGGCGGCGCTGGAGCCGACCGAGCCCGTGATCAACGATCATCTGGGCGACGCGCTTTGGCGGGTCGGGCGGAAGACCGAGGCGCGGTTCCATTGGAGCCGAGCGCTCTCGTTCGAGCCGGCGGAGAAGGACAGGATCCGGATCGAACGCAAGCTCGAGGTCGGCCTGGACAAGGTGCTCGAGGAGGAGGCGTCGCTCGGGCCGACCCCGGCGGCGGATCGCGGCGACGAGGCGGCGACGCCCGCGCGCGGCGGCTGAGGGGCGCGAGCCCGTGACGGCCCGCCTGGCGGCCCCGGCGGAGATCGCGCGCGCCAAACTCAACCTGTGCTTGCATGTCGTCGGCCAGCGGCCGGACGGCTATCACCGGCTCGAGAGCTATGTCGTGTTCCCGGAGATCGGGGATCGGATCGAGGCCGAGTCCGCCCGCGGGCTCAGCCTGTCGGTCGACGGGCCGTTCGGGCTGTCGCTCGGGAGCGGGCCGGACAATCTGGCGCTGCGCGCGGCGATCGCGCTTCGGGATTGGGCCGCGACGGCCGGCGGGCGCGGTCCCGAGACGCTCGGGGCGGCGCTTCACCTCTCGAAGATCCTGCCGGTGGCGAGCGGGATCGGCGGCGGATCGGCGGATGCGGCCGCGGCGCTGCGCGCGCTCGATCGGCTCTGGGGGCTCGCTGCGCCGAAGGCGGAGCTGCGCCGCCTGGCGCTGTCGATCGGGGCGGACGCGCCGGTCTGTCTGCTGTCCCGCCCGACGCTGATGCGGGGCGTGGGCGAGGAGCTGTTGGCCGCGCCGGCGCCGCCGGATTGCGCGGTCGTGCTGGTCAATCCAGGGCAGGCGGTCGCCACGCCGGAGGTCTTCGCCGCGCTGGCGGAGAAGCGGAACGCGCCGACGCCGCCCCTGCCGGACCGGTTCGCCGCTCTCGACGCGCTGGTTGATTGGCTGTCGGAGACGCGCAACGACTTGCAGGGGCCGGCGGAGCGGATCTGTCCGGCGGTGCGGGAGGCGATCGCGGCGCTCGAGGCGGACGGGGCGTGCCGCTTCGCGCGGATGTCGGGCAGCGGGGCGACCTGCTTCGGGCTGTTCGCGACGCGCGCCGAGGCGGCGCGCGCGGGCGAGGCGATCCGGGCGGTGCGGCCGACCTGGTGGGTGGCGGCGGCTGCGCTGGGCGGCGCGGCTCCCTGCCCCTGAGACGCCTGCCCCTGAGACGCCTGCCCCTGAGACGACTGCCCCTGAGACGACTGATCCGGAGTGGGTGCGAGCATGAGTTTCGATCTTTGGCTGGCTTTCGCCGCGGCGTCGACCGTGGTGCTGTTGATCCCGGGGCCGACGGTGCTTCTGGTCTGCGCCTATGCGTTGTCGGCGGGGCGACGAACGGGGCTTTGGACCGTGTTCGGGGTCGCGCTCGGCGATCTGGCGGCGATCACCGCGTCGGTGCTCGGGCTCGGGGCGCTGTTGTTGAGCTCTGCGGAGCTGTTCCAGCTGCTGCGCTATCTGGGCGCGGCTTACTTGATCTACCTTGGCCTGAAGCTGTGGCGCGCGCCCGATAGTCTCGCGGACGAGGCGGCGGGCGCCGTCGTCTCGGGACCGAAAATGGCGCTCCACGCCTTTGCGGTGACGGCGACGAACCCGAAGAGCATCCTGTTCTTCGTGGCGTTCCTGCCCCAGTTTCTGGATCCCGCGGCGGCGCTCGGGCCGCAACTCGCGGCGATGGCGGCGACTTTCGTGGGGCTCGCGACGCTGAACGCAGCGGCCTATGTGCTGATCGCGGCGCAGGCGCGGCGGCGGCTGACGCGGCCCGGCGCGCTCAAATGGGTGAACCGCGCGGGCGGCGTCGGGCTGATCGGGATGGGCCTCGCGGCGGCGTTCGCGAAGCGCGGCTGAGCCGCGCTTCGCCGCAGCATCGTCTCGCCGGCCTCAACCGTCGTGGCGGCCGTGCTTGCGCAGGTCCTTCACCTCCTGCAGGAGGCCGACCATTCGGGCGGCGATGAACTCGGTCGGGTCGTTGGCGTCCTCGAGCACCAGCGCGCGGCGCTGACGGGCCAGCCGGCGGATCTCGACGACGGCGTGCGCAAGGGTCAGCAAGGCCGCCGATGCGAGCAGCGCGACGGCGAACCAGGGCTCCGCGACCCACATGCTCCAGGGAACCAACGCCAGGAGGCCGAGGGTCAGGGCGGACTGCGCGCCGTAGCCCCACATGAACCACAGATTGGTCTCACGGTGGCGGCGTATGAAGAACTGGATGTGCAGCCATTCGCCGAGGACGTCGCGCAGCGCGGGACGGACGAGGGCGACATCGTCCACGCGGACCCGCTCGCAGCCGATGCGGGCGATGCGGCGGATCTCCGCCAGTTTGCGCTCGAGGGCGCGGTCGAGGAGCAGGCTCGTGATGGCGGCGGCGACCGCGTAGGCGGCGAGGCCGACGCCGACCGCGACGGCGAGGCCGCGTAGATCGAGCGGGGCGAGGATCGTGGCCACAAGCGCGCCGGCGCCGAGCGCGATCCAGAGGCCCGCGCCGAGCAGCAGGAGGCCGCGGCGGCGGTCGGCGTGGAAGGCGGCGTCGCCTGCGAGGACCCGGCGTTCAGGATCGAGCGGCTCGGGCTCGTGCTCGGGCTCGGGCTCGGGCTGAGGCTCGGGCGCCGTTTCGGCGACCGATTGGGCGCTCTCGGTTTGGTCGCTCTTGGCTTGGTCGCTCCCGGTTTGGTCGCTCCCGGTTTGGTCGCTTTTGGCTTGATCGCCCGTCGCGGGCGTCATGACCGGCGCAGACGCCGGCGCTGGGGCCGGGGCCTCCCGGCTCACAACCGGGGCAGGCGCTTCGGTCATGATCGGGGCGGGCGCGGGCGGTTCGGCCGGCGCTTCGGAGGGCGGCGCGGCCTCCGAGGACGATGCGGCGAGCGCCGCGTAGGGCTGAGCGTCTTCGAACAGTTTGGTCGCGCGGGGCGCGAGAAGCTGGGCGGTCTTCGCCATGACTGGACCCTCCATCGAACGGACCGTCCGGGATGGACGGCCGAGGCGGGGCCCGGCGGCGGTCGTCGCTCCATTCCAGGGCGACGGCGCGGCGTCGGGCGATGCGATGACGGGCAGGTCGGGAGCCAAGGGGCTTCGAGCAACGGCTGATTGATCGCGATCGGGACACGGTTTGGCGACGGCGCGCGTTAGCGGGCGCCGAGAGGGCTTGAAAAGAAAAACGCCGGCGCGAAGGGGGGGCGCCGGCGTCAATCGTCGCAATGTTTTTAAGCGCTCAAGCCGCGGTCAGGGCGATCTCGCGGACCGCGTCGTCGACGTGGGACGCGTACTGCGCGAAGTTGTCCGCGAACATCGCCACCAGCTTCGCGGCCTGGGCGTCGTAGGCGGCGCCGTCGTCCCAGGTTTGGCGTGGGTTCAGGATCGGGGTCGACACGCCCTCGACCTCGACGGGGACGTCGAAGCCGAAATTCGGGTCGCGACGGAACTCGACCTGGTTCAGCGAGCCGTTCAGCGCCGCGGTCAGGAGCGCGCGGGTGACGCGGATCGGCATGCGGGAGCCGGTTCCGTAGGCGCCGCCGGTCCAGCCGGTGTTCACCAGCCAACAGGTCGCGCCGGTCTCCGCGATCTTCTTGCGCAGCAGATCGCCATAGACCTCGGGGCGCCGCGGCATGAAGGGAGCGCCGAAGCAGGTGGAGAAGGTCGGCTGCGGCTCGGTCACGCCCTTCTCGGTGCCGGCCACCTTCGAGGTGAAGCCCGAGAGGAAGTGGTACATCGCCTGCG
Source organism: Pseudomonadota bacterium (assembly GCA_039819865.1). GTDB lineage: Bacteria > Pseudomonadota > Alphaproteobacteria > Rhodobacterales > Rhodobacteraceae > JBCBRF01. The sequence continues at coordinate 23,802 of JBCBRF010000018.1, read as the reverse complement.
CCGGGGTCAGCCGGGCGATCGGGGGCAGCACGCCGAAGCTGTCGCAGGTCAGCATGAAGATGTTTTTCGGCACGCCCGCGAGGCCCGTGGCGCTCGCGTTCGGGATGTAGTCGAGCGGGTAGGCGACGCGGGTGTTCTCGGTGTGCCGGGCGTCGTCAAAGTCGATTTCGCGGGTGTCCTGGTCCATCACGACGTTCTCGAGCACGGAGCCGAACATCGCGGTTGTGGCGTAGATCTCGGGCTCGGACTTCGCCGAGAGCTTGATGGTCTTGGCGTAGCAGCCGCCCTCGAAATTGAAGATGCCCGCATCGGTCCAGCCGTGCTCGTCATCGCCGATCAGGGTGCGGTTCGGGTCGGCGGAGAGGGTGGTCTTGCCGGTGCCGGAGAGGCCGAAGAACACCGCCGCTTCGTCCGGGCTTCCCGTCGCGTGATTGGCCGAGCAGTGCATCGGCATCACGCCGCGCTCGGGCAGGATGTAGTTCAGGAGCGTGAACACCGATTTCTTGTTCTCGCCCGCATAGGAGGTGCCGCCGATCAGGATCAGCTTGCGCTCGAAGGAGATCGCGATGACCGTCTCGGAGCGGCAGCCGTGGCGCTCGGGGTCGGCGTTGAAGCTCGGACAATTCACGATGGTGAACTCGGGCGCGAAGGTCTCCAACTCGCTCCGCTCCGGACGGCGCAGCAGATGGCGGATGAACAGGGAGTGCCAGGCGAGTTCGGTGACGACGCGGACGTTTAGACGGTGGGCCGGGTCGGCGCCGGCGTACAGGTCCTGGACGAAGTATTCGCGGCCGCCCATGTGCGCGAGCATGTCCTGGCGGAGCGTCTCGAAGGCCTCCGGCGTCATCTCGGCGTTGTTGTCCCACCAGATGGCGTCGGCGGTGGTGGCGTCGCGGACGACGTGCTTGTCCTTCGGCGAGCGGCCGGTGTGCTGGCCGGTGAGCGCGACGACGGTGCCGCCTTTGGCCAATTCGCACTCGCCGCGCGCGACGGCGGCCTGAACGAGCGCCGGCTCGTTCAAGTTGTAGGAGACCCCGGCCAGCCCGGTCACGCCAAGCGACTCGATCGGATGCGCCGCACTGAAGATGCCAGTCTGTCGCACGGGTGAACTCCTTGTGAATTGTGATCGCGGAAGGCGCGCCGCCTCGTGGGGACGCCTCGGAAAAGCAAAAAGCACGCCGGACGGCGAACGAGCCCGGCGGTCAAGCGCGCCGTCGACGACGCGTCGGTCCCCATATCTAGCCGGATGATTTGTCATAACAAACTGCATGCGGAGACGGCAATGATCGCTTCGCTTGGTTGCTTGTTCCAGCGTTGGTCGTTTTTTGGCCATTAAATCGATTTAGCGCCCAATATTGGTGGTTTTCTGTGCGGGGCGCAGATTTTCTGAAACGAATCGAAACAGCTCTCACGGGCTCCTTCGCGGGCCGTGGCCCCCATGGCGGCCGTTCCGGCCCTGTGGAAATGTGGCGGGATTGCGGATCCGGTCCGCGGGCCCTAACCTGCGCCACGCGGGGAGCAGCGAATTAAAGGGGACGCCTCGGATGCCGACGATCGCGTTGGTCGACGACGACCGCAATATTCTCACCTCCGTCACGATGGCGCTGGAGGCCGAGGGGTTCGAAGTGCGCACCTTCGGAGACGGCGCGACGGCGCTCACCGCATTGTCGCAGACGCCGCCCGACCTCGCGGTGTTCGACATCAAGATGCCACGGATGGACGGGATGGAGCTGCTGCGGCGAATCCGCCAGAAATCCGACTTGCCGGTCATCTTTCTGACATCGAAAGACGAAGAAATCGACGAGGTGTTGGGCCTGCGAATGGGCGCGGACGACTATATCCGCAAGCCGTTTTCGCAGCGCCTGCTGATCGAACGCATCCGCGCGGTCCTGCGCCGGAGAGAGGCGCAGGACGTCTCGGTGGAGCGTTCCGAGAAGGACAAGCCGATCCAGCGGGGGCGGCTGATGATGGATCCGCTGCGGCACGCCTGCAACTGGAGCGGCGAGCCGGTGACGCTGACGGTGACGGAGTTCCTGATCCTGCAAGCGCTGGCGTCGCGACCGGGTTTCGTGAAGAGCCGGGATCATCTGATGGACGCGGCCTATGACGATCAGATCTATGTCGACGACCGGACGATCGACAGTCACATCAAACGAATCCGTAAGAAGTTCCGTTCGGTCGACGACGAGTTCGACGCGATCGAGACCCTTTACGGCGTGGGCTACCGGTACAAAGAGAGCTGAAAGCGCGCCGTCCCCGGTCGGTGGGGCGCGCGGCGTCGGGGAGCGGCATGGCTGAACGCGCGGCTGAACAGGACGACGCCGCTCCGGGCCAGCGCGCCGATTTGAGGCTGGTGTCGCCCCTCGACGAAGGCGGCCAGGGTTCGTTCGACGGGGCGGCGGAGGCCGCGCCGGAAACGACAGGGTCAGGGGGGGCGACGACGCGGGCGGAGCTTTCGCGGTCGCAAAGGATCTGGCTGAAGACGCGCATTCTGCTCCGCCGCGCTCGGCTGTCGGCGGCGCGGCGGCTGCGCGATCCGTTCTCGTTCTCCACCCTGACGGCGCGGATCGTGGCGCTGAACCTGGTCGCGCTCGGCGTGCTGGTCGGGGGCGTGCTGTTCCTCAGCCAGTTCCGCGCGGGTCTGATCGATCTGCGGATCGACGCGCTGAAGACCGAGGCGGATCTGATCGCGGCGACGGTGGCGGAGGCGGCGGGCGATCCGACCGAGACCGCCTATGACACGATCATCGCAAACGAGGTGCTGCGACGGCTGGCGCTGCCCACGGGGCTCCGAGCGCAGCTCTACGACCGCAACGCCCGGCTGACCGGCGACACGCAAAGCCTGCTTGGGGCCGATGCGGCGATCGTCCCGAAACCAAACAGCCGCGATGACCCCGATGGCTTCTTGGAGCATATCGAGGCGCTCTACGATCGCACGGTGCGGATGTTCAAGGATCCGCCCGAGCGCTATCGCGAGACGCCGCCGGCCGGCGTTTCAAAAGACGCGGAGGTCTATGCGGCGCTTTCGGGCAGCCGTGCGAGCGCCGAACGGCTCAACTCGAACGACGAGCTGATCCTGTCGGTGGCGGTGCCGGTGCAGAAGGCGCCGGTGGTGATGGGCGCGCTGGTGGTCTCGACCGTGGGCGGCGATATCGACGAGATCGTCAAGGAGGAGCGGATCGCGATCCTTCAGGTGTTCGCGGTCGCGTTCGTGGTGACGCTGCTGGTCTCGATCGCCCTGGCGCAGACCATCGCGCGCCCGATCCGGGAACTGGCCAAGGCGGCGGAGGACGGCGGCTCTCGGGAAAGCGGGCCGCTCAACCCCGAGCGCATCGCGATACCGGATTTCACGGCGCGCTCGGACGAGATCGGCGAGCTGTCGGGCGCGCTGCAGCGGATGTGCGACGCGCTCTATAGCCGGATCGACGCGATCGAGAGCTTCGCGGCGGACGTCGCACATGAGATCAAGAACCCGCTGACCTCGTTGCGATCGGCCGTCGAGACCCTCGGCTACGCCAAAACCGACGACGCGCGGGCGAAGCTGAGGGCGGTGATCGAACATGACATCCGGCGGCTCGATCGGCTGGTCACGGACATCTCGAACGCCTCGCGGCTCGATGCGGAGCTGGTGCGGGAGCAGAAGCGCGCCTTTAATCTCATCGAGCTGATGCGCAACATCATCTCGGTCGCAGAAGGCCAGGCCGCGAAGCGCGAGGTGCGGCTGCGGGTGGCGCTGCCGCGCGAGGCGGTGTCGCTGCGCGGGCTCGAGGCGCGGCTGGCGCAGGTGTTCCACAATCTGATCGACAACGCGCTGTCCTTCAGCCCGGCGGGCGCCACGCTGTTGGTGGAGGCGGCGAAGGATACGCTCGACGGCAAGCCCGCCGCTCGGATCACGGTGACGGACGAGGGGCCGGGGGTGCCGGAGGACAACCTCGAGTCGATCTTCGAGCGGTTCTATTCCGAGCGGCCGGAGACCGAGGGGTTCGGCAATCACTCCGGGCTCGGGCTCAGCATCTGTCGGCAGATCGTGGACGCCCATGGCGGGCTGATCTGGGCTGAGAACCGAACGAACCAGACGGGGGCGCGGTTCACGGTGGTGCTGCCGCTATGAGCGGCGGGGGCGCGCGGGACGAAGCGGCCCGCCCAGCCAACCGACGCGCCGCCTGCGAAGCCGACACCCAAGCGACGATCCAAGCGACGATCCAAGCCACTTGCGTCGCGATCCGCGGGGCCGGCGTCCTGATCCTCGGCGCGCCCGGCGTCGGGAAATCGCGGCTCGCGCTCCAACTGATGGCGCTGGGCGGGGGGCTGGTGGCGGACGACGTCGTGCGGCTTTCGTCGGACGGCGGCGGCGTCTGGGCCGAGGCGGCGCCGGCGGGCGCGGGGTTGATCGAAGCGCGCGGCGTCGGGGTGCTGCGGACCGAAGCGGTCGGTCCGGTGCGGCTCGCCTGGGTCCTGGAATTGGGCGGCCCGCCGAGCGAAAGGCTCCCAAGCGCCGAGAGCGTCTTATTGTGCGGCGTGGAACTTCCCCTATTTCGCATGGGAGAAGGGCTCGATCCGGTTCCGGCGATCGCGGCGCTCGCCAATGGGGCGGTGCGGATCGACCCGGAGATCGGCATGGGCGCAGAGGGGCTTCGGCCCGAAACTGGAGGAGGGCGGTCGGTGAGTTCGGACCCGCAGTCGGATCCCGCCGAAATCGCCGCCGGGGCGCCGCCCGCGGCCGCCGAGACCTGCGGGCGCACCGCGGAGGTCGCGGTGCTCACGGGGCGGTGCGGGGCCGGGCGCAGCACCGCGATCAATGCGCTCGAGGATCTCGGTTTCGAGACCGTCGACCGCCCGCCGCTCAGTTTCGCGCCCGCCATCGCGGGGCGCGTCGCCGGCGCCGGGCGTCGGGTGGCGCTCGGGTTCGACGCGAAGACCGACGGGTTCTCGCCGCAGGCGTTCCGGGATTTGCTCGACGCGCTGCGGCGCCCGAGCGAGGGGTCTGAGCGCCGGCTGTTGTCCGTATTTCTCGATTGCGAGGACGATGCGCTCCGCAGGCGATATGTCGAGACGCGCCGACGGCATCCGATGGCGCCGATGGGCTCGATAGACGAAGGGCTCGCCGCCGACCGACAGGCGACCGATCCGTTGCGGGAGGCGGCGGATATGGTGATCGACACAAGCCGGATGACGCCGGGCGAACTGCGCCGCGCGATCGAGGCGCGGTTTGCGGATGCGGGATCGCCCGGCTTGTCGCTCACCGTGCTCTCGTTCTCCTACAAACATGGGCTGCCGCCCGAGGCGGATCTGGTCGTCGATTGCCGCTTCCTGCGCAATCCGCACTACGACGCCGATCTGCGGCCGCGGGACGGGCGCGACGCCGAGGTGGCGCGGTATGTGGCTTCCGATCCGCTCTACGGTCCTTTTCTGGAGCAGCAGCTGCAGCAGGCGGACTTGCTCTTGCCGGCCTTCCAGCGCGAGGGGAAGAGTTACGTTACGGTCGCTTTCGGCTGCACCGGCGGTCGGCATCGATCCGTCGCGGTCGCCGAAGAGTATGCGCGGTCTCTGGCCGGACGGGGCTGGCGTCCGCTCGTGCGGCACCGGGAGCAGGATGGCGATGCGGCTCGGTCGGTTCGTATCGAAGCCGGCGCGCAACCATAGGGCAGGGAAACGCATTGCCGACGCGCACGCCGATCTGGTTTGATCTCTTGTCCAGGGTCCTCAGGGCTCTGTTCGCCCCGATCGTCCCCCTGGCTCGCCGGCGGGGGCGGCCCCATCCGTCGAGCGCACTGACATGATCGGACTCGTCGTCGTCGCCCATGGCGGCCTCGCCGCTGAAATTGTGAAGGCGACCGAGCATGTCGTCGGCGACCTGCCCTCGGCCGTGGCGATCGGGCTCGGGCCGAAGGACGATCTTGCTCAGCGGCGTGCGGATATCGAGGCGGCGGTGCGCGCCGTGGACAATGGGGCGGGCGTCATCGTGCTGACCGACATGTTCGGTGGGACGCCGTCCAACTTGGCGATCGCGGCGATGGCCCAGGATGGGGTCGACGTCGTGACGGGGGTCAATCTGCCGATGATGATGAAGCTCGCCCGGTCGCGGACGATGTCGCGGGCGGATGCGATCGCCGCGGCGGTCGATGCGGGGCGGAAGTACATCCTTGCGGCGGCGGACGTGCTCGGCGAAGCGCCGACCCCGTCGGGCGATTGAGGCGCTCCGTCATGGCGTCGGACGACGGACCGGTGCGGCGCGTCGCCGTCGTGCAGATCGTGAATGAGAAAGGTCTGCACGCGCGCGCTTCCGCGAAATTCGCCGCGCTCGCGGAGACCTTCGATGCGACGGTGATGGTGGCGAAGGACGCGTATCGCGTGAACGCCACGTCGATCATGGGGCTGCTGACGCTCGCCGCGACGCAAGGCTCGCATATCGAGATCATCGCCCAGGGAGCGGAGGCGGAGGCGGCGGTCGGGGCGCTGGAGCGGCTCGTCGCGGAGCGCTTCGACGAGCCGCGGTGATCGGTTCCGCGGCGCGCGGCTGCGTGCCTGCGTCACGCCCGTTCAGGGGATCTAAAGGCGACGGGTTTAAGCCGGACGGGGGCGGGTCCACCAGGCAATCGCGATGACCAAGCGCAGCATCGAGAAAGAGACGCTTTCGGAGCGCCGAGACGTCGCGCCGTCGGGGCGGGCGCCGAGCGCGGAGGCGTTGGCGCTCGGGCTCGGCGCGCAGCATTCGGCGGTCTACGAGTTCACCCCGGGCGAAGAGCCCGTGCGTTGGTCGACGGGGGCGGCGGCGGCGTTGGGCGTCGAGCCCGGGGCGCTGCCGAGGGATGTCGGGGCGCTTCGCGACTTCTGGTACGATCGGAGCGGCGCGCCGCGAGCGGCCTATCTCGACGAGTTGGCCGGCGGGGCCGCCGACGCGCCGCGCGCTAAGAACTTCGTGCTGCACACCCTCTCGGCGGATGGCGAGTCTCTGCTGCTTGAAGAGCGGATCATGGTTCGCGACGGCGGGGATGGCGATCTTTGCGACTGCGCCGTGGTCGGGATGTTGACGAACCACACCCTGCGGGAGCGCATGAACGAAAGCGGCGACTCGTTGCGGGAGCTGGATCCGCTGACGGGTCGGCTGTCGCGGAGCGCGTTGCAGCGGACGCTCGATCGGGCGGTGGCGGCGGCGAAGGGGCGCGAGGACTCCGTCGGCTACGTCGTGGTCGGAGTCGATCGCATCGCTCGGATCAACGACGCCTACGGGTTTCAAGGGGCGGACGAGGCGATCGCGGGCGTCGGGCGGCGGTTGTGCGAGGCGCTGCGCGCCGAGGACGTGATCGGGCGGATCGGCGGCGCCAAATTCGGCATCCTGCTCAGCGAGTGCAGCGAGGCCGGGTTGGCGCGGGCGGCGAACCGGATCCGCGACGCGGTGCGGCGGCGCATGTTCGAAACCTCCGCCGGCCGGATCGCCGCGACCGTGTCGGTCGGCAGCGTCTCGGCGCCGTTCCAGGTGAAGACGGCGGATGCGGCGATGGCCGCCGGCGAGGAGGCTCTGGCGCGCGCCAAGGCCAGCGGGTCGGACGGCTATGCGCAGTTCGTCGAGGACGAAGCGACGCGCGTGGCGCGACAGCGGGCCTTGGCGCTCGCGGACCAACTCCTGACCGCGCTCGACGACGGCCGGGTCGAGATCGCGCTGCAGCCCGTCGTTCGGGCGAACGATCCGGGGCGGACCGTGTTCCTCGAATGCCTGGTGCGGATGATCGATCGCGACGGCGTCTCGGTGCCGGCGGGGGATTTCATGCCGATCGCCGAGAAGCTGGGGTTGGTGCGGCTGATCGACAAGCGCGTGCTCGAGCTGGCGGGCGCGCTGCTGATCCAGGATCCGCAGCTGAGGCTGAGCGTGAACCTCTCGACCCAGTCCGCGCTCGACCCGAGCTGGCTCGACGCCTTCCGGCGGATCGCGTCGGATCCGGCGCGGCCGGCGGATCGGATGATCGTCGAGATCACGGAATCGACGGCGATGGACGATCCGGAGCGGATCGCCGCGTTGATGCGGTCGCTTCGGACGCTCGGCGCGGCGGTGGCGATCGACGATTTCGGCGCCGGCTACACATCGTTCAGCCAGCTGCGCGACCTGAGGCCCGACATCGTCAAGATCGACGGCTCGTTCGTCCAGGGGTTGCCGGACAACCCGGACAATCAGGTGTTCGTGCGCGCCTTGCTGAGCATCGCCCGACAGTTCGAGATGACGACGGTCGCCGAATTCGCGGATGACGAGGCCACGGCCGCGCTGCTGCTCGAGTTCGGGGCGGATTGTCTGCAGGGGTCGCGGTTCGGCCGGCCGCAGAGTCCGGACGAAGCGCTCAATCGGGTCGCGTGCGTCTAGTGGTCAGCGTCTAAGGGATGGCCCGACCGCTGGGATCTCTGGGGAATCTCGGGGGATCTCCGGGGGATCTCCAGAGGGCTGGCCCGGCGCGGGCTCAGGCTTGGTCCGTCTCGTTTTTCACCAACGCGTCGACCCGCCGCTGCATCTCCTCCAACTGCCGCTTCAGGGCGGCCAGCTCGTCCGCCGAGGGCGTCGCTCCGGCTCCGGCTGCGTCCGACCGGCGCGCCGGATCGGCGCCGGGCGTCCCCCCGGCGGCGAGGTCTTGGCCCTCCTCGTCCGCCTGAGCGTTGGCGGCGAAGGGCGCAAACACGCCCATGGCGTTTCGGAACATCTCCATGTTGGCGCGGGTGATCGCCTCGAACTGCTTAAAGCCCGGGGTCGCGCCGAAGGTGCGCTCCATATGGGAGCGGAAGTTCTCCTGGTTCCGCGCGAAGGTCTGCATCGTCAGCTCAAGATAGCCCGGCACATAGCCCTGCAGACTGTCGCCGTAGAGCCGGATCAGCTGGCGGAGGAAGCCGATCGGGAGCATCGGCGCGCGGCCGTGGGCCTCCTCCTCGAAGATGATCTGGGTCAGCACGGAGCGGGTGATGTCGTCGCCGCTCTTGGCGTCCTGGACGACGAAGTCCTGGCCCTCGCGCACCATCGCCGCCAGATTGTCGAGCGTCACATAGCTGCTGCTCGCCGTGTTGTAGAGGCGGCGATTCGCGTACTTCTTGACGATGATCGGCGGCTTGACGGTCCCATCCGACGGTTTCTCGGACGCGGCGATGTCTTTCTGGTGTTCCATTGGATCCTCCGCGCCGCGGAACTCGCGGTCGAGACTTTGGGAGAGTCGCGTTCACCCCCGACGCATTTTCCCTTTACACATATGTCTTACGCATTCCTTAGCAGGTGCGGCAACGGGTTTCGCGACCGCAGCGCGACCGCAGGGCGGGCGGAACCGAAGCGGGGCCAGGGTGGAGCCAGGGTGGGGCCAGTGTGAGGAGAGGACGCCGTGGCCGCGACGCCAGCCGAAGACGCTCCGGAGGACGCCCCGAACGCCGCTGACGCGGGCGCGGGGACGGGGACGGGGCTCAGCGCCGATCGCGCCCGGGCGCTGGCGCGGGAGTACTGGCGCTTGTGGCTGCGCAACGGCCGAGCGCCGTTTCCGCTCGACCCGCCGGACGACGAGACGGATTTGAAGGAGGCGGCCGAAGACCCGGCGGCGCCGGAGCGGGAGGCGGAGACGTGAGCAAGAGCGCCGACGCCGGCCGGTCGCGCGGCGGCGAGGCGGCTTCGACCTCCGGCGCGGCCGGCGGATCGGCCAACAAGACCCAGCGGGCGGCGAAAGGCTCCAAGCGGCCCGAGCATCGCCTCGGCGCGCCGCGGCCGCTTGCGGCTTATGTGAATGCGAGCCTCTCCACCGTGCATCAGGCCGCGATGCTGGCGGCGCAGATCGACGATCGGCGCTTTCCGTGGCGGGCCGAGCTGCGCGCGGACGCCGAACGCTTGGCCGGCAAGCTTCGCTCCGAGAGTGGGGCGACGGGCGACGGGCTGTCGGAGGAGGCGGCGCGGCTGTTTCGACAGGCGGTGGCGCGCGAGGGGCTCGGGCATTTGTCGACGGCGCTGATCGGGTTCGAGCGCTATCGCGACGCCAAGCCGCTTCGGCGGCCGACCCAGCCGCCGGTCGCCTGGTCGGCGGGATCGGTGCGGCTGCTCGATTACGGGGCCTGGACGCCGGAGCCGGGCGCGCCGGCGATGGTGGCGGTGCCGTCGCTGATCAATCGCTCGCGGATCCTCGACCTGACGCGGGCGCGCTCGCTGATGCGGGGGCTCGCGGCGCGGGGCGTCCGGCCGTTCCTGATCGACTGGGGCGATCCCGGGCCCGAAGAGCGCGGGTTCGACCTCACCGACTATGTGCGCAAGCGCGTGCTTCCCGCGTTCGAGGCGGCGGCGGCGCGGGCCGGCGGGCGCGCGGGGCTGCTCGGGCACTGCATGGGCGGCGCGCTGGCGCTCGCGGCGGCGCGCGCGCTCGGGCCGGAGCGGGCCCCGCGGCTCGCGCTGCTGGCGACGCCGTGGCGGTTCGAGGAGGGCGGGCTGGTGGAGCGCTCGGGGCTGAAGCGCGCGGATCTGGCGCGCTTCATCGACGCCTCGGGCGCGATCTTCGGCGGGGTGCCGCCGGACGCGCTCAACGGCCTGTTCTTCGCCCGCGACCCGCTCCAGGCGCTGCGCAAGTTCCCGCTCTACGCCCGGGTGCGGCGGGACAGCCCGCAGGGGCGACTGTTCGTGGCGGTCGAGGACTGGCTGAACGACGGGGTGCGCCTCGCCTCGCGCGCGGCCCGGGAGGTGCTGATCGACTGGATGCTCGACGACGCGCTGGCGAAAGAGCGTTGGCGGGTCGACGGCCGGCCGCTTCGGCTGCGTGAGATCGCGGCGCCGACGCTGGTGGTGGCGTCGGAGGCCGATACGATCACGCTGATCGACAGCGCGCGGGGGGTGCTCTACGGGCTGCCGAACGCGACCCTGCTGAAGCCCCGCGGCGGGCATGTCGGCATGGTGGTCGGCCGCGACGCGGAGAGCGGGGCGTGGGACCCGCTGGCGGCGTGGTTCAAGCGGTCGGGCTGAGGGGCTTCGGGCGGGCCCCGGAGCTCCCCGCCGCCGGAGATCTTTGACGCCGAAGCCCCTTCAGAGGCGACGCCAGCGCGTCGCGCTTTGCGGGCGTTGCGACGATCGGCGTCTGACGAAGATCAAGAAATTCGGGCCGATATCGCTTAGTTAAGGCGGGCGGGAGAACGCGCGCCCGCCGACGCTTTCCAGGCGCCGGCGACGCTTCGGTCGGTCCGCAGTCCAAGGGGCGGCGCGTCAGGCCGCGATAGAAGCGCAGAATGGCGCCGCGCCAGCAACCCAGGGAGTTTTTCAATGACGGAAGTGGTCATCGCGAGCGCGGCGCGGACGCCGGTCGGCTCGTTCAACGGATCCTTCGCCACCGTGCCCGCGCACGAGCTCGGCAAGGTCGCGATCGAAGCGGCGCTGGAGCGCGCCGGCGTCGCGAAGGAGGACGTCTCGGAGACCATTCTCGGCCAGGTGCTGACCGGCGGCCAGGGCCAGAACCCGGCGCGTCAGGCGCATATCGCGGCCGGCCTGCCGATCGAGGCGGCGGCCTGGGGCATCAACCAGGTCTGCGGCTCTGGGCTGCGTGCGGTGGCGCTCGGCGCGCAGCACATCAAGCTCGGCGACGCGTCGATCGTGGTCGCCGGCGGCCAGGAGAGCATGACCCTCAGCACCCATGTCGCGCATCTGCGCGCGGGCCATAAGATGGGCGACGTCAAGTTCATCGACTCGATGATCAAGGACGGGCTCTGGGACGCGTTCAACGGCTACCATATGGGTCAGACCGCGGAGAACGTCGCGGAGAAGTGGCAGATCAGCCGCGAGGACCAGGATCAATTCGCGCTCGCCAGCCAGAACAAGGCCGAGGCGGCGCAGAAGGCCGGGAAGTTCCAAGACGAGATCGCGGCGGTCACCGTGAAGGGCCGGAAGGGCGATACGGTCGTCGATCAGGACGAGTATATCCGCCACGGCGCCACGATCGAGGGCATGCAGAAGCTGCGCCCGGCCTTCACGAAGGAAGGCTCGGTGACCGCGGGCAACGCGTCGGGCATCAACGATGGGGCGGCCGTGACGCTTCTGATGAGCGCCGCCGAGGCGGAGAAGCGCGGGATCACGCCGCTGGCGCGGATCGTGTCGTACGCGACCGCCGGCGTCGATCCGTCCATCATGGGCTCCGGCCCGATCCCGGCGTCGCGGCGCGCGCTGGAGATGGCGGGCTGGAAGGTCGGCGATCTGGACCTGGTCGAGGCCAACGAGGCCTTCGCCGCGCAGGCCTGCGCCGTGAACAAGGATATGGGCTGGGATCCGGAGATCGTGAACGTCAACGGCGGCGCGATCGCGATCGGCCACCCGATCGGCGCGTCCGGCTGCCGGGTGCTGAACACGCTCCTGCACGAGATGAAGCGGCGCGAGGCCAAAAAGGGCCTCGCCACGCTCTGCATCGGCGGCGGCATGGGCGTCGCCATGTGCGTCGAGCGGGTCTGATCGCGCTTTTAGAGCCTTCAGCAGCGCGCGCCCGCGCTGCGTCGCCTTGCGCAGGGAACTCAGAGCCTGCGTAAGGCGCTTCCTTAATCGCCTGATCCATCAAAGAAAATTCCGGAGGACATACCCATGGGACGCGTCGCAATCGTGACCGGAGGCAGCCGCGGCATCGGGGCCGCGATCTCGAAGACCCTGAAAGAGGCCGGCTACTCGGTCGCCGCGAATTACGCAGGCAACGACGAGGCCGCCGCCAAGTTCAAGGCCGAGACCGGGATCCCCGTCTACAAGTGGAACGTCGCCGACTATGAGGCGAGCAAGGCGGGCCTTGCGCAAGTGGAGGCCGATCTCGGTCCGATCGAGGTGGTGGTCGCGAACGCCGGCATCACCCGCGACGCGCCGTTTCACCGGATGACGCCCGAGCAATGGTCCCAGGTGGTCGACACCAACCTGACCGGCGTCTTCAACACCGTGCATCCGGTCTGGCCGGGCCTGCGCGACCGCGCCTTCGGTCGGGTGATCGTGATCAGCTCGATCAACGGCCAGAAGGGGCAGTTCGGCCAGGTGAACTACGCCGCGACCAAGGCCGGCGACCTCGGCATCGTGAAGAGCCTCGCGCAGGAAGGCGCCGCCAAGGGGATCACGGCGAATGCGATCTGCCCGGGCTACATCGCCACGGAAATGGTGATGGCGATCGACGAGTCGATCCGTGAGAAGATCATCAAGGGCATCCCGGCGGGCCGGCTCGGCGAACCGGAGGAGATCGCGCGCTGCGTCGCGTTCCTCGCCTCGGACGATGCGGGCTTCATCAACGGCTCGACGATCTCGGCGAACGGCGCGCAGTTCTTCGTCTAACCCAGAGTCTTTCGGTTCTGGACGCGCCCGTGGTCGTCGGCGACCGCGGGCGTTTCGCATTTTGGGGATCGCATGGCGGCTTGACCGCTCAGCGGCTTTTCTTCCGCGCGGCGGCGATCTACTTCTCTTGCGCACACCTGTCGATGGAGGACGTATGAAAGTCGGGATTCTGGAGGTTGGTTTCTGCAATCCGACGATGGAGCCGAAATACGGGCTCTATCCGCCTCTGTTCCCGAACCTGATCGCGGCGTCGGATCCGAGCATCGAGTGCCGCGGCTATCGGGTGCTCGAGGGCGTGTTTCCGCAATCGCCCGGGGAGTGCGACGGTTGGCTGATCACGGGGTCGAAGTTCGGGGTCTATGACGACCTGCCCTGGCTGCCGCGGGTGCGGGCCTTCATCGAAGAGTGCTACGCGCTCGGCGCGCCGATGATCGGGGTCTGCTTCGGCCATCAGCTGCTCGCCGACACGCTCGGGGGGCGGGCGGAGAAATCGACAAAGGGCTGGGGGACGGGCGTGCACCGATATGCGGTGCGCAACGATCCGGCTTGGTTCGGCGTGCCGATCGGGGAGCTGTCGTTGCACGCGATGCACCAGGATCAGGTGACCGCAGCCCCGCCGGACGCGCGGGTGCTGGCGAGCTCCGACTTCTGTCCCGCCGCGGCGCTCGCCTATGGGCCGCCAGGCGACGTCCGGGCGATCTCCGTGCAAGGACATCCGGAATTCGACGAGACGTTCGAGCGCGACCTGATCCTCAGCCGGCGCGGCGTCGGCCTGCCCACGGAGATCGCGGACGCCGCGCTCGACAGCCTGGGGGCGCCGGTCGACGCTGCGGCCATGGCCGACTGGTTCGTCGCGTTCCTGAAAGACGCGGTCGGGCGACGGCGCGCCGCCGCCTGATTGCGTCGTTTCGATCGGACTTTCCGATCGCGCCGTCCTACTCGGCGGTCGCCGCGTCGGTCAGTTTGCCCAGGGCGTTGGCCATCGTCACGATGTTCGGATGGTCGACCGGCAGGTCGTAGAGTTCGGCCAGGGCGTAAGGGTCCTGGTAGATCACCAGCGTCTCGCCGTCCTGCTCGAACACCAGCACGCGCAGCGGCAGGTCGAGACCGATGGTGCGGTTGGCCTGGATCGGCGCCGTGCCGATTTTCGGGTTGCCGAACACCAGGAGCTGGGTCGGCTCGAGCGTTTCGCCGATTGACGCGGCGCCCGCCGCATGGTCGATCCGCGCGAACACTTTGGCGCCGGCTTTCTCCACCGCCGCGACGAGGCGATCCATCGTGACCTTTGCAGAGTGCGGGCTGGCGAGCGCGATCAGATCGGTCTCGGTCGGGCCCGTCTCCGCCCCGGCGCCCGCTTCGGCGGCGGCGTTGGTCTGGGCGCGGAGGCCGGCTCCGAATGCGCCGATGGCTGCGACGGCGACGAGCGCGGCGAGCGCGAGGCTGAAGAGCGGCGCAGCGTGGTGAGGACGAGTGAGCATGGCGAACCCTGTTCCATCAGAATCGATCGCCGGCGAGAGTGCGCCAATGTCCGGCGCAAACAAGGCCGACGCTCGGGCGGCTCCGGAAATTGTTACCGATGACGTCACCCGGGCGCGGGCCACGGCCCTCGGTTTCGTCGCGGTGCTGCTGTGGGCGCTGCTGGCGCTCTTCACGGTCGGCAGCGGCGCCACGCCGCCTTTTCTGCTCGCGGCGATGAGTTTCGCGATCGGGGGCGCGATCGGGCTGCTGGACATCGCGCGTCGGGGCGCGTCGCTCCGGGCGGCGCTCGGACAGCCGGCGCGGATCTGGGCGCTCGGGGTGCTGGGGCTGTTCGGCTACCATTTCTTCTACTTCACGGCGCTCCGGAACGCGCCGCCGGCGGAGGCGGGGCTGATCGCCTATCTCTGGCCGCTCCTGATCGTGCTGTTCTCCGCGCTGCTGCCGGGCGAGCGCCTGCGCTTCGGCCATGTCGCGGGCGGGTTGATCGGGTTCGCCGGCGCGGCGGTCATCCTGATCGGGCGCGAGGGCGGGGGGCTGACGTTCGAGGGGGCGCACGCCACCGGGTTCGCCGCGGCCGGGCTCTGCGCGCTGCTGTGGTCGAGCTACTCGGTGCTGAGCCGGCTCGCGGGGGAGGCGCCGACGGACAGCGTGGCGGGCTTTTGCGTGGCGGCGGCGGTCTTGAGCGCGCTTTGCCATCTGGCGCTCGAGACCACGGTGTGGCCGGCGACGGCGCTCGAATGGGCGTCGGTGGTCGGGTTGGGCCTCGGACCGGTGGGGGCGGCGTTCTATGTCTGGGACTACGGCTGCAAGCGGGGCGACATCCAGATGCTCGGGGTCGCGGCCTACGCCGCGCCGCTGTTGTCGACGATCGTGCTGGTCGCGGCGGGATTTGGCGAGCCGACGCTCAGTCTCGGGCTCGGCGCGGCGCTGATCGTCGTCGGGTCGCTGGCGGCGGCGGCGGCCTCGTTGCGGCGCAGCGCTGCGCGATAAAAAAACGCCCGAGCTTGGCCCGGGCGTTTGCTTGCGGCGTCGCGCCTGCGTTCTGAACGAACGTGGCGACGCGGAGTGAAAATCTGTGAATCCATCTACGCCGCGCTACTTCGGGCTTTGGTGATTTGCTCCTTGAGCTTGAGTTTCTGCTTCTTGAGGGTCTTGACCTCGAGGTCGTCGAACCCTGGGCGCTGGGTTTCGGAAGCGATCTTCGCCTTCAGCTCTTCATGCTTCCGCTGCAGCTGCTGCAGATGAGACTCTAAGCTCATTGTTGCCCTCCTGTTGCTGTGAGCCTGTAGATTGAACCATCAGTGTCGCGTCACTGTCACGAGGGAAATTCTTAAAGTTGAGTGAAGTTCGTATGGACACGCAACGGTTGGTGGTCGGGATTACTGGCGCTTCGGGAAGCGTGCTGGGGATCCGGGCGTTGGAAATGGCGCGTGACCTCGGCGTCGAGACCCATCTGGTGATGACGAAGGCCGCGGAGATGACGATCGGCTACGAGACCGACCGGCATCCGAAGGAGGTCGCGGCGCTGGCCGACGTGGTCTATCGGGTGGAGGACGTCGGCGCGGCGATCGCCTCGGGCAGCTTCCGGACGCTCGGGATGCTGGTGATCCCCTGTTCGATCAACACGGTGTCGGAGATCGCCTACGGGCTGGCGTCGAACCTGCTGACGCGGGCCGCGGACGTGGCGCTGAAGGAGCGCCGCCGCGTGGTGCTGATGGTGCGCGAGACGCCGCTCCACACCGGGCATCTGAGGGCGATGACCCAGGCGAGCGAGATCGGGGCGACCATCATGCCGCCGGCGCCCGCCTGGTACGCCGAGCCGAAGAGCCTGGCGGAGATGGAGACGCAGCTGGTGGCGCGGGCCTTCGATCAGTTCGGGCTCGCGGCGGCGGAGGCGAAACGCTGGGGCGAGGATCTGTCGAAGGGCCGACGGGGACGGGGCGGTTGAGCGGCGGGGGGGGCGGCTTGGAAGCGGCCCCCTCCCCAAACTCCCTCCCCGAACTCCTCTTCCCCGAGCCCTTCTCCCCGAGCCCCTTCCCCCCATGCGGGACGGGAACGCCAGACTTTGCATCGGCGCGCGCCGTATCAGGGCTTCTCGAGCGTGGTGAGGAGTGCGGCGATGCGCCAGGGGCGCTCGGCGCTCTGGGGCTGCTCGACGAACAGGATGCTCACCAGGAAGCGTATGCGGTTCGGCGCGGCGGCGCGGCCGATCACCAGGGTCAGCGGCATGTGCAGCATCCGGGTCTCCGACCCGACGCCGATCACCTCTGCGGCGTCGAGATCCGGCTCCACACGCCAGATCTCCGCTTTCTGAAAGCGCGTCATGCGGGCGACGACGGCGTCCGCCCCGAAAAAGCTTTTGCCGTCGCTCACCCAAAGGAACCCCGGATCGTCCGTGAAGAAGGATCGGATTCGCTCCGGGTCGCGAGCGTTCTGAGCGGCGGCGAAATCGGCATAGACGGCGCGCACTTCGGCGGCGCTCGCCTCGGCGTCCGACGGCGCGGTTTCGGCGAAGGCCATGGCGGTCGAGAAGACCGCGACGGCGATGCCGAACATGGCCACAGTGATGGATTTCAGCATGATCTCGTCCCTCGGATCGGGGGGACGACCGCGGCGGTTGGGCCGTCGATCGCCCCGCCATCGCGTCAGATGTCGATGTTCTCGCGCGCCTGGAACGGTGTGATCACGAAATATCTATTCTGCATCACAGAGTTCCCAGTCTGACGCTACTTATCGTTTCACGCCAACTGCGCAGTTGGCGGTGGTCAGATGACTGGGAACGGCGCTCTTTAACAGATGAGCAGGGACATCGGTTCTATGCGGTTTCGTTATGATCCGGAGCGGCGGCGCGGGCGAGCGCGGCTTTGCTCAGCGTGTGGAACAGCCGCACGACCGGCGAATGCGGGCGACCACGCACGGTCAGGATCGAGATCGTTCGGGAAAGCTCGGGCTCGGTGAGCACGCGGGTCTTCAGCTCCGGGTAGAGCGGCATGAACTCCGGCATGCAGGCGCAGCCCATGCCGGCGATGATCATCGCCTGGATCCAATCCTCATGCTCGCTCTCGTAGAGAACCTCGACCGGCATGTCATAGGGGCCGATCTCCGCGGCGACATGGGCGGGATATTCGCAATTGATGCGCTGCAGATACCGTTCGCCTCGGAGTTCCCGGCGGGGCACGACCGGCATCGTCTCGAACCGATGCCCGGCGGGGAAGGCCACGACATAGCGCTCCTGATAGAGCGACTGGACGGCGACCTCGTCCGGATAGGCGGGCATGCCGGCGAGGGCGACGTCGAACTCGCCGGCCAGAAGGCGTTCGACGATTGCGGGCCCCGAACCCTCGAGCAGGCGCAGCTCGATCTCCGGCAACTCGCGGGTCAGGTGGTCGACCAGGGCGATCAGACGCGCGGGGCCGATGGTGCACATGACGCCGAGCGTCAGCGTCGCCCTGTCCATCCGGGCGAACTCGTCAGCCTCCGATTTCGCGGCCTCGGCCAGCGCGAGGGACTGTTCGAGGCGGGGCCGGATCCGCGCGCCGAGATCGGTCAGATGGGTGCGGCCACGCTCGCGTCGGACGAGCGGCGCGCCAAGCTCCTCCTCCAGCTTCTTGATCGCGCGGGAGAGCGCGGGTTGCGAGACGTCGCAGAGCTCGGCGGCGCGGGTGAAATTGAGCGTGTCCGCGAGCGCAAGAAAAAACCGGATCTGATGGAACTCCATGCCCGCTGCGACCCTTCGGCTTCGTCGCGAGCTTCGATAGGTGGTCGGGTTTCCGCCCCTAGACACGCCCGCATGATCGTCGGCCCGTATACGGCGCGACGTGGCCGACGGCCAGACGATCGTCGCGTCGGTGGCGGCCCGGGGGGCGGCCCTGGGGGCGCTCAAACGCCCTTTGGCAGCGCCTCCTCCACCAGACGGCACCAATAGGCGACGCCGTAGGGCAGCGCGGCGTCGTTGAAGTCGTATTTCGCGTTGTGGAGCGAGGCGCTGTCGCCGTTGCCGCAGAACACGAAGCAGCCGGGCTTCTCGCGCGCCATGTAGGAGAAGTCCTCGCCGCCGAGCGTCGGGCGGGCGTCGTCGTAGACGTTCTCCGCGCCGGCGAAGCGTTTCAGCAGGTCGGCGACGAAGCCCGTGACCTCGGGATCGTTTACGGTCGGCGGATAGGTGACGGGGGAGCGCCAGGTCTCCGCGGCCATGTCGAACAGCGCCGCGGTCTGGGCGGTCATCTCCCGCACGCCGGCGTGGAGCGCCTCCTGAACCGCTTCGTCGAAACTGCGGACCGTGCCGGTGATCTCGACACGCTCGGGGATGACGTTGAAGGCGGAGCCGCCGTGGAAGGTGGTGACGGAGACGACGGCCGGCTGCAGCGGATCGGTTCGGCGGGAGACCAGGGTCTGGAGCGCCATCACCAAATGCGCGCCCGCGACGATCGGGTCGCGCGCCTTGTCGGGTTTTGCGGCGTGGCCGCCGCGGCCGATCAGGCTGATGCGGAACTCGTCCGCGGAGGCGAGCATCGGGCCTGGGCGGACCGCGAATTGGCCGACGGGAAGGCCCGGCCAATTGTGCATGCCGAACACGGCGCGGCAGGGGAAGCGGTCGAACAGGCCGTCTTCGATCATCGCCTTCGCGCCGGCGCCGCCCTCCTCCGCCGGCTGGAAGCAGACATAGACCGTGCCCTTGAAGTTCCGGGTGTCGGCCAGGCGCTTGGCGGCGCCAAGGAGCATCGTGGTGTGCCCGTCATGGCCGCAGGCGTGCATTTTCCCGGGGATTGTCGAGGCGTGGTCCGCCCCGGTCTCCTCGGTCATCGGCAGCGCGTCCATGTCGGCGCGGAGCAGGATGGCCTCCGCCTCGCTCGCGGTCGGGCCGCCCGCGCCATGGAGGACGCCGACGACGCCGGTTTCGCCGATCCCTGTTTCGACCCGGTCGAAGCCGAAGCTGCGGAGCTTCTCCGCCACGAGGGCCGCTGTCCGGGTCTCCTCGTAGCCGAGCTCTGGATGGCGGTGGATGTCCTTCCGCCAGGCCTCGAGCTCCGGCCCGAGGGCGACGACGCTGTTGGGCGCGCCGTAGGGCGCGAACGGGCGCATGTAGGGCGAGGCGACGCCGGAAGCCGTGCTCATCGGGGTGTCTTTCTGTGGTGAGTGCTTGATTGCGAAACTCCCGCGTGCGGCGCGGGTGTCAAGGGGCGCGCCGTTTGGTCGGCGCGCGCTCGGACCTGCGGTTCGGCCGGCCGCTCATTTCGCCGGCGGCGGGTTGCCGGGGATCGGCAGGCCGCGGAGCGCCGGGTGGGAGCGGGCGTATTGCGGGGGAAAGGCGACGCGCTCGTCGCCGAGCGCGAAGGCGGCGCGCCAGGCCCAGCGCGGATCCACCGTCATGCCGCGGGCGAGGGCGACCATGTCGGCCTGCTCGGATTGCAGGATGTGCTCGGCCTGGTGCGGATCGGTGATCTTGCCGACCGCCATCACCGTCATGTTCGGGACCGCGCGCTTCACCTCCGCGGCGAAGCGGGTCTGGTAGCCGGGTCCGACTTTGATGTTCTGGAGCGGGCTGTTGCCGCCCGAGGAGACGTCGACGAAATCGCAGCCATGGGCGTAGAGCGCCTCGGCGAAGACGATCGCCTCCTCCAGATCCCAGCTCGAGCCCGCCACCCAGTCGGTGGCGGAGAAACGCACGCCGAGGGGCTTTCCGGCGGGCCAAGCGGCGCGGACCGCGTCGAACACCTCGAGCGGGAAGCGCATCCGGTTTTCGAGGCGTCCGCCATAGCGGTCGTCGCGCTTGTTGGAGAGCGGCGACAGGAACTGGTGCAGCAGGTAGCCGTGCGCGGCATGGATCTCGATCAGGTCGAAATCGAGCCGCACCGCGCGCTCGGTCGCGGCGACGAAGCCGTCGATCACGCGCTTCATCGAGTTGTCGCCGAGCATCTCCGGGGTATGCCAGCCCTCGGCGTAGGGCTCGGCCGAGGGGCCGACGGTGCGCCAGGCGCGCGCGTCCTTTAGCGGCGCGGCGCCTTTCCAGGGCACTTCGCAGGAGGCCTTGCGCCCGGCATGGGCGAGCTGGATCCCGATCTTTGCGGCCCCGTAGTCGCGGTAGAACTCGACGATGGGGCGGAAGGCGGCTTCCTGCGCGTCCGACCAGAGGCCGGTGCAGCCGGGGGTGATCCGGCCTTCGGGCTCGACGCCGGTGGCTTCGATCAGCACGAGGCCCGGGCCGCCGATCGCGAACTGGCCGAGATGGACCAGATGCCAGTCGCCTGGAAGGCCGTCTCGCGCCGTGTACTGGCACATCGGGGCGACCACGATCCGGTTCGGGATCTCGAGGTCGCGAAGGCGGATCGGGTCGAACAGCCGGGTTTCTGGCATCGGGCTCTCCAGGGGGCGTCAGGAGGGGCGTCAGGAGGGGCGTCAGGAGGGTTGTCGGGAGGGTTGTCGGGGCGAGCGGGGCGGCGTCGATCGGTTGGTCTATGGTCGCCCGTCGGTTGGGTCAGATGGCTCGTTCGGGCGGCGTCGCCAACCGGCGCGCGGGTCACGGCGCGAGCCGGGTCTTGGCGCGAGCCGGGTCTTGGCGCCAGCCGGGTCATGGCGCGAACGGCGCGCCGTCGCGCAGGATCGCCTCCGCCTCCGGCGTAAAGCCCTCGCCGGCTTCGGGGTGCAGGACGAGGCCGGCGCGGAGGATGAACGGCCCCCGGCTCTCCTTGACGGCGCGCAGAAGCACGCGTTTGGCGGGGCGGCCGGGGCGGGGCCAGAGCGGGATCAGCTCGATGGCGCCGGCGCGGCCCGCAAGCGCGGCCAGGATCTCCGGGACACGCTCCGCCCGCTGGATCACGGTCAGCGCGCCGAACGGCTTCAGGCGGCGAAGGGCGGCGTCGATCCAGTCCCCGAGCGGGACCTGCTCTCGGTGCGCGCGGTCGCGGCCGGGGTCGTCGAGGGGCGGGCCCGCGTCGGCGGCGAAAAAGGGCGGGTTGGTCAGCACGTGGTCGAAGGTTTCGGCGCGGAGCGCGCTCGGCGGGCGGAGCGCGTCGCCCTCATGGACCCGCCAGGCGGCGCCGGCGCGGGCGGCGTTCCGACGCGACAGGGCGGCGTAGGAGGGCTGGATCTCGAGCCCGGTCAGGCGCAGCGCCGGGACCCGCACATGGAGGCAGAGCGCGGCGGCGCCCGCGCCGGCGCCCAGATCCAGCACGCTTTGACCCGGGCGCGCCGGACAGGCGGCGGCGAGCAGCACCGGGTCCGTCGCCGCGCGGTAGCCCTCGACGGGCTGCCAGAGCCGAAGCCGGCCGCCGAGGAAGGCGTCGTCGCTCAGCGCCGCAAAGGGCTCAGGCTGGACGCGCTCGATCTGGACGGGTTCGGTCGCCGGCGCCTCGACCGCCTCGGCTGGAGGCGGCGCGGCGGGGGCGGGGGCGGCCGGAGGCTCGTCGGCGGGCTCCGCGGCTTCGTCGGTCGGCGTCGCGCTCATCCGGGGCCGGGCTCTAGATCGACGCCATTGTCGCGCAGGATCCGGCGGGCTTCGCTCGCCCGGCCTCTCTCGACCATCACGCGCCGCGGCAAAACGCCGAGCGAGCCTTCGAGCACGCTCATATGGACGTCCAAAACCACGACCTCTATATCCTCGCCGGTCAAAAGCGCGGTCGCGAACGAGATCAGCACGGGGTCGTTGGAGCGGAACAGCTCTTCCATCGGCGGGCCTTTGCGCAGGGATCCCGGTCGGACCGCTTCTCCCATCGCGCATCCCCCCGCATCGGGGCAAGCGGTGAAACCTGAGCGCTCGAACCGACGGAGACCGCCTTGCCCGACGGCGCCCGCAGCACCGACTCCGACGATCTCGCGCTGAAGGGCGCGTTCGACCGGCTTCAAAGCCTCGTGGCGGAGGATCTCGAAGCGGTGAACGCGCTTATTCGCGAGCGCATGCGGTCCGACGCGGCGCCGCTGATCCCGGAACTCGCCGCGCACCTGATCGAGGCGGGCGGCAAACGCTTGCGGCCGATCCTGACGCTCGCGGCGGCCAGGCTCTGCGGGTATCGGGGCGATCACCATATCCGGCTGGCGGCGACGGTCGAGTTCATCCACACGGCGACGCTCCTGCATGACGATGTGGTGGACGAGAGCGCGCGGCGACGCGGCAAGGCGTCGGCGAATATCCTCTGGGGCAACAAGCCGAGCGTGCTGGTGGGGGACTATCTGTTCAGCCGCTCGTTCCAGTTGATGGTGGAGACCGACAGCCTGCGGGTGCTGGAGATCCTGTCGAACGCCTCCGCGGTGATCGCCGAGGGCGAGGTGCTGCAGCTCGCCACCGTCAACACCCTGTCCGACGACGATGGGGTCTATATGCGGGTCATCCGGGCCAAAACGGCGGCTCTGTTCGAGGCGGCGGCGCGGGTGGGCGCGGTGATCGCGGACGCGCCGGAGAGCCGGGAGCGGGCGCTGGCGCGGTTCGGCGATGCGCTCGGGACCGCGTTCCAACTCGCGGACGACGCGCTCGACTATGGCGGCTCGGCGCGGGCGCTCGGGAAGAATGTCGGGGACGATTTCCGCGAGGGCAAGGCGACGCTGCCGGTGCTCGCGGCTTACCGCGCAGGCGACGCCGAAGAGCGGGCGTTCTGGTCCCGGGTGATCATGAAGCGGGACCAGACGGAGGCCGATCTCGAGACGGCGCTGGCGATCATCGAGCGCCGGGGCGGCATGCGCGAGACGATCGCGCGGGCGGACGCCCATGCGGCGGAGGCGCAGGCGGCGCTCGAGACGTTCGAGCCGTCGCCGATCCGAGACGCGCTTCGGGACGTCACCGCTTATGTGGTGGCGCGCGCCTCCTGAGCGCGCCGGCGTCGCCCCGCCCTTGCGCCGGGGCGCCCGGCTTGGCCGTCGCGCAAGCCCACCCGCTCCGCCGGCGCTCGAGGCGCAGGGCCGACCCGCGGCGATCGAACCGCTGAAACTGATCCACCGGATCGATCTCCGGGCGCTCCGGGAGCCTCTCTCGCCGGAGCCGCCGTCGCGCGCGTCGTCCGCGAGTTGGAACGCGGTCCCGAGCGCGTCGCCGAACCGCGCCAGCGCCCGCTCCCGGC
>JBCBRF010000017.1:0-34592 GCA_039819865.1 Pseudomonadota bacterium | reverse complement strand
GCGCCTGTCGCCGCCGAGTGACGGGGATCGGCCGCGCGCCGGACGGGCGGTCCCATTCCACGTCGCCGCAGCGGACCGCGCCGAGCAGTTTCGGCGCGGCGATCGCGCGCGCCAACGCGTCGCGCCGAACCTCGACGCTCTCCCACGAGGCTCGACCCGCTCGACGCGCCGGTTCGGCGGGGTCGGCCTCATGGGTCTCCGCCACTTCTTGAAGCGAGACGATCGCAAGAGCGAGATAGGTCGATGACAGCACGTCCGCCTCCATTGGCGCCGCGTCGGAGCGCGCGGGCGCCGAAGCGGCGCTCCGGCCAGCGCCGCGCCCGCGGGGCGCGCCAAGGGTGCGAGGGTGACTCCGCCCGCCCATGTCAGATCCCCTTTTGAGCTTGGCTGGAGTATTCACCATACGCCCATCTGAGGACCCGCGCCTTGCGGCGGATCAACCCTGGGGAAATGAGAGAACGCGCCGGGCCTGAGCGAGGAACGCGCGCCGACCGTCACACGACTGGATCGAGACGACCCCGATCCAAGAGGCAATCCGGAACTCGCCCCAAAACTCGCTCCAAAACTCGCTCCAAGACCCGATGCCGCAACCCGTTCCTGGCGCGCGCCTGGGCGTCGCCAGGAACGACTCAGCCCCGGGTCCGCAGCTCGAAGGCGCGTGGGTCGCTGCGCTCGGGCGCGGGACGGCCGAGAACGAAGCTGTCCGCCGCATAGGTGTCCTCGACGCCGACCTCGCGAAAGCGATGGCACACCGCTCCGCCGGGGATGTCCGCATACCGCTTCTCGACCGCGCGCTCATAGGCGAGCGCTTCGTCGTCCGAGATGCCGTCGCCGATCACCAGCGCGGAAACCTGCTCCGTCAGGTGGCAGACCTCGTCGCCGTCGATCTGCAGACCGCCGCTGACCTCAAGGCGCAGGCCGCCTTCGAGCGGCGAGACGGTTGTGAACCGCCCGAACGAGAGATCGTAATCGGTGCGCTCCGCGCAGCCGTCGCCGAGCCGCGGGCCGTCCACGGCGTCCGCCGTCGCCGGATCGACGCAACGGATCGGCTTCACGAGAAGCAGGGACTCGAGCCGCTCCGCGGGCACGAACGCCGGGGCGGGGATGTCGCCGGTCACGAGTGCGCCGAGATCCTCTGGCGCGGCGAACGGGCCGTCGACCGTCTCGGCCGACGCGAGCAGCCGTTCGGGATCCTCGACGAGGAACCTGTCATGCCCCGGGCAAGGCTCGACGGCTTCCGGGCCGAAGCGACGCACGGCGACGGCGCCGGTGTCCGCGGCGTCGACATCGAGCGTCACGCTGCGCCGCGCGCACTCCCCGCTCGGCAGCGCGAACCAGGCCTCCGCCGACAGGGTGCGCGCCTCCGGCGCCGCGCCGCTCTGCAGTTTGATCTCCCGCAGCGTCCCGGGCAGCCCCTCCATCACCGCCGACAGACGCACCGCGGCGCTTGCGCGCTGATGGCGCTCTTCGAGCCCGAGTTCGGCGACCTCGCCGCTCTCCAGATAGCCGGAGGCGTCGGCGCTCCTCCGAGGCTCGAACGGGTCGGTTCCCTCCCCCACGAGCGCGGCCAGCGCCACCATGCCGAGAGCGGAGACGCCTGCGACCCCGGCGATGGCGAACGGCAGCGTTTGCGCCGTGAGGAGCGCGGGCGTAGCGGCGATCGCGGCGACGACGGCGGAGCACCGCGCGGCGATGGCGCGGAGGCGCGGCTCCGCCTCGGTCCAAAGCTTCGCCGTCCGCGACCGGACTGAGGCGTTCGCCGGCGTCACGCCCTCATGCGGGGCGAAATCGTCGATCCTCAGCCGCGCGCGCCGCGAGGCGGCGGGCGCGTCGATCGCCGCGAGCGGCGCCGGCGCAAAGGGATCCGACGCCTTGTCGCTCGGCGCGTCGAACAGGTCGGCGGGATCGCCACCAGCCGCTTCGCCGTCGGCGTGCGAAGGCGTCGACGCCGTGGTCTCGACGACGACCTCGAGCATCAGAGGCTCCGCCCGGTCGGAGGCGCCGGCGTCCGCCTGCGGCGCGTTCGCGAAGCCTTCGGCGACCGCTTCGTAAAGCGAGGGAGACGCGGCGAGTTCTTCGGCCAGCCGGTCGATCGAGGCGGGGTCGACCGAGCCGCCCTGAGCCGCGCCGTCGTCCTGCGCGGCGGCGCCCGCGAAGGCCGCCCGCTCGGCCATGCGCCGCGCCAGGGCGGCGAGCTTCGGGGTCGCCGGACGATCGACGTCGCAGACTTGAGCGATCCGGGCGCTGAACGCGCGGTTCGGGGCGAGGCTCGCCAGGCGCGACGGCGCGGGGCCGGATCCGGCGTTCGGTCCGGCTTCCGCCCCGATCCGGAGCGACGCAGCCGCCGGTTCGGCGGGGATGGGCGCGCGCCCCGCATCGCTCGGCGTCCCGGCCTTCTCGTCGATCGTCATTGCGGTCCCTCGCCTTTGTGACGAGCGCAGGATCGCAAATCGAGGTTAGAGGCCGGTAAATCGCCGAGCGTTCTTTTCAGCCATAGTTTAGTGTAAATCCAGCCTTAAAGCGGACAAAGAAAGTAAAGTCGAAATTTAGAAGTCGGTCGGAGCGCCGCCTTCGGCCACCCGACGCGCGACGAAGTCCTCGAGCGCGCCGCGGTTCTCATCCGGCATCGGCGGCGCCTCATAGGCGGCCAACATCTCCTTCCAGATTCGGTTCGCCCGCTGCGGAGTCTCGACCGCGCCCGCCTGCGCCCAGGCCTCGTAGTTCGACCAGTCCGAAAGGAACGGCGCGTAATAGGCCGTCTTGTAGCGCTCTTGCGTGTGCGCCGCCCCGAAGAAATGCCCGTCCGGCCCCACCTCCATGATCGCCTCGAGCGCCAGATCCGCCTCCTCCATCGGCACCGGCTCGAGCATGTGCGTGACCTGCTGAATCAGCTCGCAATCGATCACGACCTTCTCCATCGAGGCGACCAGCCCGCCCTCCATCCAGCCGGCGCCGTGATAGACGATATTGACCCCGGCGGTGATCAAGCCCCAGAGGGCGAACACGCTCTCCCACGCCGCCTGGCAGTCGAGCGCGGTGGCGGCGTTCGCGTTCGAGGCCCGGATCGGCAGGCCGTAGAACCGCGCCATCTGAGCCGACATCTGCATCGCCCGGATGTATTCGGGCGTCCCGAACGCCGGTGCGCCGGTCTTCATATCGACGTTCGAGGTGAAGGCGCCGTAGACCACCGGCGCGCCCGGCTTGATCCACTGCAGGAGCGCGATCGCGGCCAGCGCCTCGGCGGTCTGCTGCGCCACCGCCCCGGCGATCGTCACCGGCGCCATCGCCCCCGACAGCGTGAAGGGCGTCACGATCACCGCCTGCCCCCGCCGCGCGCAGCGCATCGCGCCGTCGAGCATCGGCCAGTCATGCTTCAACGGCGAGCTGCTGTTGATGTTCGTGAACATATGCGGCGCCGCCTCGAAATCCTCGTTCGAGAGCCCGGCGGCGATCCGCGCCATCTCCATCGCGTCCTCGATCCGCTCCGGGCCGAGCGAGTAGCCATGGCAGACTTTGTCCGTGAGCGTCAGCTTGTCATAGAGCGCGTGCAGGTGGCGGACCGACGCGTGGATGTCGATCGGCTCGACCGGATAGCCCGCGTTGAAATGGATGCAGGGAAAACTCTGCGCGAGCTTCAGCAGCTCCTGATAGGCGGCCCGGTCCCCCACCCGCCGGCCCCGGTCGAGATCGGAGACGTTGGGCGGACTCGCCACCTGACCGAACACCACGCGGTCCCCGCCGATCGGCAGCGCATGCGCGGGATTACGCGGCGTGAGCGTGAAGCTCGACGGCGCGCGGCCGACCATCTCCATGACGAAGTCGCGATCCATCTTCACCCGGAAGCTGTCCGGATCGACGTCGCAGCCCGCCTGCTTGAGGGCGGCCTTCGCCTCCTCGTTCAGAAAGTCGATGCCGATCTGCTCCAGGATCCGCATCGCGGCGTCGTGCATCCGCTGCGCCTGGTCCTCGCTCAGCGGCTCGATCGGCCGGTCGAGATAGCGCGGGATCTTCCAGGGCGTGAGGTTCGGCCCGCTCGGCCGCGCCTTCGCGCTCCGGCCCCCGCCGCGACGCCCGCGCCGCTCCGTCCCGTCCGCGCCGCTCCAATCGCCGTCCATTCCCTGACCCTCCTGAAGCGCGCCCTCAGCGCCAGTCCAAAACCACTTTGCCCGCCTCGCCCGACGCCATCGCGGCGAACCCGTCCGCATAGGCGTCGATCGAAAGCCGGTGCGTGACGACCGGCGCGATGTCGAGCCCCGAACGGAGCAACGCCAGTCCCTTGTACCAGGTGTCGAACATCTCCCGGCCGTAGATCCCCTTGAGCGTCAGCCCTTTGAAGATCACCCGGTTCCAGTCGATCGCGATCTGCTCGGACGGAATGCCGAGGAGCGCGACCTTGCCGCCATTGTTCATGACGTCGAACATCTGCCGGAACGCCGCTGGCGCGCCCGACATCTCGAGCCCGACATCGAAGCCCTCGACCAGCCCGTGCGCCCGCATCGCCGCGCCGAGATCCTCCCGCGCGATGTTGACGACGCCGTGGGCGCCGAGCGTTTTGGCGAGCGCGAGCCGGGCGTCGTTCACATCCGTGACGATCACGGTCCGCGCGCCCGCGCGGCGACAGACGCCCGCCGCCATGATCCCGATCGGCCCCGCCCCGGTGATCAGCACATCCTCGCCCACCAGGTCGAAGGACAGCGCCGTGTGCACCGCATTGCCATACGGATCGAGAATGGCCGCCACATCGTCCGGCACCCCCTCAGGGATCGGATAGACGTTATGCTCGGGCACGACGAGAAACTCGGCGAAGGAGCCGGGGCGGTTCACGCCCACCCCTTGGGTGTTGATGCAGAGATGCTCGCGTCCGGCCCGACAGTTCCGACAGGCGCCGCAGACGATATGCCCCTCCGAAGTCACCCGCTCGCCCAGTTGGAAACGCGACGCGCCCGGCCCGAGGCTCTCGACCCGGCCGACATATTCGTGCCCGACCACCATCGGGACCGGGATCGTCGCCGCCGCCCAGGCGTCCCAGTTCCAGATATGGAGGTCGGTCCCGCAGATCGCCGATTTCTCGACCCGGATCCGCACCTCTCCGGGCCCGGGCGCCGGCGTCTCGACCTGTTGGAGCGACAGGCCCGGCCCCGCCTCCGCCTTCACCAGCGCGCGCATCATCGCACCGCCCCCCCAGCCGCCGCGAACGCCCGGGTCTTGTAGGAGAACCGCCCGATCGCGGGCGCGGTCAGGCTCGTGACATAGAGATGCTCGCCGACCACGCGCGCCCCGGTCGGCGCCGGGTACCGCCCGCGCGGATCCTGCCAGGTCTCGAGCACCCGGCCGTCCGCGTCGATCCGGAGCGCCATGCCATGCGCCGCCGGCCCCGGCCGAAGCGCCTCGGGCAGCCGGAACAGCGCGCGGCGAAGCCCCGGCCATCCGGCGAGCGCGTCGACGATCCCGCGCCGCGGACTGGGCGCGCCGATCCAGAACCCGCCTTCGCCGTCGGGCTCGATATTGTCGGGAAAGCTCGGCAGCCCCTCGATCAGCGGCGTCTTCGTCCCCGCCTCGGCCCCGTCGAGCGCGACCCGCCAGACCCGGTAATCCGCCGTCTCCACCACCGCCGCGGAGCGCCCGTCGGGCGACAGCGCCACCCCGTTGGCGAAGCTGAAGCCGTCCGCCGCCAGCCGTGCGGTCCGGGTCTCGGGATCATAGGCCAGCAGCCGCCCGGTCGCCCGGTGCTCGGCCAGATCGAAGATCCCGGCCCGGAGCGTCCCGCCCATCTCGGACGGCCGCCACCGCGCCGTGCTGTCTGTGAGGTAAACCGTCCCGTCCGGACCGACGGCGACGTCGTTCGGATAGCCGAGCGGCGCGCCATCGAACCGGTCGAGCACCAGGCTGACGGACCGATCGCGACCCACCCGCACCAGCCCGTTCATGGCGTCCGCCACGTAGAGATCGCCGTTCGGCGCGACGTCGACGCCGAGCGGCCGGCCCGGGATCTCCGCGATCAGCCGCGGCCGCGCCGGCCCGAGCACGCCGGCCCCAGGCGCGAGCGCCAGGATCGCCCCGCCCTCCCCGGTCGCTCGATGCACGCTTAGATAGACCGTGCCGTCCGGCTCGACCGCGAGATCCTCCGGCCCGACATAGCCGAGGAGCGGCAGCAATTCCGGCTGCGCGAGCCGCTCGTTCGCCGCGTAGACGCCGGTGAAGCCCGGATCCTCCGACGGCGCCCACGCGACCGGATCGATCGAGACCGGCCAGAACGCCAGATAACCGCCGAGCAGGATCAGAAGGGCGCCGAGCGCGCGCAGGATCAGTCGCATGGCGGCCTCCCTCGAAGGCCCCGCCTCAGGCCCCTCCCCGTCTGCGGGGAGGGCGGCGACATCGCGAGCGCGCCGACGCTGAGCCGATCAGGCGCGCCGACGGACGCCGCGCTTCCCCTCCCCGCATGCGGGGAGGGGGTAGGGGTGGGGCGCACGCGCACGAGGCGCCGACGCTCCAGCGCGGGCGACGCCGGCCTCATCCGATCACCCCCAGATCCCGCCCCGCCTTGGCGAAGGCCTCGACAGCGCGGTCGAGTTGCGAGCGCTCATGCGCCGCGGACATCTGCGTGCGAATCCGCGCCGCGCCCTTCGGCACGACCGGGAAGGAGAACGCGGTGACATACACCCCCTCCTCGCCGATCCGCCGCGCCATCTCCGCCGCCGTCCGCGCCTCGCCGATCATCACCGGGATGATCGGATGGTCCGCTCCCGCGAGCTGAAAACCGAGCGCCGTCATACGCGATCGGAAATAGGCCGCGTTGTCGAACAGCCGGGCGCGCAACGCCGCCCCGTCTTCCGCCAGATCGATCGCCGCGAGCGTCGCTCCGCAGATCGCGGGCGCGAGCGCGTTCGAGAACAGGTACGGCCGCGAACGCTGGCGGAGCAGCGCGACGATCGGCGCGGGCCCCGCGACATAGCCGCCCGAGGCCCCGCCGAGCGCCTTCCCGAACGTCCCCGAGATCAGCAGCACCCGGCCGTCGCAGCCCGTATGATCGACCGACCCCGCCCCGCGCGCGCCCATGAAGCCGACCGCATGGCTGTCGTCGACCAGCACGCCGGCGTCGTACTTCTCCGCCAGATCGCAGATGCCCGGGATGTCCGCGATCACCCCGTCCATCGAGAACACGCCGTCCGTCGCGATCAACCGGAACCGCGCGTCCTGCGCCTCCTGCAGCCGCTCTTCGAGTTGGCCCAGATCGTTGTTCGCGTAGCGATAGCGCCGCGCCTTCGACAGCCGCACCCCGTCGATGATCGAGGCGTGGTTGAGCGCGTCGGAGATGATCGCGTCCTCCGCCCCGAGCAGCGTCTCGAACAGTCCCGCATTGGCGTCGAAGCAGGAGGAGTAGAGGATCGCATCCTCCGTCGCCTTGAACCGCGCCAGTCGCGCCTCGAGCGCCTGATGCAGGTCCGACGTGCCGCAGATGAACCGCACCGACGCCATGCCGAGCCCGTGGCTGTCCATCGCCGCCTTCGCCGCCGCGATCAGCCGCGGATCGTCCGCGAGGCCGAGATAGTTGTTGGCGCAGAGATTGAGCGTCTCGCCCTCGCCCGCGACCCGGATCTCGGCCGACTGGGCGGAGGTGATGGCGCGCTCGCGCTTCGAGAGGCCTTGGGCCTCGATCTCCGACAGCGCCGCGACGGCGTGCTCGACAAGCGGTGTGCCCATGGGCCGGCCCCTGTACACGAGTGTCTGGAACCGTAGCTTATCCGAGCGTCAGCGCGCCGACGAGAGCGACGTCTTGCGTCGCAAACGGGGCGGCGTGGCGCGAAACCCGCCGCCCGGCCGCGCGATTTCGCCTCAGATCACGAAATCCGCGGCGTTGGCGTCGGCGATGTTGAGGCCTTCGATCAGAACGGATCCGCCGTGCACGGCGCCCGCCATATCGATCAGCGAGAAATCGAGCAGCGTCGCCCCGCCGCCGGCGTTGGAGAGGGCGCCCGAGATCACGTCGGCGAACGACCCTTGCAGGCCGAAGGCGGTGAGATCGATCACGTCGGAGCCGTTCTGGAAGTCCGTGATCAGATCGTTCCCGTCGGCGCGCATGAACAGAAAGGTGTCGCCGCCGCTATTGCCGGTGAGCGTGTCGTCGCCCCGCCCCCCCGAGAGCGTGTCCGACCCGCTCCCGCCGATCAGCGAATCGTCCCCGGAGCCGCCGAAGATCTCGTCCTGACCGTTGGCGCCCGACAGCGTGTCGTCGCCCGCCCGTCCGCGCAGCAGATCGCCGAAGCCCCCGCCCGCGATCGAGTCGTCGCCCGAGCCGCCGACGATCGTGTCCGAGCCGACCCCGCCCCGGACCGATCCATCGACGAAACCATCGCCCGAGGCCTTGTACATATCGTCGCCGTCGCCGAGCTCGACATCGCCGTCCATCAGCCCGCCGTTCCGGACCACATCGCCGAACGCGGACCCGAAGAACGCGTTCGAGGCCCCGATGAGACTGCCTTCGTTCTTCAGCACGAAGCCATCCGCACCCTCGGCGACATAGACCGCCGCCGCGTTCGGCGCCGTGCCGCTGCCGATGATCTCGCCGTAATTGATCAGTCGATTGTTTTCAGGACCGCCAAGCGAGTTGTCGACTGTGAAGCCGAGATAGCCGGTGATCGTCCCGTAGTTTTCGATCAGAAGATTATCGCTGCTGTAGCTCGCAATGCCGACGCCGTTGAACGCGACGCCGACATCGCCGGGGTCAGCGGTCGGTCCGAAAAAAGTACTTCCACTGATCACGCCGTGATTGCTGACGACCGTATCGTCGGACCTCCGCAGCGAAATCCCGTTGGCGCCGGTGATCTCGCCAAAATTGTTGATCGTGTTGAACTGGCCATCCGCAAAGACGCCATTGGAAGTCGAGCCCACGCCGCGAACGATGCCGGATGCGCCCACAGTGACGCTGTTTCCACCGAAAGTTGTGGCGGAGTCTTCCTGCAACCAAAGCGCTATGCCGCTGGCGGCGTTGACGACGGTTCCGTCGATCACGTAAGAGATCTGGTTCTCCTCAAATGTCGCACCGAAGGGGCTGCCCGCCACCACCACGGAGACGTCTCGCCCGACATAAACGAGGTCCCCGTTCGACACATCGATCTGTGTATTCGTACTTGTCGCAATAATCGTCGCCATTCCGCGTCCCCTTTTCGCGCGAGCAAACTCTCTCCCCCGGGACAAACTGGGCTCAGGCTTGCGAGATTCGGTCAAATCCGCGAGATGTCGCTGCGCCGAGCGACCCGTCTTGCGACTGCCGCCCTAGAACGGCGCGTCGCCCGACTGCAGGTCCAGGCGACCCCAAATGGACCCGGTCGATGGGATGTCGCGATCGCCTTCGCCATCGTCGTGCGAGAATTCCAGCACTCGACGCGCCCTCAAGCTCAGGCCCAAAGCGGATCGTTGAGGCGATGGCGGCGCGCCGTTAAACCTCGAGCGGACACGCTTCGGCGTCGAACGGGAGCGGCACGTGAAACAGGTCCAACGAACATCCCCGGCCTCTCGCGGGATCGCTGTCGCAGTCGGCGCCGTCGCGCTCCTCGCCGCGGCGACGCTCGGAGCGCGCAACGCGCGTCCGCCGATGAAACCCTCTGCGCGGCTCCGAACGAGACCTGCGCGCGGGAGATCGACGACGCCTGCCTGGATCAGGCGCAGGTGTCGCGGCTCGGCGCAGGCTCTATCGACACGGCCGCGGCCTCGGCCAGGATCCGCGCCGTGGGCGGGCGCTGCGACCAACAGATGGACCGCTATCGCGACTGCTTGAGCCGTGTAGCGTCGGTTTGCAGTCGCCCCGCGCCCTCGACGCAGTCCTGCGACGCGGCCGTCGCCCAAGCGCTGTGGAACGATCTGAAAGACACGGGCGACGCGGCGGCGATGAACGCCTTCGCCGACACCTGCGCCGGCACGCCCTTCGCCGACATCGCCCGCGCCAGAGCCCGGTCGCTGTCCGCCGGAAGCGGCGCCTTGACCGCCTCCGGAGCGGCCCCGGAACCGGCGCTGACCCTCGACCAAATCGAGGGCGAATGGACCGGCGTCGCGCCGGGCTGGCGCATCGAGATGACGATCGAGGGATCGAAGTACCGCGCCGACGCTTACGCAGGCGGACGGCGGCTCGTGTTTCGTGGGCGGATCAACACGGACATGACGGTCGTGCACGAGCGCTTTTTCGGCGGAGGATGGTACGAAAGAAGGCTCGTGGGGCGGTTCCCAACCATTAGCATCAGCAACACCGGCGGCGGCGGCGCACCCGGCTTCGAGAAGGTGCGCCTGACCAAGAGCCCCTGAGCGACCATGATCCGAAGCCTTCGCTCAACCTGCGCTCAGCCTTCGCTCGGCCTTCCCTCAGCCTTCGCTCGGCCCTCGCTCAAATCATCCCGAGCGCCTCGGGCAGTCCCTCGATCGACGCGATGACCAGATCCGCATGCGGCCCGAGGTGCTCGGCGTCGGCCGGCCCCGTCAGCACGCCGATCGCCGCCGCCGCGCCGCTCGACCGCGCGAGCCCCAGATCGTGCAGGCTGTCCCCCGCCACCACCGTCTCCGCCGCGCGGACGCCGGTCGCCACTTCGAACGCGCGCATCATGCCCGGCCCTGGCTTCAGCCCGTGGCCTGAATCATACCCGGCGATGAAGGCGAATTGCTCCACGACCCCGTGCCGCGACAGCTGCGCCCGCGCCGCCGCCTCCGAATCGTGCGTCGCCACCCCGAGCGTCAGCCCGGCGCGGCGCAGACGCGACAGCAGGCCCGGCAGATCCTCGGCGGCCGGCGTCAACCCGCCCGCCGCCGCCGCGGTCGCCTGGATGTCGAGCCATTCCGTCAGCTCGTCCGCCCGCCACTGCGGCAGGACCGCGAGCCACCCCTCCACGATCTCGCTGATCGCCCCCGCCACCAGCGGAGAGCCCGCCCGATAGCGCCCGGTCGCGAGATCGTACCCCGCGACCTCGGCCAATCGGCGCGCGAGCCTCGGCTCCCCGGCCGAAAGCGTGGCGATCACCTCCTCGCCGAGCCGTCCCCAGCTTTTCTGAAAGTCGAACAGCGTGCCGTCCTTATCGAACAGCACGCCCCGGATCGGCTTCTCGCCCCAGCGCGGCGTCATCTCACTCCCCCGTCGTCTCACTCCGCCATCGTCGGTGTCCGACCGCCCCTCTGGCCGACGGCGGCCGGGCGCGCTAACCGATCCGCGAAACCAACCCGGAGACGCGCCATGAGCAGCCCTGTGAGCAGCCCTGTGAGCAGCCCTGTGAGCAGCCCCGCCGCAGACCGACCCGCGCCAGAGCGCCGCGCCGCCTATGGCGCCCACCGGACGCTCACCACGCGTTGGCGCGACAACGACGTCTACGGCCATGTGAACAACGTCGTCTACTATGAGTATTTCGACACCGCCGTGAACCAGCACCTGATCGAGACCGGCGCGCTCGCAATCCCGGACGGCCCGGTGATCGGGCTCGTGGTCGAGACCGGCTGCCGATACTTCGCGCCGATCGCCTTTCCCGACAACGTGACCGCAGGGATCCGCGTCGCCCATCTCGGCCGCTCGAGCGTCCGCTACGAGATCGGCCTGTTCCGCACAGACGACGACCACGCCGCCGCCCAGGGCCATTTCATCCATGTCTATGTCGACGCCGAGACCCGCCGCCCGACGGCGCTGCCCGAGACGCTCCGCCGCGAACTCGAGCGGCTGAAGCCCTCCGAGGTTTAGAGGCAGCTCGTCGGCGCCTCGGCCGCCTGCGCCGGGGCGAGCCGCATCACCGCCGCGAGCGGTCGGCCGAGCACGGAGATCCAGGAATGGAGCTCCATCAGCTGCTGGAAATCGTTTCGGCCGGAGATCTTGCCGGCCCGCACGCCCTGGATGATCTCGTCCGTCCAGCGCGACAGATACCGCGCGTCGAGCGCGCTGGCGTCCGCCACGACGATGTCGCCGGCGGACAGATCGGGCGCCTCCGAGCGATCGAGCGCCGCAGCGAGCGGGACGGACCCGCCGACGAACATGACCGTGTTCGGCACGTCGATCGCGCCGCCCGCCGCTTGATAGATCGCGCCGATCCAACGCTCGGCCCGCTCCCCGTCATACGCCAGGATCATCGCCGCCGGATTGAGCCCCACATCCTGCGGCGCGCGCCGAGACGGCAGCGTCACCACGCCCAGATTCTCGATCGCGTTCAACGCGTCGAGGCTCGGCGCGGCGTCGAGCCGACAACCGATCCCGCGCATGACGGCGATCTGGCGATCGCGCCCGACGCCGCTGCCGATTAAGAGATAGCCGAAATAGCGCGCCTCCGGCTCCGCGGCGCCGCGAGGCATGAAGTAGACCCGCGCCGTCAACGGATCCTGCGACCCCGCCTCCTCCGACCCCGCCTCCTCCGCCGTCGCCTCATCGGCGATCGCGCCCTCAGAGACCGGGTCCGTTCGCGGCGGCGGCGCGGCCGCTGCGTCCGGTTCAGGCGCCGGCGCCGAATCTGGAACGGAGGCCGGCGCCCGCCGCGGCGGCGGGCTTGGCGCGTCGTCCGCGCCCGACCCGGGCTCGGCCGGCGCAGCGGCCCCGCTGTCGCCCGCCTCGGGCGGACCGCCGCAGGCGTCATACCGCGCGAGGCAGCCGGCGTATTCAGGACAGGCGAGCAGACATGGGATGTCGCCCCGATCGCATCCGCACGCCGCCAGGCAGATCTCGAGCGCCGCTTCGCATATGGAGTCCGCGGCCTCCGCTCTCGCGCCGGACGCGCTGCCGGCGATTCCGAGGCTCAGAACCGCCGCCGTCGCCGCCGACCGCCGGATCATCAGCCGCCAATCCATACGCCCTCTCCCCGCTCGACGCCTTGGAGAAGAGCTTCCGGCAGCGGGCTATGAAGCGCAAGGCCGGACCGGCGCGTCGGCGCGCCTCAGGCGCGTCGCCAAGGTCTCGCGAACCCGTCGAGCGCCGCCCCGATCGCGGCGTCCTCGACGCCGGCGTCTTGCGTCGAGACCACCGCGACCATGCCGCGCTTCTCGTCA
The DNA here is from genome assembly GCA_039819865.1 of Pseudomonadota bacterium. Lineage (GTDB taxonomy): Bacteria > Pseudomonadota > Alphaproteobacteria > Rhodobacterales > Rhodobacteraceae > JBCBRF01. Next base: position 21,596 of record JBCBRF010000017.1, on the reverse strand, counting down.
TCCTCGACCTCGACCGTCGCGGCGATGCCGGATTTCTCGAGCGCCTCGCCGAAGACGCGCGCGATCGCCTCCTTTCGGAGCGCGGGCTTGAAGGTCTTGCCGACCGCCGTCTTGGGCAGCTCGTCCATGACGGACACGGCGGCGGGGCGCGCGGCCCGCTCCGCGACATGCTGCGCGGCGAACGCCTGCAGCTCCTCCGCGGTCGCAGCGGCGCCTTCCTTCAGCTCGACATAGGCGCAGGGCAGCTCGCCTGCATAGGCGTCCGGCTGGCCGATCGCGCCGACGAACGCCACCGCCGGATGCTGCGCCAGCGCCTCTTCGATCAAACCCGGATCGATGTTGTGCCCGCCGCGGATGATCAGATCCTTGGCGCGGCCGGTGATCCAGATATAGCCGTCCGCGTCGATCCGACCGAGATCGCCCGTCCTGACCCATGCGTCGCCGTTCTCATCGGCGTCGAAGAACAGGCCGACATTGCGCTCTTGCTCCTTGTAGCCTGGGAACACGTTCGGCCCCTTGAAGCAGATCTCTCCGATCTGATCGATCTCGCAATCCCGGCTCCAGTTGCCGGAGCCGTCGAACTGGCAGATCCGCGCCTTCACATAGGCCAGCGGGAAGCCCACCGAGCCGATCTTGCGCTCGCCGTCCGGCGGATTGCACGAGGTCACGCAGGTCGCCTCGGTCATGCCGTAGCCTTCGAGGATCTTCGCGCCGGTGCGCTCCTCGAACTCGCGGAACAGCGCCTGCGGCAGCGGCGCAGATCCGGAGATCAGGTAGCGCAGCGACGAGACGTCCGCATCGACCTTGCGCTGGTTGAGCGCGGCGATGGCGGTCGGCACGGCGGCGAAGAACGTCGCCTTGTGGCGCGCCACGAGCTTCCAGAAGTTCTCGATGACCCCGTCGCCCCGGAAGCCCTGCGGCGTGATCATGACCATCCGCGCGCCGACCGCATGCGGGGCCATGGTCAGCACATAGGCCGCGAACACGTGGAACAGCGGGAGCGCGCACAGCACGGTCGTGTTCTCGTTGAACACGATGTTGCTGATGCTCCAGGCGTGGAAGGTCATGCCGCCCTGGCGATGCTGCGCCAGCTTCGGCGCTCCGGTCGTGCCGCCGGTATGGAACAGGGCGCCGATCGCATCGGGCCCGATCTTACGCTCGAAGATCAGCCGGCGATCGGTCTCGCCCCGCATCGCTTTCGCATACGGAATGACTTTGGCTTTGTGCTTCGTGACCCGCTTCGGCCGGATCAGCGGCACCACGACCTTCAGCACCCCGCTCACATATTTGAGCAGATCGATTTCGATGACGCGCTTCACCTTCGGCGCCATCGCCACCGCCTTCGCCGCCTTCTCCGCGACGTCGGTCTTGGGGAACGGCGCGAGCGTGATCAGCACGGTCGCCTCGGAGTCCTGAAGAATGCTGGCGATGATCTCAGGCTCGAGCAGCGGGTTGATCGGATTGATCGCCCCGATCGCCTGCCCCGCATAGAGCGCGACCGCGGCTTCCGGAATGTTCGGCAGCAGCATCGCGACGCTCTCGCCCGGCTTCACGCCCTCGCGGTGCATCAGGTTGGCGAGCTTGACGACGTCCGACATCAGCTCGCGATAGGTCATCTCGAACAGAGGCGCGTTGGGCGTGCCCTGCAGCTGGAACGCGATCGCCGTCCGTTCGCTGAACTTCGCCGCCGAGGCCCGCAGGACGTCGACCATGTTCTGGTGTCGATACTGCTCCGACAGGGGCGTCGCTTCGACCGCCAGCGCATCGGCGGCGGTGCGCATCAACTGACGCCCATCCGACGCCCGCGCGCCCGGCGGCGGCGACAACTCGGCGGCGTTCGCGGTGTCCGCTTCTCCCAACATGGTCTCAGACCCTCCCTTGTCCGACCGTGTCGTGACCATCGAGGCGGTCTCGGCGCACGAAGCCGGTATCGGCGGCGTTGCACGTCCGCCCGTTATTGTTTCAGCGAGGTCATGGAACGGCGCGTCGTGCGGGACGGATCACGAGATCCGAACCGAAGCGAGCGCAGGCCGTCGACGACCCCTTGGATATGAAGTTTTGAACAAGGATGCGCCCGACGCAATCGAAGACCGCGTCTGATGGGATCACGACGTTGCGTCAATCGCGGGCCGTCGCGCCTCGGAAACCGAGAAGCGACGGCGTTCGAGCGTCTGCGCCGTAAAGGAAGCTGCGACTGACGCGGCGTCTCAGGCTTTGGGGATTCGAAGCACCTGCCCCGGATAAATCTTGTCCGGATCGCTCAACATCGGCCGGTTGGCTTCGAAGATCGCCATGTATTTCGAGCCGTCGCCGAGATGCTTCGACGAGATCGCCCAGAGCGTGTCGCCCTTCGCGACCGTGTGGAAGCTCGAGGCGTCGCCTCCCGTCTTGGCGCTGAGGTTCTCATCGACCTGAGCGACGCCCGCGACATTGCCGACCGCCAGGATGACCTTCTCTTTCATCTCCTGGCTCGCCGCCGCGCCGCTGACCTTCACCGTGTCGCCCTCGACCGTGACGTCGAGCCCCTCGACGTCGAGCCCGAGCGCCTCGACCTCTTTCTTGATCGCCTCCGCCTCCGGCTCGTCGGATCCCCCGAACCCGAGCGCCTTGCCCGCCGCAGCCACAAAATCGAACAGTCCCATCGTCGCGCCTCCGTAAAGCTACCGAGCGAGACCAGACACGGCGCGCCGCAGGGACGCAAGCGCTCCCCCGCCTGACGCGGCCGCTCACACCATGAACTGCAAACGCGCCAACCGCGCGTAAAGGCCGTCCTCCGCCATCAGCGCCTCATGCGCGCCTTCGGCGACGATCCGTCCGGCTTCGAACACCACGATCCGGTCCGCCCGCTTCACCGTCGCCAACCGGTGCGCGATCACGAGCGTCGTGCGATCCGCCGACAGCCGCTCGACCGCCGTCTGCACCGCGCGCTCGCTCTCCGCATCGAGCGCGGAGGTCGCCTCGTCGAGCAACAACACCGGCGCGTCCCGCAAGATCGCCCGTGCGATTGCGATCCGCTGCTTTTGGCCGCCCGACAGCTTCACGCCGCGCTCCCCGACCTCGGACGCATAACCCTGGGGGAGCTGTTGGATGAACGCGTGCGCGGCCGCCGCGGTCGCCGCCGCCTCGACCTCCTGATCCGTCGCCTCCGGCCGTCCGAAGCGGATATTCTCCGCCACGCTCGTCGCGAAGATCGCCGGCTCCTGCGGCACCAGCGCGATCCGCGCCCGGAACGCCTCCGGCGCCATGGCGCGCAGATCGACGTCGTCGAGCATCACAGCGCCTTGGTCCGGATCGTAGAACCGCAACAGAAGCTGGAACACGGTCGTCTTGCCCGCGCCCGACGGGCCCACCAGGGCCACAGTTTCGCCCGGCGAAACCTCGAGATCGACCCCGTCGAGCGCCGCGTCCCGAGGGCGCGACGGGTAGTGAAAGCGCACGGCGTCGAAGCGAACCCTGCCGAGCCCCCGCGCGCCGCCGACCCCGTGCTCGATCGCCGCCGGCTTCGGCGGCGCCACCGGTTCCGCCGGCCGCGGCAGCGGATCGGTCGCCTCGAGCAACTCCACCAGCCGCTCGATCGCGCCGGCCGCCTTCTGCAGCTCGCCCCAGATCTCCGACAGCGCGCCGACCGAGCCCGCGACGATCACCGCTAGGAACACGAACTGGACGAGCTCGCCCGCGCTCATCTCGCCCGCGATCACGCTGCGGGCGCCGAGCCACATCACGCCGACCACCGCGGCGAAGGCGAGGAAGATCACGATCGCGGTCAGCATAGAGCGGCTTTCCACCCGCCGCATCGCCGCTTGAAACGCCGCCTCCGTCGCCTCTTGGAAACGCCGCCGCGCCTCTCCCTCGAAGGTGAAGGCCTGCACGTCCCGCGTCGCCTGCAGCGTCTCGCCCGCGAAGGCCGACGCCTCCGCCAGCTTGTCCTGCGCGATCCGCGATTTGCTGCGCACCCGCCGCCCCAGGATCACGATCGGCACGATCACCACCGGCACGATCAGCGCGACCATCGCCGTCAGCCCCGGAGAGGACAACAGCAGCAAGATCACCCCGCCGATCAGGATCACGATGTTGCGCAGCGCGATCGATGCCGTCGAGCCGACGACCGATTGGATCACGCCCGCATCCGCCGTCAGCCGCGACAGCGTTTCCCCGGTTCGAATCGTCTCAAAGAACTCCGGCCCCAGCCCGACCACGCGCGCATAGACCGCCGCCCGCAGATCCGTCGCCACCCGCTCTCCCAGCCGCGTCACGAAATAGAACCGCGCCGCCGTCGCGATCGCGAGCGCGAAGGCGACGCCGAAAAACGCAAGGAAATAGCTGTCGATGAACGCCGCGCGCTCGACGCTGAACCCGTCGACGATCCGCCGAAGGGCGGCGGGGATCGCCAGGGTGAACCCCGCCGCGACCAGCAGCGCCGCCAGCGCGCCATAGAGGTCGACGCGATGCGCCAAGAGCATCGGCGCGAGGGCCTGGAGCGGCGACAACGACTTCGACCGGGGACGCTCGTCGCCGCGCGCGCCGCCGGCGCCCGCTTGCGTCGCCTCGGGTCCCTGCCCTTGCCCTTGCCCTTGCCCCGGAACCGGCTTCGCCTCGGCCGCGCCCTCCGGCGTTCCTGCACCGTCCATACTTCGAGCGCCTCCCTGCGCCACACTGTCTCGCGCCCCGCGATCGCCGGAGATCGATGCGCGTGCGCCACATCATTAACCCTGTCCGACGCGTGCGGAGCCACACTCCGCGCGTAACGTGCAACAGTCCGTCCAGATGCCCTTAAGGGAGGGATGGATGACGGGTCACATCGTCGCAGACGATCGCACGGTCGCGGAGTTGCTGGCGCCGAACAAACGGTTCACGACGCCCTCCTACCAAAGACCCTACGCCTGGACCACGGAGGAGATCGGTCGCCTCTTCGCCGATCTGCGTCATCACCAGACCATCGGCGGGCGAAATGGCGAGGATCCGGGCCCCTACTTCCTCGGCTCGATGGTGTTCGTCGACCCGCCCGCCGCGCAAGCGCGGCGCATCGTCGACGGCCTGCAGCGTCTGATGTCGCTGACGATCCTGCTCGCCGTCTTGCGGGATCTCGACCCGGTCGCCTCGGGGCTCGCCGCCGGCCATGTGCTGGCGCGCCGCCGCTTCGGGGGCGCCGTCGAGCCGCTGGTCCGCCCCCGGCGAAGCGGCGACGCCGCGTTTTTCTACGACAACATCCAGCGCCCCGGAGCGACCCAAAACCTGGCCGAGACGATCGCGCCCGAGACCGACGCGCAGGCCCGCATGCTGGAGAACGCCCTCTGGCTCCGCGCCGCGCTCAGCGACGTCTCCCAACGCGAGCTGCGTTGGCTCGCGGAGTTCATCCTGAGGGGCTGCGTGCTGATCGAGGTGACCGCGCCGAACGAGGATCTCGCGCACAAGGTGTTTCAGGTGATGAACGACCGCGGCCTCGATTTGCGGGTCAACGACGTCCTGAAGTCGGACGTCGTCGGCGCGCTGCCCGAAGCCGAGCGCGAGCCCGCCGCCACCCGGTGGGAGGATCTCGAAGCGGATTTGGGCGTCGACGCCTTCACCCAGCTCTTCGGCCATATCCGCAAGCTTCACCGCCCCGAGAAGGCCCAGCGCGCGATCCTGACGGAGCTGCGCGAGATCCTGCGCCCCGACGAGCGGCCCTCGGAGTTTCTGAGCACGGAGCTTATCCCCCGCGGCCGCGCGCTCCATGCGATCCGCACCGCGACGATCCCCCTGGCCGCGCACGCCGAGCGCGTGAACCGCCTGGTCCGCGGCCTTCGCCGCCTGCCGAACTCGGATTGGGAGACGCTGGCCGTCGGCTTCCTCGCCGACCGCCGGCCCCGCGGCGACGAGGCGCTGGTCTTCATGACGGAGCTGGACCGGCTCGCCTATGCGATGGCGCTCGCCTCCGCCGACGAGAACACCCGCCTGAAGCGCTTCGCCAAGCCGATCAACGCGTTGCGCGACGGCGCGACGATCGCCGAGCTGTGCGCGATCCTGGATTTGACGGACAACGAGAAAAAGACCGCGCGATCGGTTCTGAACGGCCCATTCTACACCAAGGAGCGCATCCGGTTGCCCGTGCTCTTGCGCATCGACGAGCAGCTGGCCGACAGCGGCGCCTGGTACGACGCCAAGATCATCACCGTCGAGCACATCCTGCCGCGGAACCCGCCCGAGGGCAGCCCCTGGCTCGAGGCGTTTCCGAACGCCGATGAGCGTCGCAAGCTGACCGATCGGATCGGCAACCTGACGCTGCTGTCGCGGCACAAGAACATCGCGTGCGCCAACTACCCGTTTGTTCGAAAGACCCTGGAGTACTTCGCCGTCGGCGCCACGACCCCGTTCGCGCTGACCACCCGCCTGATCACGAAAACCGAGTGGAACGCGGAGGCTCTGAAGCAGCGTCAGCAAGAGCTGGTCGACGTCGCCTGCCGCATGTGGCGGCTCTGAGCCCGAGACGCGCGGGAACGGCGCTGAGCCGCGGCGTCAGTTCGAGGCCGCGCCGATCTGCGGCATCAGGTCGAACGCCCGGCGAATCCCTTCGGAGCTCGCCTGGCCGAGCGACGGCGTGGGCCTCTTCAGCGCCAGCAGCGCGCCTTGGGTGACCATGAAGAAGCGCTGGCGCGGCGAGCCGTGAAAACTGGGCGAGCCGGGGGCTCCGGCCGGCAGATCGGTCAGTTCCTGCTGCAGCTGATCGATCGCCGCGACCGACAGGCCGTATTCGCGCGCCAGGAAGAACCCGGCCATGAAATCCGCATGGAGCTCCGCCAGCACGACGCTCTGCGACGGCGCCACCATGGCGTCGATCAGCTTGAGCCGGTGCTGGTTCGCATGCGCCATTTCGTGCCCGACGATGTATTGCCAGATATAATGCTTCGTCTGACGGTGCTTCACCTCGGTGATGGCGTGGTAGATCTCGGGGATATGGATCTGGCTGGCGTAGATCAGCGGCCGCTGCTCCGGCAGGAAGTAGGGCAGCCGGGCCTCGACATCGCTCGAGCTGACGATGAAGATCGGCGTCGAGACCCCGTAGAACCGCTGCGCGCGGCGGATCAGATCGCCCCAATCGACGCTCTTCGTTTTCGGCAGGCGCGACGCGTCGAGGCATTTTCCGGGGATCGAGCAGTCGGTCACCGCGCCCGCCGGCGCGACAAGCGCGAGCGTCCCGATCACCGCCGCGGCGCCGGCCCAGCGGCGAAGGGTCCGAAACGAGTGCATGCGGCGTTCCTCAATTAGCGTCGCGACGACCTGTCGAGACGCTCGCCCATTCCCGATGCGATCGCAACCGCTCCCCGTCTCGACCGCGTCGTCAGCGGCCGTTCAGCAGATCGTCGATCCAGCCGCGCACCTCTCTGGAGCCGACGCGGGTGAAGATCGTGTAATGCTCCTTCTGCGCGCAGCCATAGGCCCAGCTGACCACGCCGACCAGCATCGGCTTGCCGACATCGACGATCAGCGGCCCGCCGCTGTCGCCCTTGCAGGTGTTCCTGCCCTCGATGCCGTCGCCCACGCACATCATGTTGTTGGTGATCAGCGGACCGTATTTTCCGACGCAGCGCGACTGCTCGACCACGCGCAGATTGATCGACTGCAGCTTGTTCGTCTTGCGCCCTTCCTGCAGCACCGACAGATCGTCCGCCAGCACGTCGGTCCGGCCCCACCCCGCGACCCGCGCGCATTCCCCGCCTTTGGCGAAATTCGAATTGATCGACGGATCCGCCAGGGTCGCGAGATCCTTCGTGTTGATGTCGAAGGGCCGGTCGAGCACCAGGATCGCGATATCCGCGTCGAGCGCGGGCTCGCTGTCCGCGCCGCCCTGCTTCGAATACCGGAACTTCGGATGCGCGAAGATCCGCTTCACTCCACGCTGCTGGTTCACATCGACGAGCCCGTTCCGCGTCGGCCGAAACACGGTCACGTCGCCCGGCTCCTGCAGCTCGCAGCGCCCGGAGTTCAGATCCCCGACCGGATACTGGCAGGTCTCCGGCGGCGGCATCACGCAATGCGCCGCGGTCACCACGCCGTTCGGCGCGACCAGCGTGCCGCCGCAGTTCCGGTTCTTAATCTGCAGATAGACGATGAACGGAAACCGCGACACGTCCGCGTCCTTGCCGCCGGCGACCCCGAGCGTCTTCAGCTGGGCGCCGGGCTGCTGGCATTCGAGCGTCGGCTTGCCGCTCAGCAGGCTGTCGTCGCGGGCCGCGCCCGCCCCTTGCGCCGCTGCGGTCGACGCGGCGCCGATCGCGAGGGCGAAAGCGATCGTGGCTGCGCGCTGCGCACGGCGTCGCCGACCTCCGCCCCCCATCCTAGCGGACCCCATAGTAATAGTTCCGCGTCGTCAGCGGCTCGTCGCAGTTCTGCGGGGCCTCTTCGGCCTCCGTCGGGCTCAGCGCGCGCACCGAACCGGCCCCGAAGCGCTGAAACTTCGCGGCGATGTCCTCGTTCGAGTTGAAACTCGTCTCGTCCGGATGGTTCTCCTCCGCATCGGTGAAGACCAGCCACATCTTGCCTGTCCCGACGCCGTCGTCCGGATCCATCGCGAGATAGTAACCGTCCGACCCGTCGCCGAAGCAGCGCACAGCGCCCGCGACGACCTTCGCCGCCCGAGAGCCTTCGCCCGAGAAATAGGGCCCCGGCACCAGACGCTCGATCGGCCCGTCGGTGGGGATCTGATCCCATAGCGTCACGAACCCGGTCTGGGTCACCTGAAAGCAGACCTGGAACTGCTCGTTCGTCTTGAACTCGCCGTTCGCCTCGACGCGCTTCTCGCCGAGTTGGGAGCGAAACACCTTCACGTCGCACATGCCTGCGAGCGCCGGCTGCGCGCCGAGCGTCGTCGCCAGCGCCGCAAGAAGCGCCGCCCGTCTCCATCCCATCCTCTGAAGCTCGACCATCTCGCCCTCCGCTCGGCTGCTCGCTCGGTCTTCATTCGGTCGCAGGGCGCCGCCCGCATCCGCGCCGCGCCGCATTCCTTGGACCCGATCCATAACCGATTTCCACGCGCTTTGCGGCCGAATTTCGAGGCGAACCGGCCGCTTCAAGGACGCTCTTGCGGCCCGGGCGCGGAATGCGACGAACCGCGTCCCGTGCGCGGCGGCCGTCCGCCGCCGCGCGGCGCAGGATCGCTCCCCATAGCGCCGAGCCCCGCAGCCGCGCGACCGCTGAAGGCTCCCTTTTTCATGCGCACCTTGTTTCTGTTCGGGCCGCTCCTCGTCTCCGTGATGCTGATCCAACTCGGCGTGGGCGTCCTAGGTCCGTTGGACGTCCTGTCGGGCGAGGCCTACGCTTTTTCGGCGCAGGAGATCGGCCTCCTCGGTTCGGCGCATTTCGTGGGCTTCTTCATCGGCTGCGTCGCCGCACCGATGCTGATGGCCCGCGCCGGGCACAGCCGAGCATTCTCGGTGGTCGCCGCGGCGGGCGTCCTCTCCGCCCTCGGCCACCCGATCCTGCCGGACCCCGTCGCCTGGATGCTGCTCCGCGTGCTCGCGGGCTTCGCGGTCGCGGGAGGCTACACCGTGATCGAGAGCTGGCTGCAGGCGAAGCTCAAGAACAGCAATCGAGGCCGCATCCTCAGCATGTACCGCGTGGTCGACATGGCGGGCTCGGTCGGCTCTCAGCTTCTCATCGTCACGCTCGAGCCCGCCTCCTACGTCTCCTACAACATCGTGGCCGCGGTGGCCGTGCTGTCGCTCCTGCCGCTTGCGCTCACCGTCTCGAAGGCCCCGCCCTCCCCTCGGTCCCCGCGCTTGCGCCCTCTGAAGGCGATCCGCCTCTCGCCGCTCGGGGCTTTCGGCGTCGTGGTGGTCGGCCTCACCAGTTCGAGCTTTCGGATGGTCGGGCCGCTCTACGGCTCCGCGCTGAACCTGACCATCGAGACGTTGGCCCTGTTCCTGGCCGCCGCGATGTTCGGCGGCGTGGTCGCCCAGCCCGGCGTCGGCTGGCTGGCCGACAAATTCGACCGACGCCGCGTGCTGGTCTGGATCTCGGTCGCGGCGCTTCTGGTCTGCGCCGGCCTCTCGACGGGCGTCGCGACCGCGAGCCCGACCACGCTGATCATCGGATCCTTCCTGTTCGGCGCCGCCGCGATGCCGCTCTATTCGATCAGCGCGGCGCACGCGAACGACCACTGCCCAGCGGACGAGGTCGTCGAGCTGAACGCTTCGCTGATCTTCCTGTTCGCGGTCGGCGCCATCGTCAGCCCGACGGTCGCGGCCATGCTGATCGACGCCTACGGCCCGAACGCGCTCTGGCTCTATATCGCCGCGGCGCATGTCGCTCTGATCGTGTTCAGCCTCTACCGCATGACGCGCCGCCCGACCCCGACCGAGCGCACCCGCTACCGCTACCTGCCCCGAACCTCGATGACGCTCTCCCGGCTGTTCAAGTCGCCCGAAGACCCGAGCCACGGCGAACCGCGGCCGGCCGAAAGCGAAACCAGCTCCGTTGGCGCGGGCCCCTCCCCGCGCTAAACCTCCCGCGCGAGAGCGAAGGAGTTGGTTCATGCCCCGCGTCCAAGACCGCGTGCAAGACCGCGTGCTGATCACGTCGGCCCTGCCCTATATCAACGGCGTCAAGCATCTGGGGAACCTGGTCGGCTCGATGCTGCCGGCCGACGCCTATGCGCGCTTTCTGCGCCAGACCGGCCGGGACGTGCTGTTCATCTGCGCGACCGACGAGCACGGCACGCCGGCGGAGCTCGCCGCCGCCAAGGCCGGCCAGCCGGTCGCCGAGTACTGCGCCGAGCTGCATGAGGTGCAGAAGCGCCTCGGCGAGGGGTTCCGCCTGTCCTTCGACTGGTTCGGCCGATCCTCCTCGCCGCAGAACCACCAGCTGACCCAGCACTTCGCCGGCGCTCTGGCCGCTCAGGGCCTGATCGAAGAGGTCTCGGAGAAGCAGGTCTACAGCCACGCCGACGGCCGCTTTCTGCCGGACCGCTACATCGAGGGGACCTGCCCGAACTGCGGTTACGAGCGCGCCCGCGGCGACCAGTGCGAGAACTGCACGAAGCAGCTCGACCCGACCGACCTGATCGATCCCCGCTCCGCGATCTCCGGCTCGACCGATCTCGAGGTGCGCGAGACCAAGCATCTCTACCTCCGCCAGTCCGCGCTCCGCGATCGCCTGCGCGACTGGATCGAGACCCGCGAGGGCTGGCCGGTGCTGACCACCTCGATCGCCAAGAAGTGGCTCGACGACGGCGACGGCCTCCAGGACCGCGGCGTCACCCGCGACCTGGACTGGGGCATCCCCGTCAAGAAGGGCGACGACGACTGGCCCGGCATGGACGGCAAGGTCTTCTACGTCTGGTTCGACGCCCCGATCGAATACATCGGCGCCACCGCCGAATGGGCCGAGGCGACCGGCGGCGGCGAGGCCGCCTGGCGGCGCTGGTGGCGCACCGACGAGGGCGCGGACGACGTCGCCTACGTCCAGTTCATGGGCAAGGACAATGTGCCCTTCCACACCTTGTCCTTCCCCGCGACCATCCTGGGCTCCGCCGAGCCCTGGAAGCTGGTCGACTACATTAAGAGCTTCAACTACCTGAACTACGCAGGCGGCAAGTTCTCGACCAGCCAGGGCCGCGGCGTCTTCATGGATCAGGCGCTCGAGATCCTGCCCCCCGACTATTGGCGCTGGTATCTCCTGTCGAACGCGCCCGAGGGGTCCGACAGCGACTTCACATGGGAGAATTTCCAGGGCGCCGCGAACAAGGATCTGGCGGACGTTCTCGGCAATTTCGTCAGCCGCATCACCAAATTCTGCCGCTCGAAATTCGCCGAGGAGGTCCCCGCGGGCGGGACCCCGGGCCAGCGCGAAGCGGATCTCGCCAAGGAGATCGACCGTCGCCTCGCCGCCTATCGCGCCGCCTGGGAGGCGATCGAGATCCGCAAGGCGGCCCAGGAGCTGCGCGCGCTCTGGGTCGCGGGAAACGAGTATCTCCAACACGCCGCCCCTTGGGCGACCTTCAAGGAGGATCCCGAAGCGGCCGCGCTCCAGGTGCGGACCGGCCTCAACCTCGTCCGGCTCTACGGGATCGTGAGCGCGCCCTTCATCCCCGACGCCTCCTCAGCGATCCTCGCCGCGCTGAAGCTGCCGCCCGAGACCGCGAACGCTTGGCCCGAAAGCGCCGAACAGGCCCTCGACGCCCTGCCCGCCGGCCACGCTTTCAGCGTGCCCGAGAACCTCTTCGCCAAGATCGAAGACGCCCAGCGCGAAGAATGGGCCGCACGCTTCGCGGGTGCGGAGTGAACATCGGGTGCGGAGTGAACAGCGGGTGCGGCGTAAAACTGGGCGCGCCTCGCCAGTCAAGGCGCGCTCCGCCGCCAAACCAATCTCAGCGCCAGTGCAAAAATCAGAATAGAGCCCCTGGCGCCGCTTCTATTCCATCAAATTAACCTCAAAACCGCACCGCTCTCATCATAGTGATATCCGATTATTTCTCGGGAATTTTTCAGTCGCCGATCCCTCTTCCACCTGGACGCGCGTCCTAAGCGCTCGGCTTCGGCCGCCACGCGTCCAGATGCAGAAGGGGACCATCCATGAGCTTCAGAAACCAAACCCTGATCCTGAGCGACCAGGACGACAGCATTCATGTCGGCCGAGGCCGAGACGTCGTGTTCGGTCGCGATGGCGACGACGACATTCGGGGCGGTTCGGGTCGCGACGTTCTCCTGGGCGAGGTCGGCGACGACACCCTGGAGGGCGGCAAAGGCGCCGACCTGCTCGACGGCGGCTTTGGCCAGGACGTTTTGGACGGCGGCCGTGGCCGAGATCGGCTGTTCGGCGGCGAAGGGGACGACATCCTCGACGGCGGCCGCGGCGACGACCAGCTGCGCGGCGGCGAAGGCGCCGACACGCTGACCGGCGGCCGCGGCGAGGACAGCTATCTCTACGCGTTCGGCGAAGGCGGCGACACCCTGCTCGACTTCGACATCCGCAAAGACAAATGGGGTCTCGACGCGGCTGACTTCGGGATCGAGGGTCCGCTTGAGTTCCAGAATGTCGAGCGCGCCGCGGACGACGACGTCGCCGCCGGGCTCGAGGGCGTGGAAGCCGGCGCGAACGTCTACGTCCTGCAGGGCGTCTGGAACAATGCGGGCCAGGCCGCGGCCGCCCTGTCCGCCGAACTCGACGCCCAGGACGCCGACGAAGGGCCGCTGTTCTTCGTCTATTACAACGTCAATCTCGATGTGAGCCGTTTGATGTTCGTCGACGACGTCAGCTTCGACGAGGCGACCGGCGCGATCAATGGATCGCTCGCGCAGATCTCGAACCTGGGCGAGACCGGCCAATTCGCGCCCGGCGTCGACGATCTCGACGCGATCGCCGATTTGGCGACGTTCACGGCGGAGAATTTCGTGTTCGACGAGATCATCGGCTGACGCGCCGCAACCACAGCAAGAACGGCCTGCGGCGCGCGGGCCGTTCTGTTCCAAAGAAGGGACGAAAGTCCGGATCCGCGATCGACAGCGGCGTCCGAACGGGCTTTTTCTTGCATCAGGGCGAGGAGGATTCGTAGCCGCCGTTTGGCCAGGCGTCGATCGCGATAGTGCGTGGCGACGTCGGGCGTCGGCGACCAGGGGAAGAAAACATGTCGACCTTCAACCGCGCGCGCCTTGGCCGATCCTCCGACCCTGCGCCTCAGGAGCCCTCGCCCTCCATGACCGATCCGTCATCCGCCCAGCGCGGCAGCAACAAGCTGACCAGCGTCATCAGCGCCGACCTTCTGATCGTCGGCGACGTGAAGTCGAGTGGCGACATCCAGGTGGACGGCACCATCAAGGGCGACGTCGATTGCTCGAAGCTGACCATCAGCGAGAGCGGCATGATCGAAGGCAAGATCATCGCCGAACAGGTGGTGATCCACGGCGCCGCCTCGGGCTCGATTGTCGGCCGCTCGGTCATGCTCCACAAGACGGCGAAAGTCGGCTCCGACATTCACCACCAGGGCATCGGCATCGAGATGGGCACCCGCTACGAGGGCACGCTCAAATGGGCCGAAGATCACGAGCTGGAGCAGACCGCCAGCGGCGGCGCGCCGAAGCTCGAGCAGGCCTTGCCGACCGGCGGCTGATCCGCCGCGTCGTTTCCGCGAGAACGCGTGAAGCCTGTCCTGGCATGTCTTGGCGTGGCGTGTCGTGTCGGGGCGTGCTTTTCGATCTCAGGCTTTGGACGCGCGGATGATCGCGTTCACGAGCTGCGCCTTGTTGAGCTTCGACGGCGGCGTCTCGCTCAGTTTGCGCGCGCGGATGTAAGCCGCAAGCGCTGCATTGGTGTAGCCCGCGAGCTTCTCTCGCAGGCCGATCTGACCAAGCTCATCCCGCGCCGCCGCGAGATCCATGTCGCGCAGTTCCGGCGGGATCTCCGCGGGGCCTTTGCGCCGCCCCTGCACCACGACCGTCACCTGATCGTCGAGCCGGTCCGCCAGCCGTTCCATGAACTCAGGGTTCCGCTCGGCCTCCTCGAGCACGGTGTCGAAGATGGCGGACAGATAATCCCGCGGCGATCGCTTAGGCGGCTTGTTCATGGTCGAGCAGGCCCGTCACCTCTTGGCAGAACGCCCGCAAATCCTCCGCGGCGGCCCCGTACTTCTCCTTGAAGCTGAGGCCGAAATTCGTGGAGTCGAGCGCCCGTGCGATCACACCGCTTTGTGCGATGGCGTTGTCAAGCAAAACCGCCTCGATCTCGCCGTCCCGGACCATCGTCTCGAGCTTCCGGAAGTAGGAAAGATGGGTCTTGTTGTTCTGCTCGAACTTGGTCGGCAGGATCGCCGTGCGGCCCGCCAGCTTCCCGTCCCGCTTGATCTGCCGGAGGAACTTCGTGTTCAGCTCCTGCAGCCCGAGCGTCGACAGATAGTCGGGGATCGTGGGCAGCACGACCAAATCGGAGCAGGTGATGCCCGCCTCGGCGAAGATCGAGATCCCGGGCGGGCAATCGATCACGATCAGATCGTACTTCAAGCGCATCGACGCCAGCGCGTCCCGCATCACGCGCCGCGTCTGCCCCTCGGGCGCGGAGCCGGTGACGACCCGCGCCAACCGCTTGGCGTAGTAGTGCTCGATCAGCGCGCGCTCGGTGTAGCGCAGGCTCGGCTCGGCGCAGATCACGTCGATGGTCGCGCCGTCGCCGCCAGATTCGCCGGGCGTCACGAAGTCGAGCATCGAGCCGAGCGGCTCGTCCTGGGTCAGCGGATCGAAGAACGCCGCAAGCGTCTTCCCGTCGGCGACCGCCTGCGCATAGGCCTCGTCTCCGCAGAGCGCGTAGGAGGCGCTCGCCTGCGCGTCGAGGTCGATCAACAGCACCTTTCGCCCGTATTGCGACGCGTAGGTCTCCGCCAGCGTCACCGAAGACGTGGTCTTCCCGACCCCTCCCTTCATGTTGATGAAGGACACGGCCTTGCTCATAGATTTCGCCCCGCTAACCAAATGAGGTACCTTGGTTACCGGGCGCACGAAGCGCGCGCAAGGCGCATCCGAGACGCTTTCGGGGCGGACCGCTCGCCGCCCCGAAAGCGCGGTCGGACGTCGGGTCAGACCGCGATCTTGCCGCCGCCGGTCTTGCGCACCACCAGCACCGAGGGTCGCGGGGGAACCCCGTCTTCGAAGTCCGGCCAGCGGGTCGCCGGATCGTCGAACGTGCTGTCCCGCTCGAACCCCGCGAAGTCTCGCGTCCCGTCAGATCCCGGGTGCTGAACCGCCAGGAACAGCGTTTCGCCGGACGGCGAGAACACCGGGCCGCACAGCTCCGCCCCGACCGGGCAGCGGAAGAACAGCTTGGACGCGCCTCGGCTCTCGCCTTCCGTCTCGAGGCCATAGAAACCGTCCGCCTTGCCGGTGCGCCCCCAGCCGCGGCCCTGGTCCGTCGAGATCCAAAGCCGCCCATCGGCGTCGACCGCCGCGTTGTCCGGGCAGGCGAACCAGCCGTCGGCCGAAGTCTCGGGCGACCACTCGGCGCCCACCTCCGCGACCTGCGGATCGCCGCAGCGGACCACGATCTCCCAACGGCCGGACGTCGCCGCCGGATCGCCGCCCTCCTCCCGGATCTCGATCACGTGACCGAACACATTCTCCGCGCGCGGATTGGCGGCGTCTTCCTGGCCCGCGGTCCGGCGGTTGTTGTTGGTGAGCATGACATAGGCCGTCCCGTCGCCGAAGGACCCGTCGCCATCCAGCCGCGTGCGCGGCTGCACATCCTCGGGCCGGTCCATCGGCGTCGCGCCGAGCAGATCCGCCGCCCGGCGCGCGTCGATCATCACCGCGGCTTGGCTGTCGAAGCCGTTCTCAGCGGTGAGCGGCCCCTCGCCATGCGTGAGCGGCAGCCACACGAGCCCGCCATCGGCGTCGAACCGGGCCGCATAGAGCACGCCTTCGCTCAAGAGTGACATCGCCCCCGCCCGGTCCGCGGGCCGATACGGCTTCGACGAGACGAACTTGTAGACATACTCGAACCGGCCGTCGTCGCCCGAATAGACCACCGCGCGCCCGTCCGCCGCGAGCACGCATTCCGAGCCCTCGTGTCGGAATCGCCCGAGCGCCGTGTGCTTCACCGGCGTCGAGGACGGATCGAGCGGATCGACCTCCACGATCCAGCCGAAGCGGTTAGGCTCGTTCGGCTCCTTGTCGACGTTGAACCGCTCCTCGAGCGTCCCCCAGGCGTACCAGCCGCCGGGCAGACCGTAGCGGTCGTAGGAGGCCGCCTGATCGCCTCCCAGGCCGTCCTGCGGCTTCCCCTCCGCATCGCGCTGGTCCGTCCAGAAATAGCCGTGGAAGTTCTCCTCGGCCATCAGGTAGGTGCCCCACGGCGTGATCCCGCCGGCGCAGTTGTTGAGCGTCCCGATCACCCGCGTCCCGGTCGGGTCCGCCGAAGTCCGCATCCGAGGGTGCCCCGCCGCCGGCCCGTCGATCGCCATCTCGGTCTTCGACGGCGTGATCCGCCGATTGTACGGGCTGTCGAGCACCACCGACCAGAGACCGTCGGGCGCGCGCTCGATCTCGACCACGGTGCCGCCGTGGGCCGCCATTTCGATCCGGATCAGCTCGGGCGTCATGTCCTTGAAGCCGGCCCGGTCCTGGCGGCCGAGACCCGGGAACATCAGCTCCTCGTTGGTGTACTCGTGATTGACGCACAGCAGCGCCCGCGCCTCGCCCCAAGCATCGAGCGGAATGAACCCGACATAGTCGTTGTTATAGCCGAACTGGCGCAGCTGCGCCGCCTCGGACTGGTTCCGCGGATCGAAGGCCGGCGCGTTCGCAAAGATCGGATCGCCCCAGCGGAGCAGAACCTGCGCCTCGTGCCCGGGCGTGAGATGATGGGTCTCGTCGACCCCGCCCGCGATCTCTTCGAACGCATAGCGGCCGGGCGCGGCTTCGGGCGCCAAACCGCTCGAGACCGCCGTCGACTGCGCGCGCGCGGTCGGCGCCGTCAGGGCGGACGCGCCGAACAGCGCCGTCGTCGCCGCGACGCCGAGCCCCGCCCGAAGCGCGCCGCGGCGGCTGTAGCGCGTCTCGATCACCGCGCCGATCAGGCTCTCGGGGCGCGCCTCGACGGCCGGATTGCAGGGCTGATCGTCGAACGCTTCGAACGCCTCGGCTTTGTTGCCGTAGCGCGCGTCGCCGAAGGTGGTTTGGCGAGCCTCCGAACGGAGGTCTTCATCGGATCGGTGCATCTGGCGGGGACCTTGGCTCCAGGGAATCGCAGGTCCTGAAACGCTAGGCCGGAGCGGCGACATCTGTGTGACGACCACCGCCCTCTGACCAAGACATCCGCCGACGCTCAGAGCGTCTCGGCCACCGCGGGCCGGTTCTTCGCGGTCTCCCACCAGGCCGCGAGCTTCGGCCGCCCCTCGCGCCAGGGCCGATCCGGATAGCGCAGCTCGAGATAAGGCAACGCGCCCGCGAGCGCGCAGTCGCCGAGATCGAACCGCCCCGCGGGCGGCGGCGTCGCCTCGATCGCGTCGAGCGCCCGCGCGGTCTTGCCGAGCTGCGCCTCGATCCAATCGTCCCAAACCTTCTCCGGCGGCCGCAGCCGCGTCTCGTAGGCCGCCCCGACCGCGGCGTCGCAGAGCCCGTCGACCAGCGCCTGCCGCGTCAGCGTCTCGATCCGAGCGGGCCCCGCCTCCGGCAGCAGCGTCTGCCCCGGGACCATCTGGCAGAGCGCTTCGCACACCGTGCGGCTGTCATAGACCAGCGCGCCGTCCTCAAGTTCGAGGAACGGCACCTTCTTGAGCGGATGGGCCCCGCGCAGCCCAGGATCGGCGTCGAGCGCCGTTCCCTCCGCGATCACCAGTTCGACCCGGTCCCAGAGCCCGAGTTCGCCCGTCA
Source organism: Pseudomonadota bacterium (assembly GCA_039819865.1). Taxonomy (GTDB): domain Bacteria; phylum Pseudomonadota; class Alphaproteobacteria; order Rhodobacterales; family Rhodobacteraceae; genus JBCBRF01. Next base: position 3,270 of record JBCBRF010000017.1, on the reverse strand, counting down.
CGATGCGGGTCTTCCGCACGAACGGCGAGGTGTGCGATCCAACAAGCTTCAGCACCGGCAACTCTCCCTGACCACCCGCTCAGTCCGCATCCTGCGGCCGTCCTCGGGCTTTCTTGACCGCGCCTCTCTGCGCCTTGGCCTCGAGCCGGCGGCGCTTCGACGCCAGCGTCGGCTTTGTTGCGATCCTCTTCGGCGGCGGCGGCGCGGCGGCGTCGCGAATGAGATCGATCAGCCGCTCCAGCGCATCCTCCCGGTTCCGCGCCTGCGAGCGATGCCGCTCCGCCTGCAGAATCAGCACGCCCTCCGACGTCATCCGTCGACCCGCGAGTTGGCGGAGCCGCGCTTTCACCCGACCGGGCAGGTTTGGCGAGCTCTGCGCGTCGAACCGAAGCTCGACCGCCGTCGAGACCTTGTTCACATTCTGCCCGCCGGGACCCGAGGCGCGCACGAATCGCTCGCTCACCTCCTCCTCGTCGAGCGAGATCGTCGGAGAAACGCGAATCGCCATCGGCCGTCCAGCACCCGCCGTTCAGCCGCCGGTGCGCCGGATCGGCGTCAGCGTGGTGGTGAAAGTGGTCCGCAGCCCGCCGATCAAGGTCGCGTCGATCCGCAGGAACTCCGGTTGCCAAAGCCCGCCGACCTTACGGAAGCGGATGATCCGCTGGGTGTCTTCCTCCTGCACCCGCCAACGATTGCGCGCGGAGAGACCCAGGATCGCCTTGTAGATCACCTTGCAGTCGATCCGCGCCGCCGGAACGGTCTCGGCCGTCTGCGTCTCGATCACCGCCAGCCGCTCGCCGTCCCAGGTTTTGCGCAGCGTCGAGCAATCCGCGCCGTTCGTCCGAACCACGCGCTCGAGCATGCCGACCATAAAGCTGAGCGGATCGACCACCTCTCCGGCCTGGCTCACATCGACATCGACCCGGTCCTCACGCACCCGCGCGGGAACACGGGTGATTTCCGTCACGGGCGGACCGTCGGCGCGCCAGTCGACGCGAGCGTCCGTGCGCCGCTCATCGTCGCGACCGGGGCTCCGCACCGAGCTGCGAAAGAAGCTCTTCGGACGGATCGCCGCCTCGCTCAGCACTCCGGCGGTCCGAAACGCGCCTTTCCAATTGATCGGCGTGCCCGCGACCAGCGCCTTGGCGTCGATCTCCACATTGTAGTCCGACGCGCCGGCGGACAGCCGGATCTCGCCGCTCGCCAGCGTCAGGTTCGGAAACAGCGTGGTCCTGACCTCGAACTCATAGGCCTGATTGGTCAGCTGCAGCCTCTGCTCGGCTTGCGCCACGCCGCCAGCGCCGAAGACCGACATCGCCAGAGCGGCCGCCGCCGCGCGCGCGGCCGGAGCCCAAGCTGCGCGCTGAAGACCCGACGTCCCGTTCATCCGCTTTTCCCCTTCTTGACCGTCCAGCGCCCGCCCGACTCGACCCGGCTGCGCCACGTGTCGCGACATTAAGCCCTAAGGATGTGCGCGCCCGAGGCAAGGGTCCTGTTGGGCGAGACGCGCGGGCCGTCTATCTCCCCGGAGCCTCGCCAGAAACACGGCCGCGAAGACGCGCCCATCGACCCTAGGGAGATCGAACGCTCATGACAGACCTTACGCTCGAAACCGCCAAAGCGATCATCGCCGCGACCCGCGCGAAAGCGCGCGAGATGGGCCTTAAGCCGATCAGCGTCGCCGTGCTCGACGCCGGCGGGCACACCACCGCCTTCGAGCGCGAAGACGGCGCGAGCAATCTGCGCTTCCAGGTCGCCCACGGCAAAGCCCATGGCGCTCTCAGCGTCGGGACCGGCAGCCGCGCGATTTTCGAGCGCGCCAAGCAGCAGCCCTTTTTCGTTCAGGCCTTGAACGGCCTCGCGAACGGCGCGCTCGTCCCGGTCCCGGGCGGGGTGTTGATCAAGGACGCGAACGGCCGGACGCTCGGCGCGGTCGGCGTCACGGGCGACTCCTCGGACAATGACGAGGCCTGCGCCGTCGTCGCCATCGAATCGGTTGGTTTGGTCGCTCAGGTGGACTGAGGCGCGGGACTCCGACGCTCCGCCGCCGCCAGATGCGCCGCTATCTCGAAGCGCTCGGGGACCGGCGTCGGGCGCTCGGCCCCGACGATCCGGTCGATCAGAGCGGCGGCGATCCGGTGCGCGATCCCGAAGCTGATCTTGAATCCGCCGGTCGCGGCCCAGAGCGGCGGCGCGCCCGGCAAGCGGCCGATCAACGGATCGCGCGTCCATGCCTTCGGCCGCACGCCCGCCCAGCGCCGGACCGGCCGAAGCCCTGAGATCGCCGGGCAAAGCGCCTGGGCGCGGGCGATGAACGCGACGTCGTCGAGATCGACCGCATCCGCCGCCTCCCAGCCCTTCCGGTCGGTCGAGCCCACCGCGATCGTCCCATCGCCATGCGGCGCGACATAGATCCCGTCGGTGTAGATCAGCGGCCGGTTCTCAAAGCCCGGGCGTTCGAACAGCGCGGTCTGCCCCTGAATCCCGCCGCCGAGATCGCGCCCGGTGACGCGCTCGAGCATCGGAAAGCTCTCGAACCCCGCCGAGAGCGCCACCGCGCCCGCGCGGACCGCCTCGCCGTCCGAGAGCCGGGCCGAGCCGTCCCAGTCGACGAAACCGACGTCCTCTCGGATCTCGCCGCCCGCCCGCGTGACGGCGGAGGCGAGCGCCGCCAGATACCGCCCCGGGGCCACCCGCGCTGCGAGCGTATCCTCGGCGTAACCGAGCGGCGCCGCCTCCGCCGACAGCCACCCCTCCTGGCGGGCGTCGCGCCGCGCCTCGTAGGTCCAGACCCGCCCGCCCGAGCGCCAGCGCTCGGCCGCGCCTGCCGTGCGCTCGGCGACCTGCCCCAGGAACGCTTCCGTCGCGATCGGCATGACCCGCCCGGTCCGCCCGAAGCCCGCCGAGGCCCCGGTCTCCGCCTCGAGCCGATCGATCTCGCCCTCCAGCTCCACCAGCGCCGCGAATTGAAACGCCTTCTTCTCGTTCCAGCGATCGGGCGTGTGCGCGGTCAGGGCGCCGAGCAATCCGCCGCTCGCGCCCCACCCGACGCGCCGCCGCTCGACCAGCATCACAGAGAGCCCCGCCTGCAGCGCCCGCCGGGCGATCCAGAGCCCGAACACGCCCCCGCCTGCGACCAACAGATCGACTGTGCGTTCCGTCATCGGGGCTCCGCCGCCAAAGCGCGATCAGGATAAGTGGGAACCGGTTATCCGTCCGATCGCGCGACCAAACAAACCAAGCGCGATCAGGATAAGGGGGAACCGGTTA
>JBCBRF010000016.1:0-35001 GCA_039819865.1 Pseudomonadota bacterium | reverse complement strand
GCCGGGCCTCTGCCGCGACCTCTCGCGCCTGGCCCGGGCCGAGTTCGATCGGATGCTCCAAGCTCTCGGCGATGGTCTGAGGCGCTGGGCGACCGGGATCTATTTGCTGTGGCATCCGGTGAAGGATCTGCGCGCGGTGGCGGCGTATGAGCGCGGCGCGCGGCGGGTCGCCGGGGACCTCCCTTGTTTATTGGTCGAGTTGTCGGTCCGGCCGCGAGACGCGGGCGGGTTGATCGGATCGGGTCTGGTGATCGTCAATCCGCCCTATGGGATGGCGGAGATGTTGGAGGAGGCCGGCCCCTGGTTGGCTGACGCCCTCGGCGATCCCACAGGCGCTTGGCGCATGGAATGGTTGGTTCCGCCGCGCTGAGCGCCGCAAAGGGTCAGAGCGGCAGCCCCTCGTCCGTCCAGTCGGAAAACTGGATCCACTCGGCGTAGGCGGCGAGGTCGACATTCCCGCCGCTCGCCACCGCGATCACCGGTGCGTCGCCGGCAGCGTGAAACAGGGCCGCGGCCAGGCCCACAGCGCCGCCCGGCTCCAGCACGATCTTCAGATGCCGCGCGGCCGCGGCCATCGCGCGGCGGGCGTCGCGATCGGAGACGATCACGGCGTCGCCGAACAGCCTCCGGCCGATCGGCCAAGTGACGTCGCCCGGCGAAGGGGTCAGGATCGCGTCGCAGATCGAGCCGGTCGCGTGGGCGTTCCTCTGGATCTCGCCTGACCGAAGAGAGCGCGCCCAATCGTCGAAGCCTTCGGGTTCGACCGGTCGCACCCGCATGCCCGGCGCGTCGGCCTCGAGCCCGAGCCCGACGCCGGAGGCGAGGCCGCCGCCGCCGCAACAGACCATGACTTCGCCCTCGGTCACGCCGGCGTCTCGGGCCTGGACGGCGATCTCGAGGCCGATGGTTCCCTGGCCCGCGATCACCAGGGGATCGTCGAAGGGTTTGACCAGATGCAGGCCGCGCTCGGCGATCAGGCGGGCGCCGACCTCCTCACGGCTTTCGCCGCCCGCGCGGTCGTAGAGAACCACTTCGGCGCCGAGCGCCGCGGTGTTGGCGCGCTTCAGGGCCGGCGCGTCCGTCGGCATCACGATCACCGCGGGGATCTCGAGCTCCGCCGCGGCGGAGGCGACGCCCTGGGCGTGGTTGCCCGAGGAATAGGCGAGGACGCCGCGCGCCCGCGTTTTGGCGTCGAGGGTGGAGAGGTGGCTCCAAGCGCCGCGGAACTTGAAGGAGCCGGTGCGCTGCAGGTTCTCCGCCTTCAGCAGCACCCGGCGACCCGCGGCGCGGTTCAGGAGCGGCGCTTCGAGCAACGGGGTCCGCACGGCGCGGCCGGCGATCCGGTCGGCGGCGGCGCGGAGATCGGCGATCGCGGGCGCGGCGCTCATGCGGCGGCCTCGACACGGGCCGGCAGCGCGCTCAGATCGGACAGGATCTCGTGCGGCTTGGCGACCAGCCGGTCGACCGGCTCGCCCTTGCGGTTCACCCAATAGGTGCGGAAGCCGTAGGCGGCGGCGGAGCAGGCGTCCCAGCCGTTCGAGGAGACGAACGCCACCTCCGCCGGGGCGCAGTCGAAGCGCTTGCCGACCAGGTCGTAGACCGAGCGGTGGGGCTTGAAGACGCCGACGCTCTCGACCGTCAGGATGTCGTCGAGCAGGGCCGCCACGCCGGCGCTTTCGGCTGCTGCGGCCAGCATCTTCGGCTCGCCATTCGAGAGGATCGCGAGCTGGCGTCCCTGGTCTTTCAGCGCCTTGAGCATGGCGGGAACCTCGGGGAAGGCGGCGAGCTCGAAATAGAGCTGCAGCAGACGCTCGCGGAGCGCGGGGTCGGACAGGTCGTGGGCCTCGAGCGCGACATCGAGCGCGTCCTGGGTGACGGTCCAGAAATCAGTGTGGGCGTCGGCGACGGCGCGGAGCCAGGTGTATTGGAGCTGCTTGTCCCGCCAGGTCGCGGCGAGCGCCTCCCATTTGGCGGCGAGCGCCTCGCGGCCAGGCTCGGCGGCGCAGGCGCGGGCGGCGGCGGCGACGTCGAACAGGGTGCCGTAAGCGTCGAACACGCAGACCTTAATGCCCATGGTTCCTCTCCTGGGTCGCGCCTGGGTCGCGCGGATCGGGCGCGACGCCTCAGTTCTTAACGCGTGATCGCGTCGGGCGCGCGCAGCGCGACCTGTCCGCCGTCGAGACGGGCGCGGTAGACCTGGACCGCTTCAAGCACGCGCTGCGCGTAGTTTCGGGTCTCGGAGAACGGGATGCTCTCGATCCAATCCACGGCGTCGACATCCGGGTCGCGAGGGTCGCCGAAGCGGCGGATCCAGGCGCTCACATTGCCGCCGCCGGCGTTGTAGGCGGCGGCGGTCAGCAGATAGGAGCCGCCGTAATCGCGCAGCAGCTCCTGGAGATGCGCGTCGGCGATCTCGAGATTGTAGTCCGGGCTGCTCGACAGGCGGCCGCGGTCGAAGCGGATGCGGGCGCGCCGGGCGGTGGTCCGCGCCGTGCGCGGCATCAGCTGCATCAGGCCCCGGGCGCCGGCGCTCGACAGCGCGTCGGGGGTGAAGCGGCTTTCCTGACGGGCGATCGCGAGCAGGAGGGCGGCTTCGGTGCTGCGGCCGGTGAAGCTTGGATAGGCCGGGATCGGGTACAGCTCCGGCCAGAGCTTCTGGTCGGGCTCCTGGCCGACATCGGCCACGGCGATCTCTCCGCCCGGATCGCCATTCGCGCGGGCGACGGACGCCAGGAGACGCAGATGCGGCTCGTCGGGCCGGCGCTCCGCCAGGAGCTTCAGGAAGCGGCGGGCGGCGCGGATCTCCTGGGCGCGGTAAAGAAGCTCCGCGGCGCCGATCAGATCCCGGTCCGCGCTCGGCAGCGCCCCGCGCTCGGCCGTCGGGACGGGCCGGTCGGGGGTCGCGAGACCGCGGCCGAGGCGCAGCGCGGCCAGCTGGCCGTAATAGGTGTTCGGATGGGCGGCCGCTTTTTCCCGCCAGCGCTCCGCCTTCGGCGCGTCGCCGGCGGCGGCGGCGGCCTCGCCGGCCCAGTAGGCGGCGCGGGCCCGGCTGATCGGACGGGTTACGGAGGCGAACATGCGCTCGAAGCGGGAGAGCGCGCGGTCCGGCTGGTCGAGCTTGCGCAGCGCCATCCAGCCGGCGAACCACTCCAGCCGCGAGTAGTCGAAGCCGCGCTCGAGCCCATGCGGGCCGGAGACCTCATAGGCGTCGTCGTAGCGGCCGGCCTCGTAGGCCTCGCGCGAGAAATAGAGCCGCATATCCGCCCAAGCGGCGGGCTCCGGCAGGGCGCTGGCGCTCGACACCTGACGCAGGAGGTCCTCGGCGGAGTCGTGCAGACCCTTGCGCTTGCGCCAGCGGATCCGGGCGAGCGCGGTGCCAGGATGCTCGACCCGGTCTTTCGGGAGCCGGTTCAGCATGCGGTCGACGTTACCGCGGCCGCGCACCAGGGCGATCCAGGTCTCCGCCCAAGCCAACGCCTCGGATCCAACCCGTTTGGCGGCGCGGCGGGCGGCGTTCAGGCGGTCTCGCCAGAGCATCGTTTCGAGGCGCTCGGCGTGGTGCGCCTTCAGCAATGCGCCATGTTTGGAGAGAAACAGCTCTTCTTCGGCCGGCGCGGCGGGCAGCGCGCGCCATGCGTCGATGATGCGTTTTTCGCCGTCCGCCCAGCGGCCGGCGGCGATCAGCGCTTCGCCGTACAGACGCGCGCCGCGGGCGGTCTGCGGCGCGTGGTCGGCGAAGAACCGCAGAACGTCCGCCCGGTCGATCGTCTCGGGCGCCAGCTCTTCGGCGCGGGCGCGGAGGGCGTCTTCGCTCGGCCAGCCGGGGCGGCGGGCGAGAAAGGCGCTCAGCTCGTCGAAATCGCCCTCGTCCCGCAGGGCCAGGCGGCTCCAGGTCAGGACGTCGGTCTGAAGCGGCGAGGCCAGGCTCATCGCGCGCTGCAGCTGGCCGGCGGGGCGACCGCCGCGCCCTTCGAAGGCGAGCCGGAACAGCGCCGTCTCGCGCGGGATCGGAGCGCGCTCGGCGGTTTCGGGGGCGAGTTCGGGGCGCTCGGGACCTTTATCCTCGGCCCAGGCCGCTCCGGCGAACAGGAGGCTCGTCAGCGCGACGGCCGCGCCCGCTCTAGGGCCGAAGCCGAACCGAAGGGCGAGCGTTGGGCGAGGTCGGCGGAGAACGGCGCGCGTCAAAGGCGGCTCCATCGCGGCGGCCGGACGAGCGGCCGATTCATAATGCGGCGGTCGGGACCCTAGACGGGGCGACAAGCTTCGCCAATACGCCACGCGACGCCCCCGGCTCGCTTGCTCCACCCGGCGTCAGACCCTAACGTCCCGCGATCTTCAGCGCGGTCGCAACCGCGCCATCCGACATCCTGGCTATCCGAGAGGTTCCCATGTCCGCCCGAGAGATCCGAGGCTCGATCGTCGCGCTCGCGACGCCGTTCGCCGACGGGGCGCTGGACCTCAAAGCGCTCAACGAACTGGTCGAGTGGCATCTCGCCGAGGGCACGCACGGATTCGTGCCGGTGGGCACGACGGGCGAGTCGCCGACGCTCAGCCCTGAGGAGCATGAGACGGTGGTCTCGGCGGTCGTGAAGACGGTGGCCGGACGCGCGTCGGTGATCGCGGGGGCGGGCTCCAACAGCACGGCGGAGGCGGTGCGCTTCACGCGCCATGCGGCGGAGGCCGGGGCGGATGCGGCGCTGTCGATCGTGCCCTACTACAACAAGCCGACGCAGGCGGGCATCTATGCGCATTTCAAAGCGGTGCATGATGCGGCCGATATCCCGATCATCCTCTACAACGTGCCGGGGCGCACGGTGGCGGACAGCTCGGTCGAGACCGTCGCACGGCTCGCGGAGCTGCCGCGGGTGATCGGCATCAAGGACGCGACGGCGGATCTGACGCGGGTGTCGCTCACGCGGCTCGCGGCGGGGCCCGATTTCCTTCAGCTCTCGGGCGAGGACGGGACGGCGCTCGGCTTCAACGCGCATGGCGGGCGGGGCTGCATCTCCGTGACCGCGAACGTCGCGCCCAAGCTCTGCGCGCACCTTCAGGAGGCGACGCTGCGGGGGGACTACGCCGAGGCGCTCGCGCTTCAGGACCGGTTGACGCCGCTCCACAAGGCGCTGTTCCTTGAATCCTCGCCGGCCCCCACCAAGTACGCGCTCTCGCTGCTCGGGCTCTGCCGCAACGAGCTGCGCGAACCGCTGGTGCCGGCGACTGAGGGTTGCGCCTCGGCGGTGCGGGCGGCCATGGAACATGCCGGATTGCTGAAAGGGTGAGCGCCGCTCCGCGCCAGATGCCGGGCGGGGGCTGACCGAAACCGATGCCGAAACTCAAAGACCGCACCAAAATCGCCGCGGAGAACCGCAAGGCGCGTCATAACTATTTCATCGAGGATTCGGTGAATGCGGGCCTCATGCTGACCGGGACCGAGGTGAAGTCCTTGCGCGAGGGCAAGGCGAATATCGGCGAGAGCTACGCGGCGGTCGAAGGCGGCGAGATCTGGCTGATCAACTCCTATGTGCCCGAGTACGACAAGGCCCGGCACTTCAATCACGAAGAGCGGCGGCGGCGGAAGCTGCTGCTGCAAAAACGGGAGATCGCGAAGCTCGCGCAGGCGGTCGACCGGGAGGGCATGACGCTGGTGCCGCTCAAGATCTTCTTCAATGACAAGGGGATCGCGAAGCTCGAGCTCGGGCTCGCGAAGGGCAAGAAGCTCGGCGACAAGCGGGACACCGAGCGCGACCGCGATTGGGGTCGGGAGAAGCAGCGGCTGTTGAAGCAGCGGGGACGGGAATGAGCGACGTGGCCGCAGCGCTGCCGCCGGAACCGTTCGACCTGCTGGCGGCGACCTGGCCGCCGGAGGAGACGGCGCGGCTCGGCGACTGGCGGTTGTGCCGGGCGGACGGGGCCGGGCAACGGGTGTGCTCCGCCTGGCCGCTTTCGCGGGACTGGCGCGGGCTGGCGGACACTGTCCCGGGGATCGAGGCCTGGTACCGTGCGCGCGGTCTCGCTCCGATGCTGCAATTGCCGGACGGGCTCGGAGATGATGCGGCTTTGATCGCGCAGGGTTATGCGGTCGTGGGCGAGACTGCGATCGTACGGCTCGACGCGACGGCGCTGGCGGAGCGGCCGCTGCGCGGGACCGGGTCCCCGTATCTGATCCAGGTGCGGGCGCCGCTGGCCGCCCTCGACGAGCTCTGGGCGAAGGGCGGCGTCGGCGGGCCGCGGCGGGCGGTGATCGCGCGGGCCGAGCCGATCGGGCGGATCATCGCGCTCCGGCTCGAGCATCGCCTGGCGGGCGTGGTGTTCGTCGCCCGGCTGCGAAAGGCGGCATGCGTCCATGCGCTTCATGTGGCGCCCTGGGGACGGCGGCGCGGGGCGGGTCACGACCTGATGGTCGCGGCGGCGCGGTGGGCGGTCGAGGCCGGGGCGGAGAGCCTCGTTTTCTCGGTCGAGCGGGCCAATGCGCCGGCGCTTGCGCTCTATCAGGGCCTGGGCGCGGTCGAGATCGGCGGGTATCGGTATCTTCTAGGGTCGGCCTAGCGCGCGCATCGGCGTCTATGAGGCGGCCCCGAGACCAGGGAGAACCGCTCGTGGCCAAGCCGAACCCGAAGACCACCGCCCTCGATTTGCCGCCGATCGACCCGGCGCCGGAGGACATGGCGGCGTATTTCGCGAAATGCGATGAGAAGCTCGGGCTGATCCCGAACGTGCTCGCGGCCTATGCGTTCTCGCCGGAAAAGTTCCGCGCTTTCACGACGCTCTACAACGATCTGATGCTGGCGGAGAGCGGGGTCTCGAAGCTCGAGCGGGAGATGATCGCGGTGGTGGTGTCGAGCCTCAACCGCTGTTTCTATTGCCTGACCGCGCATGGGCAGGCGGTTCGGGCGCTGTCGGGCGATCCGATGCTCGGGGAGATGCTGGTCATGAACTGGCGGGTGGCCGAGCTGTCCGAGAAGCAGCGGGCGATGCTGGCCTTCGCCGAGGCCATGACGGTCGCCAGTCACCAGATCGAGGAGGCGGATCGCGAGGTTCTGCGCGCCGCGGGCTGGAGCGATCGGGACATCTGGGACATCGCGGCGGTCGCGTCGTTCTTCAACATGTCGAACAGAATGGCGTCCGCGGTCGATATGCGACCGAATGACGACTATCACGGGATGAGCCGCTGAGCGCGCGCCGGCCAAAAATCCCGCGCGTGGGGCGCGCGGGGTTCCTGCTTAGTTCCGAAGAATTTCTGCTTGGCGCCGAAGAAATCGCCCAGGCGATTCTCGGTTCGCTTAATCCAGATAGCCCGGTTTCAGGCCGCCTGGTTTCAGTTCACGCGGGTCGTGACCTCGGAGATGGCTTTGTCCATCATCGCGGTCGCATCGTCTTGGCCGATCGTCTGTTTCAGCAAGGTGCGGCTGGCTGCGATCGCGGCGTCGACGGCCTCATCGCGCACGCGGCGGACCGCGTCGGCTTCGGCCATCTCGATCTGCTCTTCGGCCGATTTCAGGCGTTTCTCCACGGAGTCGGCGATCGCCTTTTTGGCGTCTTCGGCGGCCTGCTCCGCGTCTCGGCGCGCCGCGGCGACGATCTCGTCGGCCTTCGTCTGAACCTGCTGCTGCTGGCGCTGGAACTCCGCGAGTTTGGTCTGCGCCTCTTCGCGAAGCTTGCGCGCCTCTTCGAGCTGGCCGCGGATGTTGGCGGCGCGCTGGTCGAGGCTACGGGCGAGCATCGACGGCACGCCGAAATAGACCAGCAGCGCGATGAACAGGATGAACGCGAACAGCACCCAGGTGTCGGTGTTGTCGAGGGCGAGTAAGCCTCCAGCGAGCGGGATCATATCAGCCTCCGAACCGACCGGCGAGTTGTTCGTCGACCGCCGCAGTCACCGCGGCTTGATCGACGGGCTTCGGGCTGAAGCGGGCGAGCAGGGCGGCGGCGGCGTCGGTGGCGACCTCCTTGGCGCGCTCCGCGGATTCGACGCGAATCTCGGCGAGGCGTTTCGCGCTCTCCTCCGCCTTCACCGCGATCTGCGCATCGGCCTTCGCCATGGCTTCCGCGGTCTGTTCTGCGATCTCCGCCCGGGTGCGGTCGGCGATCTTTTGCGCTTCGACGCGGGCGTCCGCGAGGGCCTGCTCATAGGCCTCCTTCGCCTCCTTCGCCTTGCGATCGAATTCCGCCGCCTGGTCGAGATCGGAGGCGATCGTGTCCTGGCGCTCCTCCAGGGTCGACGCGACCCGGGGCAGCGCAAAGCGCGACAGAACGAAATAGAGCGCGGTCAGCGCAACGAGCGTCCACAGGATCTGGGACGGCCAATAGCTGAACTCGAGCTGCGGGAACGGCGGCGCGTCGGGCGACGGAGTGGCCATCGGATGCCTCCGGATGGGCGATAGAATTCAGCGGTCGGCGCCGCGGTCGAACCGCGGCGCGCCATACGATGCGCCGCCCAGGAGAAGGGCGACGCGGAACGGTCGAAGACCGGCCGGACCGGTCGGTCGCGCGTGTTAGACGACGAACAGCAGAAGCAGCGCGACGACGAAGCCGAAGATGCCGAGCGCTTCAGCGAAGGCCATGCCGACGAAGAAGTTGCCCTGCTGCTGCTGAGCGGCGGCCGGGTTGCGCAGGGCGCCGTTCAAGAAGTTGCCGGCGACGTGACCGATGCCGATGCCGGCGCCTGCCATCGCGAGGCAGGCGAGACCAGCGCCAATGTACTTACCGAGAGCGGCGGCGGCGGCGAGTTCCATGGGGTTGCTCCTTTGATTGGATCTCAGTTTGGAGGGCCGGTCCGGCGCTGGGCCGGGCGGATTTGCGGGACGCCGCCTGCTCAATGGTGCAGGTGCAGCGCGTCGTTCAGATAGATGCAGGTCAGGATCGTGAAGATGTAGGCCTGCACGACGGCCACCAGCACCTCGAAGGCGGTGAAGGCGACCATGACCGGCAGGACGACCGGGGTCAGCACGGCGGCGCTGGCGAGGAAGCCCGCGAACACTTTCATCGTGGCGTGGCCCGCCATCATGTTCGCGCCGAGACGAATGCTGTGGGTCACTGGCCGCACGAAGTACGAGATGACCTCGATCGGCACGAGAAGCAGAAGCAGCGGGGCCGGCGTGCCCGAGGGCGCGAAGAAGCTGAAGAAGTGCGACCCGTGCTTCATGAAGCCGATCACCGTAACCGTCACGAATACGATCAGCGCCAGCAGCGCCGTCACCGCCAGATGGCTCGTGACCGTGAACGACATCGGGATCATGCCGAAGAGGTTGGAGAACAGGATAAAGATGAAAAGCGTGAAGATGTAAGGGAAGTATTTAAGGCCTTCTTCGCCCGCTGTATCGCGAACCATCTTGTAGATGAATTCGTACATCAGCTCAGCGACCGATTGCAGGCGGGTCGGAACCAGCGCGCGCCGTTGCGAGCCAATGAAGAACAGGGCCGCCGCGCCGAGGACGACGATGGCCATCCAAAGGGTCGAGTTGGTGAAGCTCAACGCGCCGACTTCGTCAGAGAAAAACGGCTTAATGTCGAACTGAGCCATCGGATCGATCTTGATCCCGCCCTCGCTGTCGCTCGCCACGCTTCGCGCCCTCTCGTTTGCGCCGGTTGGGTCAGGCCCCGCCGGCTCCCTCGTCATCTTTCGCGCTCTGGACCCCGCCGCCCGCGCGGCCGGACATCGCGCTGTTGCGGCTCGAGGCCTGGGCGGTCTCGTAGACCAGCTTGATCCCGGCCGCAAAACCCAAGAGGCCGAACACCAGCATCAGAAACGGTTTCGTGCCGAACAGACTGTCCAGACCCCAACCGATGCCGAACCCCATCGCCGAGCCGACCACAAGCTCCAGCGTCATGCGCCAGGCCAGGGTCAGCGAATTGTACTTCTCCGCGGCGGAAGGCCCGGCTTCGGGCTCCAGCGCGCGTCGGGCCGCTTCTATCCGCGCCGACAGATCGGCGTCCTGCGACTTTTCCCCGCCCGACGGGGCCGCCGCATCCCTCGACTTTCCGCGCGCGTCATCGCGCTGGGCGTTCGCTTGGTCCGCGTCTTCCGGCCGGTCTCCAGCCATGATCCGCCATCGCCCTTCGCTCAGCGCCGCCGCAGCGCAGCATTGCGCACGCGCGCCGGACGTAGGCCACGCGATCGCCCAAATGTCAAGCCGAGGCCCGTTGCAGTCGGTGCGCGCGATATTTCACAAATTCAAAGAGTTAGCGTCAGGCGGCGGTCGGACGTTCGACCATATCGACGGCGCGCGCGAGATCGACGGAGACGAGCTGGCTGACGCCCTTCTCGACCATCGTGACGCCGAACAGGCGGTCGACCCGGCTCATCGTCACCGGGTGGTGGGTGATGATCAGGAAGCGCGTCTTGGTGCGCCGCGTCATCTCGTCGAGCAGATCGCAGAACCGGGTGACGTTGGCGTCGTCGAGCGGGGCGTCGACCTCGTCCAGCACGCAGATCGGGGCGGGGTTGACCATAAAGACTGCGAAAATCAACGAGATCGCCGTCAGGGTCTGCTCGCCGCCGGAGAGCAGCGAGAGCGAGGTGAGACGCTTGCCCGGGGGCTGGCAAAGGATCTCGAGGCCGGCCTCCAGAGGGTCTTCGCTATCCACCAGAGTCAGGCGCGCGTCGCCGCCGTTGAACAGGTGGGTGAAGAGGGTGGTGAAGTTTTTGTTCACCTCCTCGAAGGCGGCGACCAAGCGGGCCCGGCTTTCATTGTTGAGCGCCTGGACGCCCTGACGAAGCTTGCCGATGGCGGCGTCCAATTCGGCGCGCTCATGGGCGAGAGAGGCGCGCTTTTCCGAAACTTCGGCCAGCTCGACATCGGCGCGCAAGTTCACCGGGCCGATGGCGTCGCGGCGCTGCTTCAGGTGCGAGATGGCGCGCTCTAGGTCCTTCACGTTCGGCAGACGCTCTGGATCGAGCTGGAGCTTTTCGGGCGTCTCCTCCGGCTCGACGCCCATGACTTCGCGCAGTTGGGCGGCGAATTCCTGGACGCGCTCCTTGGCGGTCTCGAGGCGGGTCTCGTGGCGGGCGCGGCCTTCGCGGGTTTCGGAGAGGCGGGCCTCGGCCTCCTTCTCGAGCTTGGCGGTCTCTTTCAACGCGGCTTCGGCGACGGCGAGCGCGTCGACCGCCTTTTCCAGACGACCCTCCGCGACGGAGACGTCGGCGTCGATGCGCGCCTTGTCCTCGGCGATCTGCTCTGGTGCGGCGAGCACGTCCGCCAGTTCGGCCTCCGCTTCCTCGGCGCGGATGGCGAGGGCGGCGGTTTGGCGTTCGGCGGAGTCGAGGCGGGACCGCCATTTCTGCAGATCCGCGTCGAGGGCCGCGAGCCGCGTCGTGCGGTCCTTGGCGCGTCCGGCGATCTCGGCGCGGGCCGACTGGGCGGCGAAATAGGTCTCGCGCGCCTCCTCGACGGCGGCCCGGGCGGCGGCGAGCGCCGCGTCGGCGTCGGCGCCTTCCGTCAGCGCGGTCAGCTCCTCCAATTCCGACTCGGCTTCGGCCAGTCGTTCGGCCGCCGCTTCGGCTTCGAGGCGTTTTTCTTCGAGGCGCTCCAGAAGGCCGGCGCTCTGGGCCGCGGCCTGGGTGCGCGCGGTTTCGGCGGCGTCATGGGCGCGGCGCGCCGCGGCTCGGGCGTCCTCCGCGGCGCGGCGGGTCTCGCGCGCGGCGCTCTCTCGCTCGACGGCGGCGAGGCGCGCCTCCTCGGCGAGCTCCGCGGTTTCCGCCAAGGCGTCGCGCTCGGCTTCGGCCTCCTCGATTTCGGCGGCGAGGGCGAGCAGGCGGTTGGCGCGCTTCAGCTCGGCCGAGGCGGTCGTCTCGCCGCCGCCCTGCGCGGCGTAGCCGTCCCAGCGCCAGACCGCGCCGTCGCGGGAGACCAACCGCTGGCCCGGCCGGAGCGCGACCTGCAGGCGGGGGCCGTCGGAGGCCTCCACCAGACCGGTCTGGCTGAGACGGCGGGCGAGGGCGGGGGCGCCTTCGACGAAATCCGCGAGGGACAAAGCGCCGTCGGGCAGCGGCGGCGGCGGGGACAGAGGCGGCAGACGCCGCCAGCCCCAGTCGGAGCGCGCGGCCTCGGGGGCCTCGAGATCGTCGCGGAGCGCCGCGCCGAGCGCCACCTCGTAACCCGGCGTCACCGACAGATCGTCGAGGATCGGACGGCCTTCGGCGGCCGCCGGCGGCGCGAGCCGGGCCATGGTGTCGCGCTCGGCGATCAGCGCCTTGGCGGCGGAAGCGGCGGTTTCGAAAGCCGTCTGGGCGGCGCGCCGCTCCTCTTCGGCGGCGGTGCGGGTCGCCTCTGCCTCGGCGAGCGCCGCCTCCGCTTCTGCGGCGCGCTCCTCCGCGGCTTCAAGCCCGGCGGCGGTCTCCTCGGCGGCCAGCGCCGTCTCCTCCGCGGTTTCGCCGAGGGCGGCGCGTCGGGCCTCGACTTCCTGCGCTTCGGCGGCCGCGCGGGCGGCGTCGCGGCGCGAGGCTTCGAGCCGAGCCTTCGCCCCTGCGGCGGCGGCGGCGCGATCGGCCGCCGCGGCGGTCAATTGCTCCAGCGTCTTTTCCGCGGCCCGGCGGGCCTCGTCCGCCGATCGCTCGGCCTCCTCGGCCGCGACGAGGTCGGCGGCGTCCTGGGCGGGTTCGGCCAGCGCGGCGCGATCGGCCTCCAACTGTTCGAGCGTCTCGCGCGCGTCCGCCGTCACGGCGCGCTCGCGCTCGCGATCCGCTTCGAGCTGAGACAGCGTCGCCTTAAGGCGGTCCGCCGCCTGAACCGCGTCGCGGGCGCGGACGTCGAGGGTCTGGCGCTCCAGCAACAGCTTCTGAGCGAGGGCGCGGGCGATCGCCTCCTCCTCGCGGGCCGCGGGGGTGGTCTCTTCCAGCTCGATGCGTTTGCGCGCGGCCTCGGAGGCGGTTCGGGTCGCTTCCGCCGCGATCACCGCGCCTTCGTCGATCAGACGCGCGGCGCTCTCGCGTTCGCGATCGGCCTCGCGCCAGCGGCGGAACAGCAGGATGGCTTCGGCGCGACGCAGCTCGCTCGCGTATTCGCGGTATTCGGTGGCGCGCTTGGCTTCGCGGGTCAGCTCCGCTTCGCGCGCCTCGAGCTGGCCGAGCAGCTCGAGCACGCGCTCTAGATTCGCTTCGCCGCTGTTCAGACGCAGGGTCGCCTCGTGCCGGCGCGCATAGAGGCCGGCGATGCCGGCGGCGTCCTCAAGCACGCGGCGGCGGGCTTTCGGCTTCGCGTTGATCAGCTCGGAGATCTGGCCCTGGCGGACGAGGGCGGGAGAGTTGGCGCCGGTGGCGGCGTCGGCGAACAGCGTGCCGGCGTCGCGGGCGCGGATGTCCTTGCCGTTGTGCTTGTAGACGGAGCCCAGCTCTTTGGTGATGCGCCGGGTGATCTCGATGCCGTCGCCGTCGTTGAAGGCGGTCGGGGCGCGGCGCTCCGTGTTGTCGATCGAGAGCGTGACCTCGGCGTAATTGCGCGGCGGCCGGCTGGCGGCGCCGGCGAAGATCACGTCGTCCATCGCGCCGCCGCGCATGGATTTGGCGGAGGTTTCGCCCATCACCCAGCGAAGCGCTTCGAGCAGATTGGATTTGCCGCAGCCGTTCGGACCCACCACGCCCGTCAGACCGGGCCGGATGTGCAGCTCGGTCGTGTCGACGAAGGATTTGAAGCCTGACAGCTTGAGTTTGGTGAAGTGCACCCGAACCGGCCCTTGTCGTTTAGCGCCGGTTAACCACTAGATGTTCCGCTCGCACACTGTCAATCTTCGGGCGCGCCGCAAGATCTTGGTGTGTCCGGAACGCTCCGGGCGCTCCGGAACGCGCCGGACGCGCGGGGCTGCGCTCCCGGAGCGGTTCTCGATCTCAATTGGCGAGCTGAGCCTCGATCGCCTCGGAGAAGGTCTCGATCGACTGGGCGCCGGTGATCACCTCGCCGTTGATGAGGAAATGCGGGGTGGAGCGCACCGCATCCGCCTCCGACTCCGCGCGATAGCGATCGACCATGAACCTGATCAAGTCCTGGTCGTTCAGGCAGGTCTCGATCCGCTCGGCGCTCAGGCCGGCGAGCCGTCCGAGCTGGCGGAGATTGGCGATGATCGCCTGAGCGTCGCCGCTCGCCCAGCTGTCCTGGCGGGCGAACAGGACGTCCATGAAGGCGTGGTACTGCTCGGGACCCGAGCAGCGCGCGATTAGCGAACTCCAGAGGCCGGGCTCGTTGAAATAGACCTCGCGGACGATCAGCCGCGCTTTGCCGGTGTCGATGTATCTTTCTTTCAGCGCCGGCAGCGTCTGGTTGTGGAAGGTCGCGCAGTGCGGGCAGGTGGTCGAGGCGTACTCGACGATCGTCACCGGAGCTTCCGGGTCGCCGATCGGGACGTCGCCGACGACGAAACCCTTTTCGATCAGAGCGGCGGCGGCGGGCGTGTCGGCGCCCGTGACCGGCGCGGCGAAGCTGGTCGTGGACGACGCCTCCGCCGCTGCGGACGGGGCGGCGGCGCCGGAGGTCGCGCCCGATGTCTCAGCCCCCGATGTCTCAGACTCGGTCACGGCTGCGGCGCCCGATCCGGTCGGGCTCGGGGCCGGGGCGTCCGAGCCAAACAGGGTCAGGCCGCCGGCGACGACGGCGACCAGCGCGACGCCGCCGATCGCAAGGGTTTTGGTGTCCATTTCGAGCTTCCCCAGGTTGTGGATCGCGGTCGAGCATGGGACGACCGCGAGGCGCTTTGATCCGCGGCGTCCTACGCCATGGCTCCTCAGTTAGGAATGCCCTGGCGCGGCGCATCGCGCCTGGATCACTTTCCCGTGGGCGAAACCGTCTTCAGCTCGGGGAAACGCCGCTTCTCCGATTTCGGGCGCCGCATGATGTTGGCGCCGAGCCGGGCGAGCGCGCCGCGGAGCGCGTCGTTCTCGATCGGGTCGGTCAGCGCCGCGATCTCCGCCTGCTTCTGGGCGGAGAGCGGCGCCGGCGCCGGTCGCGCGGCGGGGGCTGTGCGGGGCGACAGGCGCGCGGCCTGCGTGATCTGCAGATTGGCGACCGCCGCGTAGCCGTAATACTGGTTCACGCGCTCGATGATGCGCGGACCCTGATGCTCGATCTCGCTCGCGCGGGCGCCCGACACGGCGAGGACCAGCACGCCCCCGACGCCGAAGCCGCCGCGCGGCGCTTTGATCCGCAAGGGTTGGCAAGCGTCGGCCAGCTTGTCGCCGACGATCTCGCGCCACTGGGCGATCAGCTTGACTTCCGAGATGCCGCGGCTGCTGAGGGTCGACCGGGTCGAGGCGCGCGACAGAGAGGAGGCGACCTCGAACCCGCGCATGCGCCGCTGCTCAGCGGGCGCCACAGGCTTCTCCAGTTCGAACTCCGGCGCTTTGACTTGCGCCCGTCCGGTTTTTTCGACCATGCCTTGAACCTCCTGCGATTAGGACCATGACAGAGCCGAGTGAGGTTGCGAAGCGATTCCGTGAGCGGGTTTCCGCGCGGCTCGCCCGCTTCCGAGGTCTCCGGGTCCGGGGGCGTCTCCTCCATCCGATGTTGCGTTAATGCATCGCTAAGGAAAAAGGCGAAATTGAGCCTCTTTTGTTCTTTTTCGAGTCCTGAGGCCGACGAGCCGCGATCGGGGGCGATGTGAGCGGTTTGGTCGGGTTCGCGGCGGATCTCTTGGGGTGGTACGACCGGTCGGCGCGGACGCTGCCTTGGCGAGTCGGACCGCGGGAGCGGGCGGCGGGCGCGTCGCCCGATCCCTATCGGGTCTGGCTGTCCGAAATCATGCTGCAGCAAACGACGGTCGCGACGGTCGGCCCGTATTTCGAGCGCTTCACGGCGCGCTGGCCGCGGGTCGAGGATCTGGCGGCCGCGGAGACGGACGCGGTGATGAGCGCCTGGGCGGGGCTCGGCTATTACGCGCGGGCTCGCAACATGCACGCCTGCGCCAAGCAGGTCGCCGCCGCGCATGGCGGCGCGTTTCCGGATCAAGAGGCGGCGTTGCGCGCGCTGCCCGGGATCGGAGCCTACACCGCGGCGGCGATCGCGGCGATCGCTTTCGACCGTCGGGCTGTGGTGGTCGACGGCAATGTCGAGCGGGTGACGGCGCGGCTTTTTCGGGTCGCCGAGCCGCTGCCGCAGGCGAAACCCATTCTCACCGCGCATGCGGAGAGGCTTACGCCGGAGGCTCGGCCCGGCGATTACGCGCAGGCGATGATGGATCTCGGGGCCACCGTCTGCACGCCCAAGCGCCCGTTCTGCGCGGCCTGTCCGGTGTCTTCGCACTGCGCGGCGCGGGCGGCGGGCGACGCGGCCGAGTATCCGAAGAAGCGGCCGAAGGCGGCGAAGCCGGTGCGGCTCGGCGTCGCCTATCTGGCGCTCGACGGCGCCGGGCGGGCGCTGCTGGTGCGGCGGCCGGACAAAGGGCTGCTCGGCGGCATGCTCGGGCTGCCGGGGCCCGAGTGGTCGGAGGCGGGGCCATCGGAGGCGGCGGCGGCGGCGGCGGCGCCCTGCACGGCGGATTGGCGGGCGCTGGGCGTCGAGGCGCGGCACACCTTCACGCATTTTCATCTGAGGCTGGCGCTTCGCGGCGCGCGGTTGGCGCGGCGGCCGGCGATCGAGGGCGCGGTTTGGGCGGCGCCCTCGGAGTTCGGTGAGCTGGCGCTGCCGACGCTGATGAGCAAGGCTTTGAAGCTCGGCCTGTCGAAGCTGTCGGCCTTCAAGTGAATCCGAGCGACGCTAGGCCCGCAGCTCCGCCCGGGCCCGGTCGCGCAGCAGGTCGATCGGGGTCAGCCGGCCGCTGTCCTCGTAGTGCCAGAACTGCCAGCCGTTGGCCGAGGTCGCGCCGGTGAGATGGGCGGCCACCTGGTGGATCGAGCCCGTGGCGCCGTCCGTCACCAGAGAGCCGTCCGCCCGGATCTTGGCGGCGCGGCGACGGGCCTCGGGCTCCGGCGTGAAGAGCTTTTGACCCGCTTGCAGCCAGCCCCGTTCTAGGATGGCGCCGAAGGGGATGCGCGGCTCGGCGCGCTTCGATCGGGTGACTTCCAAACAGTCCGCGGAGGTCGTGACGACGGCTCGGACGCGCGCCTCGGCCAGAGCGGCGTAGTCCGGGTCTCGCTCGATGCCGATGAAGCGGCGGCCGAGGCGGCGGGCGACGGCGGCGGTGGTGCCGGAGCCGAGGAACGGGTCGAGCACCAGATCGCCGGGCGAGGTGGTCGCCAGCAGCACGCGGGCCAGCAGGCCTTCGGGTTTTTGGGTCGGATGGGCTTTCGCGCCGGTCTCGTCCTTCAGCCGCTCCGGGCCGCCGCACACCGGCATGACCCAGTCGGAGCGCATCTGCAGGCCTTCGTTCAGCGATTTCATCGCCTCGTAGTGGAAGGCGTAGGATTTCTGGTCCTTGGATTTGGCGCACCAGATCAGCGTTTCGTGCGCGTTGGTGAAGCGCTTGCCGCGGAAGTTCGGCATCGGGTTGGTCTTGCGCCAGACGATGTCGTTCAGGATCCAGAAGCCGAGATCCTGCAGCGCGGCGCCGACGCGGAAGATGTTGTGGTAGGAGCCGATCACCCAAAGCGCGCCGTCGTCCTTCAGCACGCGCCGCGCGGCGGTCAGCCAATCGCGGGTGAAGCGGTCATAGGCGGCGAAGCTCTCGAACTGGTCCCAGGCGTCGTCCACCCCGTCCACCAGCGTGTCGTTCGGGCGGCGCAGATCGTTCTTGAGCTGCAGATTGTAGGGCGGGTCGGCGAAGACCAAGTCGACGGAGCGCTCCGGCAGCGCGTTCATCCGCTCGACGCAGTCGCCGATGATAATCCGACCGTTTAGATCCCGAGCGTCCAGCTCCGAGGAGGCGGGCCGACCGTCTTGGCCCTGGAGACCTTGGCCCTTGAGACCTTGGCCCTTGCGACTGCGCGACATCGCCACGATTCCCTTCACCCATCCTCCGTGCGAAAGAATCTTTCAGGGATGGACTCGCCGTCAAGCCTCTGAGCGGTCGGGCGATGCGGCTTTTTGCAGCGCAGCATGTCAGCGTGCTGCACGGCCGAAGCTCCTGCGGTGGTGAGGACACAGGCCATGCTCGTCGATCGCTGCGCGGTGGGCTTTGGTGGGGTAGCCCGCGTTCTTCGCCCAGCCGTAGATCGGGTGGCGGCGGTCGAGCTTGGCCATCGCGCGGTCGCGGACCACCTTCGCGACGATCGAGGCGGCGGCGATGGCGGGCACGCGGGCGTCGCCCTTCACCACCGGTTCGGCCGGGCAGCGGAGCGTGCGAGGGCGCCAAGAGCCGTCGATTAGGGCGAGGGCCGGTTCGACCGTGAGCCGAGCGACGGCGCGGGCCATCGCCAGATCGTTGGCGTGGAGGATGTTGAGCGCGTCGATCTCCGCCACGCTGGCGGCCCCGATGCCGAGATCGGCTCGGCCGGCGGCGACCTCGAGGCGGAGCGCGGCGAACAGGGTCTCTCGCCGCGGGGCGGAGAGCGTCTTCGAGTCCGCCACCATGGCGATCAGCGGGCAATCCTCGGCGAGCCATGCGGCCGCGGCGACGACGGGCCCTGCGAGCGGGCCGCGGCCGGCCTCGTCCACGCCGACGATGCGGGCGGCGGCGCCGAGCCGGCTTCGCGCTCTCTCGAGCGGATCGTCCCACGCGTCGAACGCGTCTCGTTTCGGTTTCGCCATTGCGGCTCGGTCGCATGCGTCGGGCGGCCGGACAAGCGTCGGCGCGCGCTTTCACAATCCGAGCGCGAGCTGTCGACGCGCCTCGGGCGGGCCGAACAGGTCGGTGCGGAGCGGCGGCAGGGTCTTTTCGAGCCCGAAACGCCGTTTGGCGAGGCGGGCGCGCTGGGCGATCAGGCTCGCCACCGGTCCGTCGCCGCGCTGGCGGACGCGCCAGGTCGGGTCGTAGTCCCGGCCGCCGAACATGGAGCGGACCGCGGTCATCACCTTAGCCTCGCGTTCGGGGCGGCGCTCGCGCAGCCATTCCTTGAACAGCTCGGCGACCTCGCGGGGCAGGCGGAGGACGACATAGTCGGCCCAAGCGGCGCCCGCGTCGCGTCCGGCCTCGAACACCGCTTCCAGCTCGTGATCGTTCAAGCCCGGGATGACGGGGCCCATCATCAGGCCGACGGGCACGCCCGCACGGGCGAGGCCCTCGATCGCCTCCAGACGGCGGGCGGGGGTGGGGGCGCGGGGCTCCAGGTCGCGGGCGAGCTTGCGGTCGAGCGTCGTGACCGACAGAGCGGCGCGGGCGAGGCCGGCGGCCGCCATCTCCGACAGCAGGTCGAGATCGCGCAGGATCAACGCGTTCTTGGTCAGGAGCGAGACCGGGTGGCGCCAGTCCCAGAGCGTCCGGAGGACCGAGCGGGTCACCAGATGGGTCCGTTCGATCGGTTGGTAGGGATCGGTGTTGGTTCCGATCGCGATCGGCGCCGGGCGGTAGCTCGGGCGCGCCAGCTCGGCCGCGAGGCGGGCGGCGGCGTCGGGCTTGGCGAACAGCTTGGTCTCGAAGTCGAGGCCCGGCGAGAGGCCGAGATAGGCGTGGGAGGGCCGGGCGAAGCAGTAGACGCAGCCATGCTCGCAGCCGCGATAGGGGTTCACGGAGCGGTCGAAGGGCAGGTCGGGGGACTGGTTGCGCGCGAGCACGGTGCGGGCGGCGTCGACGCCGACCTCGGTCCGAAGCGGCGCGGCGCGCTCCTCCTGCGCCCAACCGTCGTCGAAGGCGTCGCGCGCAAGCGGTTCGAACCGCCCCACGGCGTTGCTGACGGCGCCGCGGCCGCGGCGATCCTGCTCGGGTATGCGCATGGGTCCCTCCTGTCGGAGGAGACTTATTTTGTTCTTTTAATGTGCGCAAATAGTTCTTTGCGCCTGCGCGAGGCGAGACCATCGTCTCCGGGCGTTCGCGCGGTCGCGAAAGGTCTTCGTGGGCGGCCCCCTACAGCAGGGAGCGGATGAACTCCGGAATGCGCTCCTTGAACTTGAAGAAGCCGGCGGTGGCGGCGGGCCAGCAGGTCTGGTCCCAAACGCGGATGGGCTCGATCAGCGTCAGGCCGGCGTCGCGGAGGGCCGGGCGTTCGGCGTCGAGGCGCTCGCGGACCCAGCCGATCGGGGCGTAGGGCGTGACGATCTGCTCGGCGCCGGCGTCGCGGGCCCAGGCGGCGAGCGCGCCGGGGCTGTCCTCGAGCGTCGCGACCGGTCCGGACCAGCCGCGCGCCTCCGTGAATCTGGCGGCCGCGTCGTCGAGCGCTTCACGGTCGAAGCGGGCGACGGCGTCCGAGACCTCCGCGTCGGAGCGTCGGGCGGGCATCGGGGCCACGGCGAGGGCGGCGAGGGGCAGGCCCTCGAGATCGGGGTGGATCTCGAGCGCGCAGTCCTCCTCGGTGATCAGGACCGCCGTCGGGCGGTCCGCGTCGGGTCGGCCGGACAGGGGCGG
Source organism: Pseudomonadota bacterium (assembly GCA_039819865.1). Lineage (GTDB taxonomy): Bacteria > Pseudomonadota > Alphaproteobacteria > Rhodobacterales > Rhodobacteraceae > JBCBRF01. The sequence goes on along the minus strand of JBCBRF010000016.1, from coordinate 14,646 downwards.
TTCGCCGGCGGCGGAGAGCCGCTCGTCCTCGGCGAGCGGGCGGGCGCGCTCGTTCAACTGGCCGCTCGGGTCGAACCGGCCGCCGGTGAATTTCTCGATGTTCCAGGCGGCCGCGACGTAGTTCTTGCCGCGGGTTTGGAGGCCCGCGACCCAGCGCCAGCCGAGGGTGTTGGACGCCGGATCGCCGTCGAGCAGATGGCGGAGGAAGAAATCCGCGCCGAGGCGCCAGGGCAGGCCAAGGGTGAAGACCCAGATCGAGGCGAACCACATCCGGGCGTGGTTGTGCAGATAGCCGGTCTCGGTCAGCTCCGCCGCCCAGGCGTCGAACGGGTCGATCCCGGTGGCGCCCGCCTCGGCTTTCTCCAGGCGTTTTCTCAGGGCGCGATCATCGGCGAGGCGGGCGCGGTCGTCCGAAAGCTCGTCGCGATAGGCGCGCCAGACCGAGGGGCGAAGCTCCAGCCAGCCTTTCCAATAGGTCCGCCAGAACACCTCCTGGACGAACTTTTCGGCGGAAGAGGCGCTGTGGGCGGAGAGGGCGACGGAGACCGCCTCGCGCTCGGTGATCAGGCGGCGGCGGGTATAGGGCGACAGGAGCGAGACGTTGGCGCGGTTGTCGGGGCCTAGGTCGTAGTTCCGACGCGTTTTGTAGATCCGGCCCATCGCGGGGGCGAAGTCGGCGAGCCGGCGGAGGCCTTCGGCGCGGGTCGCCGGCCAGACCCGCTGAGGGTCGGGATTGGGGGCGGCGCCGTCGGCGCGCGGTTCGGGCGCCTCGAGGGCGCGTTCCGGCTGAGCGGCGGGCATGGTCGGCTCCGGCGGTTTTTACCGTGGTCGATAGGTTCGCCCGATCGAGCTGGGCCGGAGCGCCCGAAGGTCAACGCGCCGTCATTCGAGAGGCCTCGGCGGGGCGCCGGCCTCGAGGCCGTCGATCAGGATGCGGGTGGCGAAGTACTGCGCCAGGGTCGCGGGCGCTCCGGTCGTGACGCCGTCGTCGCCCTGTTCGAGCCCGACCTGGATCATCGCGGCGCGGATCGCGCGGCCGGCCGCGGCGCCGCCGTCGCGGTCCATGATCTCGACCGCCAGCGCCCGGCGGGCGTCGGCCGGGGCGTACTGGTCGAGGGCGCGGTCGAGCCCGGCGGGCTTCAGACCGGCGGCCTTCAGATCGGCGAGCAGACCGGGCGTCGCGGCGCGCGCGGCCCAGTACTGCGTGACCAGCCCCATCATCGGCGTGTTCGGGGGAAAGCCGCAGGCCAGCGACAGCCGGTTCACGACGTCGGGCGGCGCGCGGAGCACGAGTTCGGCCGGGTTCTCCGAGCGCCAGCGCGAGGCGACCTGCAGGCGCAGGCGGAAGAACGGGTCGAGGCGGCTCCAGAGACAGGCGACGTCGCCGGCGGCCTCGGCGGAGGTTCCGGCGGAGGTTTCGGCGTCGTTCGCCGAGTCGGTCTGGGCGGCGGCGAATCCGCCCACGGACGCGGTCAGAAGGCCGAGCGCTGCTGCTATCGCACTGAAATTTCTCATCGTTTTCCCGATTTTTTGCGGCGCAAGGGGGCGCGACGAAAGAGACCGCCGCTCCGTTGACCCAGATCAACAGCGCCCGGCCCTCAAAATTCAAGAATGCAGCACGTTTCGCCGAGGAGTCCGCGTTGTCCGCGGGCCTCGGGGGCCGGTTGTGAAACCCTAGGGACGGACGGAGCGAGCTTCCCGATGACCATCGATATTCCCATGAGGCTCCGGAACGTCAGTTTGCTGACGATTCTGGGGCTCGCCATCGCGGTGACGCTGTTGGCGGCCGCGCGGGCCGCCGACGGCGTGTTCGCGTTCCATATGCTGATCATCGCCGCCGCGGGCGCGACGGCGGTGGTCTCGTTGATGCGCCGGGACGCGGTTCCGGCGGATCAGACCCGCTACAATGACGCGGTGGTGCGCGCCGGCGTCATCGCCACCGTCTTCTGGGGGGTCGTCGGCTTCCTGGTGGGCGTGGTGGCCGCGCTGCAGCTGGCCTATCCGGAGCTCAATCTCGGGCTGCCCTGGACCAGCTTTGGGCGGATCCGGCCGCTCCACACCTCCGCGGTGATCTTCGCCTTCGGCGGCAACGCGCTGATCTGCACCTCGTTCTATGTCGTGCAGCGAACCTGCGGGGCGCGGCTGTTCTCGGACGATCTCGCCTGGTTCGTGTTCTGGGGCTACCAGACCTTCATCGTGCTGGCGGCGACGGGCTATGTGCTCGGGGTGACGCAGGGGCGCGAGTACGCCGAGCCCGAGTGGTACGTCGACATCTTCCTGACGATCGTCTGGGTCGCTTACCTGATCGTGTTCATGGGCACGATCCTGAAGCGTAAAGAACCACACATCTATGTCGCGAACTGGTTCTATTTGAGCTTCATCGTGACGATCGCGATGCTGCACCTCGTCAACAACCTGACGATGCCGGTGTCGTTTACCGGATCGACCTCCTATTCGGCGTTCTCGGGGGTGCAGGATGCGCTCACCCAGTGGTGGTATGGCCATAACGCGGTCGGCTTCTTCCTGACCGCCGGTTTCCTGGGCATGATGTACTACTTCGTGCCGAAGCAGGCCGAGCGGCCGGTCTATAGCTACAAGTTGTCGATCATCCACTTCTGGGCGCTGATCTTCCTCTACATCTGGGCCGGTCCGCACCATCTGCACTACACGGCGCTGCCGGACTGGGCGCAGTATCTGGGCATGATCTTCTCGATCATGCTGTGGATGCCGAGCTGGGGCGGCATGATCAACGGCCTGATGACGCTCTCGGGCGCCTGGGACAAGATCCGGACCGACCCGGTGATCCGCACCATGGTCGTGGCGATCGGCTTCTACGGCATGTCGACCTTCGAAGGCCCGCTGATGTCGATCCGCGCGGTGAACTCGCTCAGCCACTATACGGACTGGACGATCGGCCACGTGCATTCGGGCGCGCTCGGCTGGGTGGGAATGATCAGCTTCGGCGCGATCTATTTCCTGACCCCGCGGCTCTGGGGCCGGAAGCGGCTCTACAGCCTCTCCTTCGTGTCCTGGCACTTCTGGCTCGCGACCATCGGCATCGTGCTCTACGCGGCCTCGATGTGGGTCACGGGGATCATGGAAGGCCTGATGTGGCGCGAGTACGACGACCAAGGCTTCCTGGTCTACAGCTTCGCCGAGACGGTCGAAGCCAAGCACCCGATGTACGTGATCCGGGCGCTGGGCGGCGCGATGTACCTCGTCGGCGCGCTGATCATGGCCTTCAACGTCTACAAGACCATTCGGGGCGACCTCCGCGAGTCGGAGCCGCTCTACGATCCCGACGCCGAAAAACCCTCGAAATCCGGCGATTCCGCCGCGATCCCGGCTGAGTGAGGGAGGAGATCATGGCTGATCAGAACCAACCCAAGAAGAAGACGCTGCTCGGACGACATGCGGCGATCGAGAAGAACGTCACGCTGATGTTCGTGCTGTCGTTCATCGTCGTCACGGTCGGCGGTCTGGTGGAGATCGCGCCCCTGTTCTACTTGCAGAACACGATCGAGAAGGTGGAGGGCATGCGGCCCTACACCCCGCTCGAGCTGGCGGGGCGGAAGGTCTACATCCGGGAGGGCTGCTACAACTGCCACTCTCAGATGATCCGCCCGATGCGGGACGAGGTCGAGCGCTACGGCCACTACTCGCTGGCGGCCGAGAGCATGTACGACCACCCGTTCCAGTGGGGCTCGAAGCGGACCGGGCCGGATCTGGCGCGGGTCGGCGGGCGCTATTCGGACGCCTGGCATGTCGATCACATGGAGAACCCGCGGGCGGTGGTGCCGGAGTCGATCATGCCGGCCTATCCGTGGCTGGCGCGGACCAAGCTCAACTACGACAACATCGCCGACCATCTGCGCGCGAACATCGTCGTCGGGGTGCCCTACACCGAGGAGATGGTCGAGCAGGCGGTCGCCGATCTGAAGACGCAGGCGGACCCGGACAATGGCGATCTGGACGCGCTCCAGTCGCGCTATCCGAAAGCGCAGGCGCGGGACTTCGACGGCAACCCGTCGGAGATCACCGAGCTCGATGCGCTGATCGCCTACATGCAGATGCTCGGCACGCTGGTCGACTTCTCCACCTACGACGCCATCGCGAACGAGCGCTGAGGAGGGGCCGAGCATGGAAACCTATGAGACGATGCGGATCTTCGCGGACAGCTGGGGGCTTCTCTACATGACCCTGGCCTTCCTCGCGGTCGTCGTGATGACCCTGTGGCCCGGATCCTCCCGGGCCCATCGGGATAGTGCGGACATCCCGTTCCGCAACGAGGACCGGCCGATCGCCGACAGAACCCCCGAAGAGGGAGATGCGTCATGAGCGCCGAGAATGAAAAGCCGGACGTGGACGAGGTCTCGGGCGTCGAGACCACGGGCCATGAGTGGGACGGCATCAAAGAGCTGAACAACCCGCTGCCGAAATGGTGGCTCTACACCTTCTACGCCACGGTGATCTGGGCGATGCTGTTCACGGTGTTCTATCCGGCCTGGCCGCTGCTGACGGAGAACACCAAGGGCGTGCTCGGCTACACCACGCGCGGCGAGCTCCGCGAGGCGGTGGCGGAGGCGAAGTCCGAACAAGCGGTCTATCTCGACCGGATCGAGGCGCTCGACGTTCGGGCGGTCGCGGCGGATCCGGAGCTGTCGCGCTTCGCCCGGGCGGGCGGCGCGGCGGCGTTCAAGACCAACTGCTCGCAATGTCACGGCTCCGCGGCCCAAGGGTTCCCGGGCTATCCGAACCTGCTCGACGACGCCTGGATCTGGGGCGGTTCGCTTGAAGCGATCCACCAGACGATCGCCTACGGCATCCGGCAGACGGGGCCGGACGGCTATGAGACGGACGAGACGCGCATCGGCGAGATGAGCGCTTTCGGCCGGGACGGGCTGCTCGAAGAACAGGAGATCGATCAGGTGGTCGAATACGTTCTGTCGATCTCGCGCCAGGAGCACGACGCGGCGCTCGCGGCGCAGGGGTCGGAGATCTTTCTCGACAACTGCTCGGGCTGCCATGGCGAGGACGGCGCGGGCATCCGAGAGGTCGGGGCGCCGAACCTGACCGACTCGATCTGGCTCTATGGCGGGTCGCGCGAGGTCGTTAAGGCGTCGATCGTCAATGGCCGCGCCGGGATGATGCCGGCCTGGGAAGGGCGGCTCGACGACGCCACGATCAAGCTGCTCGCGGTCTACGTCCATTCCCTGGGCGGCGGCGAAGAGAGCGACGACCAGCAGGCCTCGGCGCAGTAGGCGCCCGGGTTCCGAGACAAGCGCGCGCCGGACGCGGCTCCGCCGATCCTCCCTTCCTCGGCGGTCCTTTTCGAGGTCCCTGGCGCGCGCTTCAGCCGGCCCCTCGACGGGGCCGGTCCCGTCGCCGACTGGTCCCCGGTCGGCGGCGGTCCTTGTTCGCCACGGCCCTTGTTCGCCGAGGCTTTGAGGGCGCCTAGGCGCTCCGGGCCTCGACGTTTTAGTGAGATGACGGACGCCGGGGCGCTCGCCCTGGTCGCCATTCGAGGGATTTAGCGATCGTGCTGCCGGGCTTTACTTCGCGTCGACGCTTCACGGATCTGTCCGAGCAGGAGATCCTGGCGCTGGCGATTTCCGCCGAGGAAGACGACTCGCGGATCTATCTGACTTACGCGGAGCGGCTGAGGGCCGAGTTCCCGAAATCGGCGCGAATCTTCGAAGAGATGGCGGCCGAGGAGGAGGAGCATCGCGCTCGGCTGATCGAGCTGCATAAGCAGCGGTTCGGCGCGGTGATTCCGCTGATCCGGCGCGAGCATGTCGCCGGGTTCTATGCGCGTCGGCCGGTCTGGCTGATCGAGAATCTCGGGCTCGATCGGATCCGCGCGGAAGCCGCCGGCATGGAGCAGGACGCGCGCGACTTTTATCTCAAGGCGGCGGCGCGGACCTCGGACGCCGACACCCGAAAGCTGCTGGGCTGGCTGGCGGCGGCCGAGGGCGGGCATGTCGCGAAATCCGAGACGTTGCAGGACGAGATGCTGTCGGGCGACGCGCGGAGCGAGGAGGATCAGAGCGCCCACCGGCAGTTCGTCTTGACCTGGGTTCAGCCTGGGCTCGCCGGGCTGATGGACGGGTCGGTCTCGACGCTCGCGCCGATCTTCGCCACCGCGTTCGCGACGCAGGACACCTGGACGACGTTTTTGGTGGGCTTCGCGGCGTCGATCGGGGCGGGGATCTCGATGGGCTTCACGGAGGCGGCGTCCGACGACGGGTCGATCTCGGGCCGCGGATCGCCGGTGAAGCGGGGGCTCGCGGCGGGGGTGATGACGGCGGTGGGCGGGCTCGGCCACGCGCTGCCGTATCTGATCCCGGATTTCTGGATCGCGACCTACATCGCGATCGCCGTGGTGTTCGTGGAGCTCTGGGCGATCGCCTGGATCCAGAACCGTTACATGGAGACCCCGTTCCTGCGCGCCGCGTTCCAGGTGGTGCTCGGCGGCGCCCTGGTGTTCGCCGCCGGGGCGCTGATCGGCGGGGCGTGATGGGGGTGGTCTTGGCGCGGCCCGCTTGATCCTGCTCAAAGCTTGCGGGGCCGGTCTCGGGCACAAGACGCTTGAGCGCGTCCGTAGGCAGGCGCGCAGCGGGACTCCTCAGGCGCCGAGATGGCTCACGTGACCACACACACCGACGACCAAGACCTGTCGCTCTATGAGGGACGGAAGGCGATCTTCCCGAAGCGGGTGACCGGCTTCTATCGACGCCTGAAATGGGCGATCATGCTGGTGACGCTCGCGATTTATTACGTCACGCCCTGGATCCGGTTTCCGCGCGGCGGCGACATGCCCGACCAGGCGGTGCTGATCGACCTCGCGAACCGGCGGTTCTTCTTTTTCTGGATCGAGATCTGGCCGCAGGAATTCTACTATGTCGCCGGGCTCCTGATCATGGCGGGGCTCGGCCTGTTCCTGTTCACGTCGGCGCTCGGCCGGGTGTGGTGCGGCTATGCGTGCCCCCAGACCGTCTGGGTGGACCTGTTCCAGCATGTCGAGCGCTGGACCGATGGCGACCGGAACGCCGCCTATCGGCTGCTGAAAGCGCCCTGGACGCTGAACAAGGTCGCGCGGCGGGCGCTTAAATGGTCGATCTTCCTGCTGATCTCGGTCGCGACGGGCGGGGCGTGGGTGTTCTATTTCGCGGACGCGCCGACGCTCGCCCAGTCGCTGGTCTTCGGGACCGCGCCATCCTACGCCTACATCACGATCGCGGTGCTCACGAGCACCACCTTCGTGCTCGGCGGGTTCATGCGCGAGCAGGTCTGCCTGTATATGTGCCCCTGGCCGCGGATCCAGGCGGCGATGCTCGACGAGAACTCGCTCACGGTCACTTACAAGAATTGGCGGGGCGAGCCGCGGGGCAAGCATCGCAAGCGCGAGCAGCAGGCCGCGGAAGCCTCCGCTTTCGCCGGGCCGGTGGTGGGCGAGCGCGCGCCGTTCATCCCGCTGCCGGGCAGGTCGGACGCGAACGCGCCGAAGGGCTCGAATCCGGACGCGTTCGGGGACTGCATCGACTGCAACGCCTGCGTCAACGTTTGCCCGACCGGCGTCGATATCCGCGAGGGGCAGCAGCTCGGCTGCATCACCTGCGCGCTCTGCATCGACGCCTGCGACGACATCATGCGGAAGGTCGGCAAGCCGCGTGGTCTGATCGACTACTGCTCGCTCACCGACGAAAAGCAGGAGCGCGCGGGGGCGGAGCCCGTGCCGATCTGGAAGCGGCTCTTCCGGCCGCGGCTGATCCTCTACAGCACGCTCTGGGTGGGCATCGGGATCGCGATGGTGGTGACGCTCTTCATGCGCGACACCATCGATCTAACGGTGGCGCATGACCGGAACCCGCAATTCGTGCAGCTCTCGGACGGCTCGGTGCGCAACGGCTATGTGCTGAAGGTCGCGAACCGGGAGACCGTGCCGAACATCTTCCGCCTGTCGATCACCGGACAGCCGGGTCTGATCGTGAAGGTCCAGGACGCGGACCAGATCGCTTTCCAGATCGCGCCGGACAAGCTCCGCCAGCTCCGCGTGTTCGTGATCGCGCCAAGCGGTTGGGGCAAGCTCGACGGCGGCTCTGCGCCGGAGCGCGCGCCGTTCCGGTTCTGGGTCGAGAACGTGAACACCCGAGAGCGCGAGAGCCGCGCGGTGGTGTTCGTGGGCGGCGACCGCGTCGCCGATCCCGCCCCGTGACGCGGCGTTCCGCCGGTCAAACCGCATCGCCCATCAGCGTCGTAAAGGAGCCGCTCGATATGAACCGCAACACCTCGAACGCAATCCGGGACGGCGTCGAGATCCGGCCGGCGAGCGTGCTGCCGAAAAGCGGCCGGCCGTTGAAGGGGTGGCATGTGCTCGCCATCGCGCTCGGGGCCTTCGCAGTGATCCTGACGGCCAATGTGGCGATGATCGCTTCGGCGGTGGGAAGTTTTCCCGGCGTGGTGTCGAAGAACTCGTATGTGGCCAGCCAGGAGTTCAACAAAAAGGCGGCGGAGCGCGCTCGTCTCGGCTGGTCGCTCACGGTCTCGTATGACGACGGCGCTCTGCGGGTGCGCGCGCTGGACGCGGCCGGGGAGCCGATTTCCGGGCTGACGGTCGGCGCGCAAGTCGGTCTGTCGGTCGATGGGCGCACGGATCGCCAGTTGCTGCTCGAGGAGACGTCAGACGGCTACGCCGCACCAATCGCCCTCGCGCCCGGTCAATGGCGGGTCGCGGTGGAGGCGCAGGCGGCGAACGGCGAGCAGATGGGCGGCGAGACGGCGCTCCGGATCCGCTAAGGCGGCTGCAAGCCAAGCCTGCAAGCCAGGCCTGCAACCAGGCCTGCGCGCCAAGCCTGCGCGCCAAAACGGCCGCGACCTGCTTCTGGGAGCCATCGATGTTGGACGATCATTCCGAAGTCGACGCGGGCGGGGCTGCGCTGCGCAGCCTAGGCGGCTGCTGCGGCGCGCCGACGCCGCTCGGCTCGACCGGGCTCGGGTCCTCCGCCTTCGGAACCGACCGGGCGCTCGAGCGCTGGGCGAAGCCTGCGCAGGACGGCCTGATGCGGGTGGATCTGCTGGCGCCCGACATGCGTTGCGCGGCCTGCATCGCGACGATCGAGGATGGGCTCAGGGCGACCGCGGGCGTCGCGACTGCGCGGGTGAACCTGTCGCTGCGGCGGGTCGGGGTGACGTTCGACCCGGAGCGATTGACGGTCGCCGGGGTCGTCGAGCGTCTCGGCCGGCTCGGGTTCGACGCCAAGCCGTTCGATGCGGCGGCGGTCGATGATTTCCGGTCCGACAAAACCGGGCGGGAGCTGTTGTCCTGCCTCGCCGTGGCGGGCTTCGCGGCGGCCAATGTGATGCTGCTGTCGGTGTCGGTCTGGGCGGGCGCGGCGGATGCGACGCGGGACCTGATGCATTGGGTCTCCGCGCTGATCGCGCTGCCGGCGATCGTCTATGCGGGGCGGCCGTTCTATCGCTCGGCGCTGGCCGCGCTGTCGGTCGGGCGGCTGAACATGGACGTCCCGATCTCGCTGGCGGTGATCCTCGCGTCGAGCGTCAGCCTGTTCGAGACCGCCGCGCACGGCCAGCACGCCTATTTCGACGCGGCGGTGTCGCTGCTGTTCTTCCTGCTGATCGGGCGGTTCCTCGATCATCGGGTGCGGGGCGCGGCGCGGTCGGCGGCGGCGGAGCTGGCGGCCCTCTCCGCGACTTCGGCGACGGTGGTGCGGCCCGACGGCTCGCGCGCGGCGGTGGCGGTCGATGCGGTGGGGCTCGGCGATGTGGTGGAGGTCGCGGCCGGAGAGCGGGCGCCGGTCGACGGCGAGGTGATCGAGGGGCGGAGCGATCTCGACCGCTCGATGGTCACCGGAGAGACCCGGCCAGAGCCGATCGGCGCGGGCGACGTGGTCCATGCGGGCATGATGAACCTGACGGGGCCGATCCGGATCCGAGTGACGGCCACCGAGGAGGACACGCTGCTCGCGGAGATCGCACGGCTGATCGAGGCGGCGGAGAGCCGGCCGACCAAGCATACGAGACTCGCGGACCGCGCGGTGCGGCTCTATGCGCCCGGGGTCCATATCGTCGCGGCGGTGGCGTTCGCGGGCTGGATGATCGCGACCGGGGATCTGCGCGTCTCGATGATGATCGCGGCGTCGCTCCTGATCATCACCTGCCCCTGCGCGCTCGGGCTTGCGGTGCCGGCGGTGCAGGCGGCGGCGGGGGCGGCGCTGTTCCGCCGCGGGGTGCTGATGAAGGACGGCGCGGCGCTCGAGAAGCTCGCCGAGATCGATACGGTGGCGTTCGACAAGACCGGCACGCTGACGCTTGGGCGGCCGCGGCTGGTGACGACGCCGGAGGATGGCCGCGCGCGGTCGGCGGCGAAGGCGCTGGCGCTCGGCAGCCGGCATCCGCTGTCGCGTGCGTTGGCGGAGGGTCTCGCGGATCGGCCGGCGGCGGTGGTCGATATCGCGGAGCGCCCCGGCGAGGGGGTGGAAGGTCTGCTCGACGGGCGCCTGGTTCGGCTCGGCTCGGCCGCGTTCTGCGGCGCCGATGGCGGGACGGGCGGCGCGGAGACGGCGGTCTGGCTGCGGATCGGGGAGGCCGCGCCGGTCCGCTTCACGCTCGAGGATACGCTTCGTCCGGATGCGGCTGAGACCGTTGCGGCGCTGAAGGCGCGCGGGCTTCGGGTCATTTTGCTCTCGGGCGACCGGGCCGAGGCGGCGGCGCGGGCGGCGGCGGCCGTGGGGATCGAGGATTGGTCGGCGGAGCAGCGGCCCGAGCAGAAGCTGGCGGCGCTCGAGGCGTTGAAGGACGCGGGGCGCAAAGTTCTGATGGTCGGCGACGGGCTCAACGACGCGCCGGCCTTGGCTGCGGCCTGGATCTCGATGTCGCCGGCGGAGGCGTCGGACGTCTCGCGCACCGCGGCCGGGCTCGTGTTCTCCGGCGATCGGCTCGAGCCCGTGCTCTACGGCTATCGGGTGGCGCGGTCGGCGCGGGCGCGGGCGCTGGAGAACTTCGCGCTGGCGACGCTCTATAATCTGATCGCGATCCCGATCGCGGCGGCGGGGTTCGCGACGCCGCTGGTGGCGGCGCTGGCGATGTCGAGCAGCTCTATCGTGGTGACGCTCAACGCGCTTCGGGTGCGGCGGATCGCGCCGGAGACGTTCGGGGCCGAAGATCGCCAGGATGCGGGGGCGGCGACGTCGGTCGCCTCGTCGCCCTGCCCCGGTCGGCGGGCGCAAGCGGCGGCGCAGCGGTTAGAGGAGGCGCGGGCATGAACATGATCCTGATGCTGATGCCGGTGGCGCTGTTCCTGGGCGGGCTCGCGCTGGCGGCGTTTCTGTGGGCGCTCCGCTCGGGTCAGTACGACGATCTCGACGGCGCCGCGCACCGGATCCTGCAGGACGATTCGCAGCCGGGGGATCGGTAGGGGCGACGCGGAGAGGCGCTGTCGCCAGCGATCCTACCGAAACGCGACGTCGAAACCCTCGGGATAGGCGGGGTCGTCGACGGCGCCCTCCAGGATCAGGGTCGCGCCCAGGCGGCCGAGTTCGTCTGAGCATTTCGCGCCCGCGCCGTTGCCGCCCGTCAGAACGCCGATCCGCGGGCTCTCGCCCCAGCCGACATAGGGCCGGCCATGCGCGGTCCAGGTGGTGACGCAGGGCGCGATGTGGGTCGCGCGGACGGCGAGGCCGGGGATGAAGCGGCGAATGTGGTCGGAGAGATGCTCGCCGACCGCCTGACGGCCGCCGCTGCGGAACCAGTCGCGCATCTCCGCCACGGTCTCGAGATGGATGTCGTCCGGGTCGCCGCCGATCTTCAGATAGGTCTCGCCGTCGGGGTAGCGGATCGGCGGCAGCAGGTACCAGTCGAGGTCGGCGCGCTTGTGGATCACCGAGGGCATGCCGGCGAGGCGCTCGGCCTCCGCCCCGTCGATCCGGAAGAAGGCGACGGTGCGGGCGAAGACGCGCAGGTCGAGCGGGCCGGTCCCGAGATCGGGGCTGACGGAGAACCCGCCGGTCGCCACCAGGGCGCGGTCGGCGGCGAGCAGGCCGCCGGGCGTCTCGATCTCGACGCCCGCCCCGGCGTCCCGGATCCGGGTCACGGTCTCGGCCATCACCTGGACGCCGAGCGCCGCCGCCGCGACGGTCTGGGCGCGGACCAGGCGGCGCGGGCTGATATGGCCGGCGCCGTTCGGCTCATGGAACAGGGCGCTGTCCGGGGGGACGTCGAAGAAAGGCAGGCGCTCGGCGATCGCGCCGCCCTCGAGTCGGTCGGCGGGGATCTTCTCGCTTTCGGCGACGCGGGCGACGCGGGCCATGAAGTCGTCGGGGTCGCGGGGGCTTGGGCCGACCATGGCGGCGCCGACGTCGCCGAAGAAGCGCAGGCCCGAGTCGGCCTCGATCTCCGCGTAGCGCTCGATGGCGGCGGTGGAGAGCCGGCTCCAGAGCGTCTCGTCGGCTAGGCGGCGGGTGATGCGGCCCTCGTCATAATGGCTGGCGAAGACGCCCTGGTGCGCCGTCCAGTCGCCCATGGGCTCGTCCGGCCCGATCAGCAGCACCTCGACGCCGCGATCCGCGCCGAGACGCGCCAGATGGCGCGCTGCGGCGGCGCCCCAGAGGCCCCGACCGACGACCGCGATGCGTTCGCCCCGCTTCATGGCGTCACCCGAGAACGCGGCCGGCGACGGCGTCGAGCTTGGCGACGAGCGCGGGGTCGCGGACCTCGGGCGCGGTGATGATGGCGTATTCGAGCGCTTGGTCGCATTTGTGCGGGCAGGGCGCGCGCTCGGGGCCGAGGATCGCGGGCAGCGCCTTGACCAGCGCGCGGGCGTGCTCGGCGTTCGCGGTCATCACGCGGATGATGGCGTTGATGTCGACCTCGCCATGGTCGGGGTGCCAGCTGTCATAGTCCGTCACCATGGCGACGCTCGCGTAGCAGAGCTCGGCTTCGCGGGCGAGTTTGGCCTCGGGCATGTTGGTCATGCCGATGACGTCGCAGCCCCAGACCTCGCGGTAGAGCTTGCTCTCGGCCAGCGAGGAGAATTGCGGGCCCTCCATGGCGAGGTAGGTCCCGCCGCGGTGGAGCTTCACGTCGACGCCGGCGCCGGCCTCTGCGATGGCGTCGCCGAGGCGGGCGCAGACGGGCTCGGCGACCGAGACGTGGCCGACGCAGCCCTTCCCGAAGAAGCTCTTGTCGCGCGCGAAGGTGCGGTCGATGAACTGGTCGACGATGACGAAGTCGCCCGGGGCCATCGCCTCTCGGAAAGAGCCGCAGGCGGACATGGAGATCACGTCCGTGACGCCGGCGCGTTTCAGGGCGTCGATGTTGGCGCGGTAGTCGATGTCGGAGGGCGAGAGGCGGTGGCCGCGGCCGTGGCGGGGCAGGAAGGCCATCTTCACGCCGGCGATGCGGCCGGTCAGGAGCTGATCCGACGGCGTTCCCCAGGGGCTCTCGACCGTGACCCATTCCGCGCCCTCGAGGCCCTCGATGGCGTAGAGGCCGCTGCCTCCGATGACGCCGATCATGGTCTCGCGGGTCTCGGCCGAAGCATCCGCCATGCGTGGTCTCCTTAAACTGGCCGTGCGGCTCTCCTGCGCGCGGCGAAGCCGTTGGAAATGGGCGCCCGGCCTTGCGACGGGAAAGCTTCCCGGCAAGCCGGCCGGCACGCGTCCACCCCGCCGGTTCGGTCGCCGCTGAACTGCGCCGTTCGCGGCCCCGGCTCATTCGCAACAGCAGTATCGGCTCCGGCCGCGGCTGACCAGCGACGCGCGGGCGCAGGGCGCGCGCGGGTGTTTCGGTCGGGGCGGCTCTCAGCGCGCTGATCGCGGTTGCGTCCGGTTAACCGCGTTTCGCAACCGAACGTCAGCCGGTGGCGGTTAGGATGAAAAGGTCGTTCACCGCAACGGATCGCCTGGGGATGCTGTCCGCCGTCGCCTTTTCCTACTCGCCGCAAGCCTCCGTCACGGTCGCCCGGACGGTCGAGCTGACGCGCACCCGCGCGATCCCGTCCGAGGAGTCTGGGGACAAGGGGGGCAAGCTCGGCGCGCTCACGGAGGCGGAGCAGCGGCAGGTCGATCAGCTCAAGGCGCGGGACGCGGAGGTGCGGGCGCATGAGCAGGCGCACGCCCAGGTCGGCGGGCAGTACGCTGGGGCGCCGTCCTACACCTATCAGGTCGGACCCGACGGCCAGCGCTATGCGGTCGGCGGCGAGGTGGCGATCGACGTCACGCCAATCTCGGGCGATCCGGAGGCCACCGTCGAGAAGATGGAGGTGGTGAAGCGGGCGGCGCTGGCGCCGGCGGAGCCGTCCTCGCAGGATCGCCAGGTCGCGGCGCTCGCGGACCAACAGCGGGCGGTGGCGCAGGCCGAGCTGTTTCAGCTGCGCGCCGCGGAGCGGCGCTGCTCAGCGCCGAGGACGCGGACGGCGCGCCCCTCGTCCCCCGCGACAAGCTCCCCCTGATCGCCGGCGAAAACGCCCGCCGCACCCTCGCCGCGGCCCTCGACGCCTGAGTTTCCCGACCATCGTGGCCGACAGCGACGGCCGCGGACCGCACGACGACCCTAGGCTCGGCGAAACCGCCGCGCGGCCGCTCACGCCGCCTGCGCCACCGTCGTGACAATTTCCTGGGCCGCCTGAGC
>JBCBRF010000015.1:0-36210 GCA_039819865.1 Pseudomonadota bacterium | reverse complement strand
GAGGCGGCGCGCCAGGCCAATGTCGCGCCGACGGAGATCGCCTTCGCCTCGGGCGGGAGCGTGGGCGAGACCGTCTCGGACGGCGGGACCATCGGCGCGGCCTATGATCCCTCGGGCGCAACGGTCGCGACGCTCAGCGCGACGGACGCGAACGCCGGCGACAGCCATAGCTTCACGCTCGTCTCCGATCCGTCGGGCAAGTTCGAGATCGTCGGCGACGAGGTCCGGGTGAAGTCCGGCCAGACCATCGATTTCGAGACCGATGAGAGCTTCGATCTGACGATCGAGGCGACGGACCAGTTCGGCGCGACCTATCAGGACACGCTCACCATCGACGTGGTCGACTATGAGGGCGCCTATACGGGCGGCGTCGGCGGCGAGACCATCGCCGGCAGCTCCGAAGAAGACGTGATCACCGGAGGTGACGGCGCCGACACCATCTCGGGCGGCGACGGCGACGACGTGATCGAGGCGGGCGCGGGGGACGACGTCGTCTATGGCGGCGAGGGCCAGGACACCGTCTCTTTCGGCGGCGACGCCGAAGACTACGACGTCCGCGACAATGGCGACGGCAGCTACACCGTCACTGATCTGAACGCCGCGGACGGCGACGACGGGACCGACATCTTATCCGGCGTCGAGCAGGTGGTCTTCGGCGGCGAGGCCGCGGTCGGGATCGACACGGTCGTCCAGAGCGCGCCGACGGATCTCAGCTTCACGAGCTACGCCGATCCGGGCGCCCATGAGGCGGTGGCGGTCTCGGGCGGAGACGCGCCGAGCTACGCCGCGAACACGGTCGTGATGGGGGCGAGCGGGGGCGACGCGGACGCCTCCGCCAACTTCCAGGTCTCCTGGGACGCCGACGGGATCACGGTGTTCGCGACCGTCGCGGACGACGCCGTCGTCTCCGACAGCGCCGCCTCGCAGCTGTGGAACGACGACTCGATCGAGATCTACTTCGACTTCAACCAGGATGGCGGCGCCACCTACGGCGCCGACGACTTCCAGTTCCTGGTCGGACAGGGAACCGACAACGTCAATCTGCATCTCGACGGCGCGCTGCAGAGCGACCTGTCGGGCGTCAGCAGCGAGAGCGCCATCGTGTCGGGCGGTTACACCGTGTCGTTCAACGCCAGCTGGGCGGCGCTCGGGGTCGACGCGCCTCTCGATGGCGAGAGCATCGGCTTCGCCTTCGCGATCAACGACGACGACGATGGCGGCGACCGCGACGCCCAGATCATGTGGGACACTTCGGCGAGCGATCTCTGGACGACTCCGGAGAATTTCGGGTCGCTGACCTTCGACGACGGCTCGGTGACGCTTTCTGAACTGGCGGCGGATGGCGACGCCGTGACGGTCGCTGCGGCCGAGGACGCGGACGGCGTCTCAGACATCGTCTACAGCCTCTCGGACGACGCCGACGGGGCGTTCGAGATCGATGCGGCGACCGGCGAGATCACGGTCAAGGACGCCTCGAAGATCGATCCGGGGACCGCAAGCGAAATGGCCGTCACGGTGGTGGCGACCGACGCGAACGGGGCGGGCGAGAGCTATTCCGAAGCGCTGACGATCCGGATCGCCGAGGCGGGCGACCTCGAATTCGTCGCCGACGACGCCGGGTCGAGCCACACCTCCGGGAGCGGCGACGACACGCTGACGGGCGGCGCTGGAAGCGACGCGCTCAACGGCGGCCGGGGCGACGACAGCATCTCGGGCGGCGGTTCGGCGGACACGCTGACCGGCGGCGCGGGGGACGACACGCTCGACGGCGGCGGCGCCGAGCGCGGCTGGTCCTATGAATACTACGACCTCACCTCGGCGCCCTCGAGCCTCGCCGACGCCGGGTTCACCGAAAACGGAGGACGCGACAACAGCTTCACAGCGACCGCGACCGGAACCACGACTGATTTGGATCCGAGCGCGATCGACAATGGTGATAACTTCGCGCTCAAATTCAACACCGTGTTGACGATCGATCAGGCGGGCGACTACACCTTCCAGACATATGCAGACGATGGCGTAAAACTGTTCTTGGACGGCGTCGAGATTATCGTGGACGATTTCACGCACTCGGCGCGAACCACAGATTCCGCGCCGCAAACATTGGCGCCGGGCGAGTACACGCTTGAGGTCGTCTATTTTGAGCACGGCGGCCGCGAGACGCTCGACGTGCGCATGTCCGGCCCGGATACCGGCGACAGTATGACGAGCCTCGCCGATTACAGCGGCGTGGCGACGGCCCAGGGAGGGACCGACACGGCGGTCTATGCGGGCGACCAGGCGGATTTCGCGGTGGCTTACGACGCCTCGAGCGGCGCCTTCGTGCTCGTGGACCAGGACACGGCCGACGGCCTCGACGAGGGAACCGACGTCGTCACCAATGTGGAGAGCTTCGAGTTCAACGGAGCGGTGGTCTCGGCGGAAGACCTCGCCGCTTCGGCGCTCGATCTCAGCGAAGGGACCAGCGGCGGCGAGACGATGACGGGCGGGGACGACGCCGAGATGATCCGCGGCCTCGGCGGCGCGGACACGCTCTACGGCGGCGGCGGCGCGGACCTGCTCTATGGCGGCGACGGCGGCGATCTGCTGGTCGGCGGGGAGAGCGTCATCTCCACCGTCTATAGCTCCGATTTCGAGGGCGACATTTCCGAGTGGACGGGCTCCGGCGCCGCGACCAGCACGTTCGACGGCGATCAGGTCCTCGGTAGTTGGCGCAACAGCGACGGCGCGGGCGCGGAGTTGGCCACGACGACGTTGAGCGGCCTCGAGGACGGACAGTCGCTGCAGGTCTCCTTCGACGCCTACATGGTCGACGATCTGAACGGCGGAGAAGGCCTCGAGGTTTATGTGGACGGCGCGTTGGCCTTCCGGGTCTACGACAACGGCTCGATCAACAGCCTGGACAGCAGCCTGGCCAGCAACGTGACCTATAGCCTTGCGGCCAGCGGCGACTATGGCTCGCCCTATGAGGGCGGCTCGACGGACGAGCGTTACACCGTGACGTTCGATGCGATGGTCGGCGGTTCGGAGATCTCGTTCGGCTTCGGCTCGAACCTGAATTCGAACGACGAAGGCGTCGCGGTCGATAACTTCACAGTCGCGACCGTGGTCGCCGACGACGCCGCAGCGGACACCCTGAGCGGCGGCGCGGGGGACGACACGCTCGACGGCGGGGACGGAACCGACACCGCGGTCTACGACGGCGCGGCGGCAGACTATGTGGCGACGCTCTATGGCGGCGGCTTCCAGGTCGTCGACCAGCGCGACGGCGCGCCCGACGGGACAGACGAGGTCTACAACGTAGAGGCGCTCGAGTTCAGCAACGGCACGTTCTCCGTCACGCTCGGGACCTCGGGCGCGGACACGCTCTCGGGCGGAAGCGACCAAGATGCGCTGATCGGAGGCGATGGGGGCGACGAGATCTCGGGCGGCGGCGGCGCGGACCTGCTCTATGGCGGCGCCGGCGGTGATGTTTTGAACGGCGGCATCGGAGACGACACCATGATCGGCGGCGACGGCGACGACACTTTCCTGCTCGCGATCGGCGATGGTCGCGATGTGATCGACGGCGGCGCGGGGGGGAGCTGGACCGATACGATCGAACTCGACGGCGCCAGCCTCGGGGACACGCGCGACGCTTCTACCGCCACCAGCTTCGATGGCGGGGACTGGACCGTGACGCTCACCTCCGGAACCATCGAGGCGGAGAACGGGTCGGAGCTGGTCTTCAGCGAGGACGCGGCGGGCGCGATCAGCTTCGACGACGGCTCTCAGTCGGTCGAGTTCAGCAACATCGAGGCGCTGACCTGGAACGGCTGATCCCGGTTTGAACGTTTTCTCGGACTCGCGCCGTCATTCGGCGGCGCGCGCCTCCCGCTTGCGGTTGAGCCCGAACTGGATCGCGATGATCGCCAAGACGCCGACGACGCCGGCGAGATTGACCAACAGTCCCGCCGGCCAGATGCAGGCCGCGCCCGCGACGCCGGCGGCCGCGCGCTCGACCAGCGACAGCCGGCGCTCCATCCAACCCTGCAGCGCGCCGGCGAGGCCGTACATGCCGACCAGGCCGAAAGCGAAGATCGTGAACGCCGCGGTCGGGTCGCCCGACAGGAACGGCGTGAAGGCGAACAACAGCGGCACGATGTAGAGACCCTTGGCGATCTTCCAGCTCGCGAACCCGGTCGCCATCGCCGGCGATTTGGCGATCGCCGCCGCGGTGAAGGCCGCCAGGCAGACCGGCGGGGTCACGTTCGAGTCCTGGCTCAGCCAGAAGATGATCATGTGCGCGGACAGCAGCGCCGTCAGCACCACGCCGCTCGGCAGCGCAAGTTCGCGGATCTGGGCCCGCAGCTCGAGCGGCAGGCCCTCGAGGAGCGCCACGGCCTCGGCCGAGGACATCGGGCCCGACAGCGCGACGACGGCGTTCGGGTCTGCGAGCATGAACAGGGGCTTGGCCGCGTCGCTGACGGTCCCGGCCGCGATCTGCTGGATCAGCGCGCCGTCCTGGATCATGCCCGAGAGCGCAGGCGCGGAGAGGGTGGCGAGAACGATGTAGGCGGCCGTCACCGGCAGCCCCATGCCGAGCACCAGCGAGGCCAGCGCGATCAGAACGATGGCGATCAACAGGTCGCCGCCGGACCATTCCACGATCATCAGCGAGAAGGTGTTCCCGATCCCAGCCATCGCGATGACGTTCACAACCAGTCCGACCGTGCAAAGCAGCACCGCGGTCATCACCATGTTCCGCGCCCCGAGCGCCAGCGCCTCCCAAACCGCGCGCAGGCCCATCGGGTGTTTGGTCAGCCAGCTCGAGACGACCACCGTCGCGATCCCGAACACGGCGGCGTATTCGGGCGTGAAGCCGACCACCAGCAGCGTGATCAGGGTCGTGATCGGAATGATGAAGCTCGCGCCGCTGTCGCGAAGCGCCTCGCGGAGTGTCGGGCCGTCGTTGGCCATCGGGGCGAGGCCTTGGCGCTTCGCCTCGATGCGGACGAACATCGCGACGGAAGCGAAGTAGAGAAGCGCCGGAAGTGCGGCGACCGCCACGATCGTCTCGTAGGGGATCTGGGTGTAGCTCGCCATGACGAAGGCGCCGGCGCCCATGATCGGCGGCATCAATTGACCGCCGGTCGAGGCCGAGGCCTCGACGCCGGCCGCGAAGGTCGGGGGAAAGCCCGCGCGTTTCATCAGAGGGATGGTGACGGCGCCGGTCGAGGCCGTGTTGGCGACCGCGCTGCCCGAGATCGTGCCGGTCAGGCCCGAGGCGATCACAGCCACCATTCCGGCGCCGCCGGTCAGCCGCCCCGCCACCGCGCGCGCGAGATTGACGACGAAGTCGCCGGCGCCGGAGCGGAGGAGGAACGCGCCGAAGATGATGAACAGGAAGACATAGGTCGCGGAGATCTGCGCGATGATCCCGAAGATCGCCTCGTCATTAAAGATCGAGGCGCGGAGCACGGTCTCGAGCGAAAGGCCCCGAAAGGCGAACACGCCGCTGATGTAGGGGCCGAGCCAGGTGAGATAGCTCAGGCCGAAGATCGCCAGCATCGGGATCACCAGCCCGGCGGTCCGGCGCGTCAGCTCGAGCGCGGCGACGACCACAAAGATCGCCGCCGCCCAGTCGACCGGTCGGAGCTGGTCTCCCCGACCGGCGACCACCGCCGCCGAGACCGAGAGATGCGCGGCCGACGCCGCCGCCAGCAGGCCAAAGGCGAGATCGACCCAGCGCGACCAGCGCCGGCCGACCCACCAGTCGCTGGTCGAGAGCGGGAAATAGACCGAGCAGAGGATCGCGAAGCCGGCGAAGTGCAGCGCGTTGCGGACGAACGCGTCGACGTCCGCGGTCAGCGCGGCGTAGAGGTGGAAAACCGCCAGCAGCACGCCGAACGCGGCCGTCGCCGCCGCCCAGGACGCTGGCGGGTCTCGCGTCACCGAGCCGGATTCTTCGGCGCCCGACGCCCGGTCGAGCTCCCTGTCCTCAGCCATCGATGTCTCCTCCCGGGGGGGGCGCTCGGCGCGCCGCGTCCATCTGGACGACGCCGCGCCAGCCGGCGCGGCCCGCGCTTCATTGCTTTTGGCGTTTGTTGGCCGGGCGCTTTTAGGCCGGCGAGCGCCAACCCTACGCCGGCTTTGATCGCGCCGTACAGAGCGCGCATGCGAGCGCCGGGCCAGCGAGAGCCCGCAGGGCGGCGTCCGGCGCCGGCCCAGAAAGAAACGCGCCGGTCGATTGCTCGACCGGCGCGCCGCGTCAGATTTCGGAGCTGGTCGGCTTATTTGCCGATCAGACGCTCCGGCACGTCGACGCCCACCTCTTTGTAGTAGCGCACGGCGCCCGGGTGCAGCGGGGCCGGCAGGCCGGCGATCGCGTTCTCGATCGCCATCGCTTTGGTGGCCGGATGGATCGCCTGCAGGAACGGCAGGTTCTCGTAGACGGTCTTCGTGAAGAGGTAGACATGCTCCTCGTCCACGTCCGAGCGGACGCCGAGGAAGTTCGGCTGGGCGATGGTGTTCACCGCCGCGTCCTGGCCCGGATAGGTGCCGGCCGGGATCGTGTAGGGCGTCCAGAGGTCGAAGTCTCCGTCCGCCTTTTCGGCCTGCTCGTCGGTGAAGGACAGCAGCGTCACCTGATCGCCCATGTTGGCGAAGATCTTGGTGACGGCGCCGACCGGCGGGCCCGCCGGCGTCGACATGCCGGCCGCCTGGCCGTTCTGCACCGCGTCCGCGGACGGTCCGTAACCGGCGTAGACCAGCTCGAAATCGTTCTCCATGTCGTAGCCGAGATTGGAGAGGATCGCGGCGTTCGAGCCGATGGTGCCGGAATTCCGGCGACCCATCGCCATGCTCTGCCCTTTAAGCCCGGCCAGATCGTCGATCGTGCCGGTCTTCGCGGCCTCCTTAGACACGACGAAATGCTCGACATTTTGCCAGAGCATCGTGACGGAGCGCAGCTCGGTCTGGGGGCCGGCCTCCTCGACAGGGCCGATGCCGTTCACGGCGTAGAAGCCGAACAGGCCCTGCAGAATGGCGAACTGCGCCTCGTTCTCGCGCAGCAGGCGGACATTCTCGCCGGAGCCCGCGGAGTTGATCGCGGACATGCCGATCTTTTGTTTGGGCTGCAGTTTCACCTTGGTGAGCGTCGCGAGCGCCACGCCGACCGGGTAGTAGGTGCCGCCGGTCGAGGCGGTGGCGAGGATGTAGTTGGTCTCGTCCTGGGCCTGCGCCGGCAGGGCGAGGCCCGCGACGACCGCAAGGCCGGCGGCCGCGCCGATCGCGCGGCGACGATTGAGAGTGAATGACATTTGAGGCGCCTCCCTAGCTTGCCTTCGGATCCGCGACACAGGATCGCGGCCCTTCGCTTTGTAGCGACCATGCGCGGGGCCGCCACCGAAAAGACGGTCGCAGGAAGCCCCCGAACGCAAGCCCGGAACGCAAGCCCCGGAACGCGAGCCCCCGAACGCAAGCCCTGTCGGCCAAGGCGAGGGAGGCGGACGTTTGCGCCCGCTGTCGCCACGCCGTAACGGTCGGGGGTCAGACGCGCGAGAACGGAGCAGTCCGGTGAAGATCTTCCACAGCGACCGCCATCGGCTTCGGGACGCGCAGACCGAGCTCGACGCCGGGCGCTTCGTGCGCCCCTATGAGAGCCCGTCGCGGGTCGAGATGGTGCGGGCCGAGCTCGAGCGTCGGGGGCTTGGCCCGTTCGAGACGCCCGGCGCCTTCGGCCGCGCAGCCTATGAGCGGATCCATGACCCGCTCTATCTGGCGTTCCTCGAGAGCGCCTGGGCCGACTGGGCGGCGGCGAAGCGGGGCGCCGACGGCGCGATCCATGGCGAGGCGATCCCCAACATCTGGCCTTCGCGGCGGATGGGCCGGCGCCCCGATCTCAGCCGCCCGGATCTCGACATCGAGGTGAAGCTCGGCTGGTATGCGCTGGCCGCCGAAACCGCGATTTCGAACGGGACCTGGGAGGCCGCCTGCGCTTCCGCCGATCTCGCGCTCAGCGCCCAGGCCGCAGTCGCCGAGGCTGCGGTCGCTGGGGGCGCGCCGGCCGCCTTCGCGCTCTGCCGCCCGCCCGGGCATCACGCGGCGGCGGACATGTTCGGCGGCTACTGCTTTCTCAACAACGCCGCGCTCGCCGCGCAGGGCTTCATCGACCAGGGCGCCGGCCGGGTCGCGGTGCTCGATGTCGACTTCCATCACGGCAACGGAACCCAGAGCATCTTCTATGAGCGCGCGGACGTCCTGACCGTTTCGATCCACGGGGATCCGGATTTCGCGTTTCCTTACTATCTGGGCGCGGCGGACGAGACCGGGGCCGGGGCGGGGGAGGGCGCGAACCTCAACCTGCCGCTGGCGAAGGGCGCCGCGTGGGACGCTTGGAGCGGCGCGCTCGATCAGGCCTGCGCCCGGATCGAAGCCTTCGGGGCTGCGGCTTTGGTCGTCTCCCTCGGGGTCGACGCCTATGAGGGCGATCCGATCTCCCAATTTCGTCTGACCGGCGAGGACTTCATCCGGATGGGCGCGCGGATCGGCGGGCTCCGCCGACCGACAGTCTTGGTGATGGAGGGCGGCTACGCGGTGGAGGCGATCGGGGTGAATGTCGCAAACGCGCTCGAAGGGCTGGCGGGCGCGTGAACAAGCTCGGCGCGAATCGCCGAGATGCGCCGCCGCCCGCCGCCGTCCGCTCTGATCCGGTCTAGGTCCTGGTCTAGCTCCAGGTCTAGCTCCAGGTCTAGCTCCAGGTCTTGGCTGACCGAGGCCGACCACGAGATTTCTTCATTTGGCACGCCGATCGCGCCGTCGCCCCGTCGCTCGGGCCTAGCGGTGCCGCAGCGTGTCCTCTAAGCTCGCTTTAACAATAATCCAAAAATGCGCGAGCGGCGGCGTGGCGAGCACGTCCCGCGGCGCCAACGAGGCTTCGGAGCGGATATGGCGCGATCCCGTGCGGCGCGTTTCTGCGCCTTCGATCGCCACAGGTTGGGCGTGGTGCGCGGGCTTGCCCGCGCGGTGCTGGCCGGCGCCGTCTTAACGATCGCCGCGACGGCGCCGTTCGGCGCGCGCCCCGCCTGGTCGCAACAACCGCCCTCGGCGCCTCAGGTGCGCGATCTCGCGCCGCCCGCCCCGCAATCGCCGGCCGCCCTGGCGCCGTTCAGCGAAACTGCGCCGGAGCGGCCCCTTCTCGACGGGCCGACGAGTCCGCTCCGGGTGGGCCTCGCCACCATCGCGCCGCCCGCGGTGTGCGCCCCGAGCTATCAGGTGCTCGAAGTGCGCAACGCCGGCGACGAGGCGCTGGGCGACGTCCGGCTGTCGGCCGCGCCGCCGCTCGGGGACGGGTTGTTCGCCTTCGCCTCCGACACGGTCGAGATCAGCACCGACGATGGCCGGAGCTGGCGCGCGATCGAGCCTCCGGTCGGCCTCGGCACGCGCGCGACGCCTTATGTTTGGAGTTCCGATCAAGCCCCGGCGCTCGGCCGGCTCGGGCCCGCGGGGCGGCCGGACGACAGCGTGCTGCTGCGCTGGCGCGCCGCGCTCGGCCACGCGTTCGCGGACGCTCCGGCGGAGAGCCGCCGGCTTTGGCTTTCGGCCGCCGCCGTGGATGCGCGTCGGGCGCCCGTGCAGGCCGAGGAGCGCAGCGTCCTGTTGCCGGTGCGCCGCCCGAGCCTCAGCCTCAGTCTCGTCGGGCGGAACGCGACGCGGGGCGGGCCGTTCGGCCCGTTCGCGGCCGCCGCCCCGGGCGACGTGGTCGAGTGGCGCCTGAGCGTGGAGAACCGGGGCGACGCCGCCGCCCCCGAGACCCGGGTTCAGTTCCGCGCCGGCGGCCCGGCGCCGAACCCGCCGATCGTGGGCCTGGCGCCTTCCGGCGGCGCCGACGCCGATGGCGTCGGCCAGGGCGTCTTCGGTCTCAGGGCCTTGGGCGCAGGGGGGCGCAAGACGATCGTCTTCCGCGAAGAGGTCGGACCCGTCTGCGGCGCCCGTCCGACCCGGGTGATCGGCTCCTGGTCCTGCGACGCGCCGGCGGCGGGGCTGGCGGAGGCCGAAAGCGGCATCGTCGAGACCATGCTTTTGACCCAGCCGCGCGTCGAGGATGTGACGCTAGGCCTCGAGTTGATCGGCGTCGGCGGACGGGCGCGCCCGGGCAATCGCGCGGAGGTCGTGCTTCGGATCGCCAACGCCGGCGCGCCGCTGTTCGCGCCTGAAGCGCGGATCGCGCTGCCGGACGGATACGCGGTCGACCCGTCGGGGCCCGTGCGCGTCTTTGGCGCCGTCGGCGGCGTGCGCGCCGCGTCGATCGACGCGGAGACGCCCGGCGCGCCGATCGTGCGGCTGGTTGATGGCGAGGGGCGGTCTGCGGCGCTCGGCCCCGGCCAGCAGGCCGAGATCCGCTTCCTGATCCGGCGGATCCGTCCCCTGCTGTTCGAGGAAGACGAGGCGCAGGCGTCCCTTCGGTTTGAGGATGGGTGCGGCGCGTCGTCGGAGACCGCGGTGGTCGCCGCTTCGACCCGTCCGCGCGCGCCGGCGCTCGAGGTCGCGGTCGAGCCCGTGGGTTCGCCGATCGTCGGCGGCGCCGACGAGGTCAAACGGTTCCGCGCGATCATTCGGAACGTCGGCGAGGACGCCGCGCGCCGCGTCCGTCTCGGCCTCGATCTCGGCGCCGGTTGGCGGCCCGAGCCGCCCGAGGGCTGTGCGCGGCGGCGTCGGCCCGTCGGCGGCGCCGAGGCGGAGGCGGGCTTCGGCGCGCTCTGCAATCTGAATGAAGATCTCGGGCCGGGCCGCGAGACCCAGTTCGAGTTCCAGGCGGTCGCGGACGCCGCCGCCCTCGACGGCGCGCCGCTTTCGATCGCGGCGGCGGCCGACGGGGTCGGACGGCGCTCGGACGGGAGCCTGTCCGATGAGCCGATCGTTCGCGGGCGTGGCGAAGCGGCGGCGATCGGCTTTCGTTTGAGCCAGACGCTGCTGACCCGCGACGGGCGCCCGCGTCCGATGGATCAACCCCTCAGTCTCGGCGAGAGGGTCGCGCTCGACCTCGAGGCGCGGTGGTTCGGGGCCGCGGGCGCGGTCTCCGGCGCTTCGATCGCGCAAACGTTGCCGCGCAGTCTGGCGGTCCGGGAATGGGGTCGTCGCGAGGGGGCGGTCGGGCTTGAGAGCGTGCTGCCGCCCTCGGAAGGCGACGGGCAGGCTCGGATCCTGTGGTCGCTGTCCGATTTCGACGGCGCGGGCCGGTTCGTCGGCCGGCTCGATCTGGAGGTCGTCGAGCCCACGGCGCCCGAGTTAAACGCGTCCGGCGCGGCGTCCGACGACGGGGAGAGCGCGCCGGAGCCGTGGGCGGCCCCGAGCGACCGCGGGGCGCCGGAGGCGGTCGCCATCCGCGCCAACGCCGTTTTCTCGGCGGCGGGGCGCGATTTCGGCGTCGACGCGCAAGGCGATCCGGATGAAAGCGCGGCGACCGCCGCGCCGCCGCTCGAGCTGTTGGTTCGCCGTCCGGATGTGCGCCTGGCGCTCGATATCGGCGATCGCACCCGGGACCCTGCGCTCGGCGGCTTTGCGGTGTTCGGCGACGAGGTTCTCACCGCGTCGGTCATCGTCACGAACGCGGGCGCAGCGCCCGGTTTCTTCGACTGGATCGAGCTGCGGGCGCCGGGGCTCGCGCGGATCGAGCGATTCTCCGAAGACGGGTTGGACAATGACGCGGACGGCCGGATCGATGAGGAGGACGAGGCGTCGATCGCCGTATTCGAGTCCTCCGGGAGCCGCGGAGACCGGTTGCGCTGGACCAGCCTCGGCGGGGTCGGCGGCGGTCGATCGGCGGCGGCGGGTTGCGCATCGGACCGGGCGAGACGGTGCGCTGGCGTCTCAAACTCAAGATCTCGCGCAATTTGCCGCCCGGACGCGCCGGCCAGGTCGCGCTCGAGGGACAGTTCGGCCCGGCGCCCTTCGGTCAACAGGGCGGCGAGACGCGGACGCGGATCGCCGCGGGGGAGCGCTTGGCGGCGCCGCCGGTCGAGGGCTTTCTCGTGCTTTCTCGGACCAGTCTCGGCGAAGATCTGAATGCGCGCCTCGCCCATGGGGAGACGGTCGAGCACCGGTTGAGCGTGCGGATCCCGCCCGGGCGGGTGCGGGACGCGCGGATCGACGTGATGCTGCCGCCGGCCTTCAGGGACGTGACGGCGCGTGCGCGCCTCGGGCCGGGGCTTTCCTGCGACGCGGTCGAAGACCCGGAGATCGCGTCGGCGGCGCCGGCGCCCGGTTTTGCGGCGCCAGAGTTGGCGGCGCGAGGGGAGACGGCTGGAGGGGAGGCGGCGCTGGAGGGTGCGCTCGAGGCGGAGCCCGCCGAGCCGCCGACCGCGGGTGAGGAACAGAGCCCCGAGCGTCGATTGGTGTGGCGGCTTGGCGATTGCCGCGGGGCGCTCGAGGCGTCGGACGGCGCTCGGATCGCGCTCCTCGACTTTGCGGCGATCGTGACGGACGCGGATCCGCTCGCCGATGAGCCGGCGCGCGCGGACTGGCGGCGTCCGACCGTGGGGGCTCGCTTCGTCCATCGCCACGCGCCGGAGGGCGGCCGTCCGCTCGGGCGAAGCGCGCTCGAGATCGGCGGCCCACTGCTCCGGGTGTCGGCGGAGCGCCGGGCGCTTGACGGGGCGGATTTCAGCGGCGCTGCGGAAATCGACGCCGCCGACGGGCTGCGCGCCACCCTCCGGCTCGAGAATGTCGGCGACGCGGCGCTTCAGGGCGTCTCTCTGTGGCTGCCGCGCGGCGGTCTCGACTCCGCGGAAGGTCTGGATTGTCAGAGCGTGCGCTGGCTCGGGGCCGAGGCGATCGGCGCCCGGGCGGTCGAGGCGGAGACGATGCTGGACGCCGGGATTCTCGGCGGATCGGACGCCCAACGCCTTTGCGGCCCCGCGCTCGAGGCGCCGGGATTGTCGATCGGTCCTGGCGAGGCGGCGGCGCTCGACCTTCAGGCCGCCGTCAGCGCCGCCGCTCGGCTGGGGGCCGAAGCGCGGGCGCCGGTCCGGGTGTTCGCCCGCGCCGCGGAGGCTCCC
Source organism: Pseudomonadota bacterium (assembly GCA_039819865.1). Classification (GTDB taxonomy): domain Bacteria; phylum Pseudomonadota; class Alphaproteobacteria; order Rhodobacterales; family Rhodobacteraceae; genus JBCBRF01. Next base: position 23,173 of record JBCBRF010000015.1, on the reverse strand, counting down.
GAAGGCGCGCCCGGCGTGCGCGCGGCGCGCGCGGCGTTGACGGCGCCCATCGCCGCGCCGCCCGAGCCGGAATTGGTGGCGATCGCCGAGCGGACCGGAGAGACCTTCGCGTCGGCGTCGGCGTCGGCGTCGGAGATCGAAATCCAGGCGGGCGGCGACGGCGCGAACGCGCCAGAGGGCGACGCGGTGGTCGACCGGGAGCGGGCGGCGTCGACGCCGTCGATCTTCGTCGGCGACCGCTATCGGCTCCGTGCGCGCTTCCAGATCCCCGAGGGTCGCGCCGAGGGCGTGTCGATCGGCTGGCGGCTGGCTTTGGTCGGGGCCGGCGGTCCTGTTCCGAGCGAGGACGCGCTGGCGCTCGGCGGCGTCGCGCTGGCCCGGGAGCGCGCCGACCTGACCGCCGAGGGCGACCCAGGCGCGATCAACGCCGCCGATCCTGGCGTCCGGGTCGCGCTCGACGACGGCGCGGCGCTTCGGATTTCGGACGCGGGCGACGGCGCGCTTCGCGTTCTGGTGCCGCTCGACGCGGTCTCAGTGGAGAAAGCCTCGGCGCGGCGCGGCGTGGACGCCTATGTGCTCGAGGCCACGCTCTCCCTGCTCGACGCGGCGTCGGTGCGAGAGGGGCTGACGCTCGAGGTCGCGCCGGAGATCCAGATCGAAGAGCCGCCGGCGACGGGCGCTCTGACGCTCGCGGCGCGCGGGGAAGGCCGAGAGCCGACCGCGCCGGCGATCGCGCTCGCTGGCCCGCCCCGCCGCGTCGCCGCCCCGCCTCCGTTGATCCTCGGGCGCGTGGTCGAGCCCTATGTCGATGTTCAGGCCTTCGCGCTGATTGAGCAAGGCGCGCTGACGGTCGGCGATCTCGCGGAGGTGTCCTTGCGCGCCTGCAACCGGGGCGGCGCGCCTGCATTCGGGGTCGCGCTCGAGGGCGCTCTTTCGGCGGAGCTCGCCTCGGCCGGCCCAGGGCGCCTACGGCTTCTGGAGGGCGGCGGCGCGCAAGAGGCCGCGCGCTTGGCGGCGCAGGCGCTAGGGCGGTCGGTCCAAGGGCTCGAGTCGCGCTTTGGATCTGTTCGGGTCGGCGAGGCCGGGTCTTTCTACGGCGCGCCCGAGGACGCCGGCGCGGCGCTCGCGCCCGGAGACTGCCTTGCGCTCGATCTTCCGGTCCGCCTCTGGACGGCGCCGCGGGCGGGCGAGGCGGAGGCTCTGGCGCGGGTCGCTTCCTATCGCGCGCGTCGCGATCCGACAGCGCCCGGGCGGCTCTATGAAGGGCGTCGCGCCGCGCGCGCGCAGATCCCGGTCGCGAGCCTCGGCGTCGACGCGCCCGACGCCATCGACCTGCCGCCCGAGGGCGCCCTGGTGGGGCCGTTCACGGTGCGGGCGCCGGCCGGCGACGGCGAGTACGAGTACCGGCTGGGCCTCGCGGCGGCCGGCGCCGGGCTCGACTGGCGTATCCACCGGGACGCCAACGGCGACGGCGCGCTCGACGACGGCGACCCGATCTGGATCGACGGCGGGGTCGTCGCGGCCGGCGCCTCGATGGCGTTTCTGGCGGTCGCCGAGCGCGAGGGGGCGACGGCTCGCGGACCCGGATGGCGCGGTTCCGCCGTGATCCGCGCGAGCGCCATCGCGCCGGACGGCGCGCGCCTCGATGGCGCGCGGAGCGTGGTCTTGACCCAGGACGCCGCGCGAACCGGCGAGATCGTGGCGCGGCGCACGATGGCGCTCGACCGCGATTGCGACGGCGACTTGACCGATGAGCCCGGCGGCGGCGCTTTCGCGCCGAGCCTCGACGCGGCCGCCGGCGAGTGCGTCACCATGCGCCTCGGTTTCGAGAATGTCGGCGCGGCGCCGGTCGAGCGGGTCGCGGTCCAGGATCGCGTGTTCGCTGGCGCGGCCTATGTGCCCGGCAGCGCGCGCATCGTATCCGCGCCGCGTGGGCTGATCGCTAAGCCGGCGCCGCAGACGGAGGAGGCGCGACCGGAGCTCTCCTTCGAGTTCGTCGGGTCGCTCGCGCCTGGCTATGTCGGGGCCGTCGAGTATCGGGTTCGCCTGCTCGGGCCCTGATCACGCGACGCCGTGGCGGTTGGGGCGAGAAAAGGGCCGGCATGCGTCTGCATGACGGCGTGGAGAGACTCTCTCCCGGCGCAGCGCGCTAATCGGTTCAAAACGGGGCGGATGGCGGCGTCGGCTATGCGCTCGGCGTGGCTCCGCTTTGCGCCAAGGAGCGCTGCTTATTCGGCGCCGCAGCATTAAGTTTTTTGCAAGCGCGCAAAGAACGCGCTGGCCAACGGCGCCGCAAGCGCCGTCGGCCGAGCACACCCCGGGACGGCGCGCCCATTCACGGTCGATCGGGATGAGAGAGCCCCGAGAGACCAAAACTGCGGGACGCACCATGACCAAGACGAACGAGATCGAAATGGAAACCGCTGAGCAGTCCAAAGAGCGCTCGGAAATCCTCGACTGGAGCCAGCCGACGCCGCAGGAGATCGACGCCTATATGCGGCGCGCGCGCGATCTGCGCGCCCAGGTTCTCCGCAACGCTTTCAAAGCGCTCTTCCGGGCGCCGTCGATGGCGGCCAAAGCCGTCGCCGATCGCGCAAAGGCGCCGAAGTCGACCAAGAAGTCCGCGGCCGTCTGAGCCGCGAAGATCGCGTGAGACGCGACTGCCGGTTGGGTCTTCTCGCAGGCTCGGTTATAGCCGACCCATGTCAGATCCCCGACCGGCCGACGCACCCGATGCGCCGGCGACCGCCCTAGAGCGGGAGCGCGCCGAGCGCTCTCAGAAGCGCCCGACGCTGCGCCTCAAACCCAAAGCGGGACGTCGCTTTTTTGAAGGCGCGCCCTGGATCTACGCCGATGAGCCGGTGCTCGATCGCCGGACGCGGGGGGTCGCGGCCGGCGCGATCGCGCGCCTCGAGGGGGCGGATCGCGCGGCGCTCGGGACCGTCGCGGTCAATCTTGACTCGAAGATCGTCGCCCGACTGCTGGACCGCGACCCGGACGCCGAAATCGACGCCGGATGGTTTGCGGCGCGTCTCGGGGCGGCTCTTGATCTGCGGGAGCGCCTTTTTTCCGAGCCCTTCTATCGCCTTGTCCATGCGGAGGCCGATGGTCTGCCCGGGCTCGTCATCGACCGTTTCGGCGACGCGCTCGCCGTCCAGCCGAACGCCGCCTGGCTCGAGACCCGCCGCACCGCGCTCCTCGCCGCCCTCGACCGCGTGCTGAACCCTCGAACCATCGTCTGGAGCGGCGCCTCGCGGGCCCGGGCGCTCGAAGGCCTGCCGGAGGAAGTGCGGGTGCTGAAGGGAACGCTCGACGGCCCGATCGACGCGCCGATGAACGGCGCGATCTATCGCGCGGATCTGGCGGCGGGGCAAAAGACCGGCTTGTTCTACGATCATCGCCCGACCCACGCCTTCGTCGCGCGGCTTTCGGCCGGCCGACGGGTGCTCGACGTGTTTTCGCATGTCGGCGGCTTCGGGCTTGCGGCGCTGGCCGCCGGCGCGCGCTCGGCGCTTGCGATCGACGGCTCCGCGGCCGCGCTCGCGCTCGCGGCCGAGGGGGCTGAGCGCACGGGCGTCGCCGAGCGGTTCGAGGCCCGCAAGGGGGACGCGTTCGACGCGCTCCGGGCCCTGCAACAGGCGGGCGAGCGCTTCGACGTCGTCGTCTGCGATCCGCCTGCCTTCGCGCCCCATCGCAGCGCGCGCGAGGCGGGACTTCGGGCCTATGCGAAGACGGCGCGTCTGGGTCTCGCGGTCACGGCGCCGGGCGGGGTATTCACGCTCTGCTCCTGCAGCCATGCGGTGTCCGCAGAGGAACTGGCGGGCCTCGCCGCCGACGCGGTGTTGCGTGCGCGGCGTTCGGCGCGGCTGCTCCGATCGGGCGGCGCGGGTCCCGACCATCCGGTCCACCCGCATCTGCCCGAAACCGCTTATCTGAAGACGCTGACCTATCAGCTCGGCCCGGAGCCCTTGAGTTGAGCGGCGCGGGCGCCCCGGTCCGGGCGCTTCTCGACGCCAACGTCCTGGTTCCGACGGTGCTGCGCGCGCTGTTGTTCGAGGCCGCTTCGGTCGGGCTTTTCACCCCGCTCTGGACCGATCGGATCGAGGCGGAGTGGCGCGCCGCCGCCCTGAAGGGGCCGGATGCGCCGCCCGAGATGCTGGTCGACGGCGACCTGACCGCGGCGCGGGTTCGTTTTCCGGAGGCTCGCGTCGCGGGGTGGGAGGCGGTGGAGGGCGATCTGCGCCTGCCGGACTGGCACGACCGTCATGTGCTCGCCGGCGCGGTGGCTGGCGGGGCCGCGCTTTTGATCACCAGCAACTTGAAGGATTTTCCGCGCCGCGCGCTCGCCGCCCATGGGATCGCTCCGGAAGCGCCGGATGCTTTTCTCTGGCGTCTGGCGGGGGAGCAGGAGGCCGGCGTGCGCCGCGCGCTCGAGGCGTTCTCGGCGCAGCTGCCGCCCCATCTGGCGGAAGAGCCGTTGCCGAAGCTGCTGAAGCGCGCCCGGTTGCCGCGGTTCGCCAAGGCGGTGACGGCGTTCTGAGGCCGGAGGGTCGGTCAGGCCTCGTTCGGGACTCCCGCGGCGATCACCGCGCGGGCGTGCTCGATCCGCTCCGCGATCGGAGGATGGCTGAGGAGCCATTTGACGGGGCCCTGTAGGCGACCGGCTTGACCGGTCCAGCCTTCGAGCTTCTGGAGCAGACGGATCATGGCCGTCGGATCGACATCCGCGCGCATCATCAGCTGGGCGGAGAAGGCGTCGGCCTCGAACTCGTCCGCCTGGGTCAGCCGGTTCCGGAACAGCGTCAGGCCGAAAATCGCGAGCAGCAAGCCGAGCCAACCGAACGCTACGCGGCTCAAGACCATGGCGAGCGCGGCGAGCGTCGCCGTCTCCGTCCGCCAGGCCCCGAGCCGGCGGGCGTGGTGGCCGAGCGCGACATGGCCGATCTCGTGCGCGATCACGGCCGCGATCTCGTCTCTCGAAACCTGCCCGGCCAAATACTTCTCGTAGAGCCCCCTCGAGATGAAGATCTCTCCGCCCGGCAGCGCCAGGCCGTTGACCTCGTCCATGTCGAGCACGCGGACAGTGAAGCCCGGCACGTCCAACGCCTTGGCGAAAGCCCGCACCGGCTCGAGCAGCGTCCAGTCGTCGAGCGGCCGGCTGTTCCGCATCAGCGCGCGCGTCGCTCGCGACCGCGCCGTGAGAACGCTCCAGAGCCAGATCGCGAGCAAGGCGAGCGGCAATAGTTTCAACAGCACTCGATGTCTCCCTTCATCCTGAGATATAAGGCGAGGGCTGCGGAACTGTTCAGCTCTTGAGCGAAATTATTTCGAGGGATCGGCCAAGCTCGTTCAACAAACGGCGCTCGAGCGGGTCGGCTGGGTCCAGCAGGGCGACGGCGTGTCTGGGATGGACCCGCTTGGTCGCCTCGAGGATCTCTTCGGCGTCGAGGATCAGATCGATCGGCTCGAAGCGCGGGAAGGCGCGAAGGCGCGGCGTCGGGACGGCGTCGCCCGGCTGGCCGTCCCACAACTCCTCGATCGCGTCGCGATGATGAGCCGCCGCGCGGCCCCAAAGGCGGATCTCGGCAACCCCCTCCGCGCGCGACCAAGCTGCGAGCCCGGCGCGGGCGAGGGGATCGCCCAGCGCAGCGTCGCCGAGCGCCAGCAGCCCCACCGGTCTCAACAAGAAAACCTTCGACCAAAGCGCGCGGCTCGGGGCCTGGAGCGCGAGACGGGCGTTCTTCGTCGCGGTCTCCGTCATCGGGTGAGCGCTTTCATCGCCGCCTCGATCCCGGAGAGCGTCATCGGGAACATGCGCCCGTCGATCAGCTTGTGGATCATCGCCGTGGAGGGCGTGTAGCGCCAATAGGCCTCCGGAGAGGGATTGAGCCAGACCGCGCCGCCCCAATGCTCGAAAGCGCGGCGGAGCCAGGTTTCGCCCGACTCTTCGTTCCAATGCTCCACGGAGCCTCCCGGCTGGACGATCTCGTAAGGCGACATCGCGGCGTCGCCGACGAACACGGCCTTGTAGTCGGGGCCGTAGGTCCGCAGCACCTCGAGCGTCGGCGTCTGTTCCTCCCAGCGCCGGCGATTGTCCTTCCACAGGCCCTCATAAAGGCAGTTGTGGAAGTAGAAATGCTCGAAATGCTTGAATTCGCTCTTGGCGGCGGAGAACAGCTCCTCCGCCACGCGGATATGGTCGTCCATCGAGCCGCCGATATCCATGAAGAGCAGCACTTTCACCGCATTCCGGCGCTCCGGGCGCATCTTGACGTCGAGATAGCCGTGCTCGGCGGTCGCCCGCACCGTGCCGTCGAGGTCGAACTCCTCGGCCGCGCCGTCGCGCGCCCAGCGCCGGAGCCGCTTCAGCGCCACTTTGATGTTGCGTGTGCCGAGTTCCAGGCTGTCGTCGAGATTGCGGAATTCGCGCTTGTCCCAGACCTTCACCGCGCGGCGATGGCGGCTTTCGTGCTGTCCGATCCGCACGCCCTCGGGGTTGTAGCCATAAGCGCCGAACGGGGAGGTTCCGGCGGTGCCGATCCATTTCGATCCGCCCTGATGCCGGCCCTTCTGCTCTTCGAGCCGCTTCTTCAGCGTCTCCATCAACTTGTCCCAGCCGCCGAGCGCTTCGATCTCTTTCTTCTCCTCCTCGGTGAGGAGCTTCTCGGCGAGCTTGCGGAGCCATTCCTCGGGGATTGGCCGGGCCTCGACGCCCTCCGCCGCCTCCGATCCCGCGACGGCCTCCAGCCCGTTGAAAGCGCGGGCGAACACGAGATCGAAGCGGTCGATATGGCGCTCGTCCTTCACCAGCGCGGAGCGGGCGAGATAATAGAAGCCCTCGACGTCATACTGCGCGAGCCCGGCCTCCATCGCCTCGATCAGGGTCAGATACTCCCGAAGCGAGACCGGGACCTTGGCTTCTCGGAGGCCGAGGAAGAACTGGATGAACACGGTTGCGCCTCATAAGCCGTCGAGGCGTCCATCGCCCCGGCCCAGGACCGTAAGCCGAACCCTGGCCGGGGGAAATGGCTGTCCGCGTTAGTTGGTCAACCGCAGCGCCGAGAGCTCGCGCGCGATGAACGAGAACACCTCCGAAATCTCCGTGCCCTCAGCTTCGAAGAAGTGGTTGTGGCTTGTCGCGCAATCCCGAAGCAGATTTGTCATCTTTTCTTTTTTCAGCTCGAATCCCACGGTGTAGACGACAAGGTTGGTCTTCCCCTTAGCCTCTTCGCAGACATTGGTGAAGTTCTTCTGGGCATTGCCACCCTTGTAGACCCAGGTGTTCTTCTTTTCCGGCGTCCACTCCGCCACTCTCGACTGTCCGGTGATGTCCCCGTCGGTCATGACGAGCAACACTTTGAGAGTCTCTTGCGAGTAGTCCGACGGGAGTTCCGGATCTCCGCCAGGGAGTTTGCCACGCCATGTCGGGGACAGCGACTTCAAACCCCAAGCGATCGCGATGTCCGTCCCGGTCCCATCGCCCATCTGCATGGCGTCGGTGTAGAGCTTCAGGGCCTCGAGGTCGTTCCAGTGGAATTGGACCTGGCTGCTGCTCGGCGGGCACCAGAAATACTTGCTGCCGTTGCCCCACCGCCAGTCTTCGGCCGGCACATCGATGTAGGCGCCTTCCTCGAGTCCGCCGTCATTCATGATTTCAGCGCGGGTATCCAAGCATCCCGACCAATTCATCGGATCTTCGGACACGTGTAGGTAGTCTTCGAAGCCATCGCCCAGCTGCGTCGAACCCGCATAGGGAATGATGTTGACCCGCGTAAACTCCACCGCCTGCTCGTCTTTCAGAACAATGTCCAAAAAGTCGCGCGTCGCCGCCTTCATGTTGGTGATCTTCGAGCCCTTCATCGACTGCGAGATGTCGAGCACCATTGCGACTTCGATGTTCTGAACTGCGTATTTCGAGGATGAGTAGAGCTTGAAGGTAATGTTGTCGATGTCGAAGGCATCTGCGTAGAACAGGTCGACGGTCGCCGTAGTCGCGATGTCCACGGAGCGTCCATTTTGCCCCGCTTCGACCGCTACGGTAAAGGTGACGTTGTCCGGCGACAGCGGACCCGTACGCAAATTGGCGTTGATGTAGCTCTGCACCACGGCGCGAGGCTCAAGGTCCGCGCTGGCGGTCCGAGCGAGCGTGAGCGCGGCGCTGTCAATGGCGGCCTGCAGTTTCTGCTTGCTGTGCTCGGCGCGCACGAAGTTGACCGAGGCGCTCAGCAGCACCAGCAGGGTCGGCGTGATCACGGCCGTTGCGACGGCCATGGTGCCGAGGCGCGAGCGCATCAGGCGGGCGGCGAAGGCGGAAACTCGACGAAGCGGTTGCATGGCGGCTCCTGCGGCCGGAGCAAAGATAGGTTTCTCCAGGGCCGAGGGTCGCAAACACTCGCAAAAAAACCGCTAAATCATTGAATGAATATTTCGTAAACAGCCGGGCTTCTTGTTAGAAAAAACTCAGCCCTGAGGATGGATTTTTGGGTTACTCAGGAGAAAAGCCGGCGGTCCGGCGCAATGCTGGGTCAGGCTGAGAAATCGATCGCGATCAGTACGATGAAGTACACGAGCGCGATGAAGATCCCGAAAATCGCGGCCAGATGCGCCGCCTCGCCCCAGGGACGCGCGCGGTAGCGCTGGTAGGCGAGCCCCGCGCCGGCGGCGACGACCCAAACGGACAGCACTTCTAGAATTAGCGGCATGAGCGGCTCCGGCGTCCGACGAGCCGCCGGCGCTCAAGGCCGGTGTCTCGCCAGTCCCAATCTGGGCGGTTTCTGTCCGAAAATCGTACGGGGTTAGCGGCGGTTCTGAGCCATGAAGGCCAGGCGCTCGAACAGGTGAACGTCCTGCTCGTTCTTGAGAAGCGCGCCGTGAAGCGGCGGGATCAGTTTGCGCGGATCGCGCTCCTTCAGCGTCAGCGGGTCGACATCGTCGGCCATCAGCAGCTTGATCCAATCGAGCGCTTCAGAGGTCGAAGGCTTCTTTTTCAGTCCGGGCGTCTCGCGGATCTCGTAAAACTGGCTGAGCGCGGCTTTCACGAGCGCCTTTTTGACGCCCGGAAAATGCACCTCGACGATCCGGGCCAGCGTCTCCTCGTCCGGGAACTGGATGTAGTGGAAGAAGCACCGACGCAGGAACGCGTCCGGCAGCTCTTTCTCGTTGTTCGAGGTGATGAAGACAATTGGCCGATGCTGCGCGCTGATCGTCTCGCCAGTTTCGTAAACGAAGAACTCCATCCGGTCGAGTTCTTGGAGCAGGTCGTTGGGAAACTCGATATCGGCTTTGTCGATCTCGTCGATCAGCAGAACGACCCGCTGGTCCGCTGAAAAAGAATCCCAGAGTTTGCCGCGCTTGATGTAGTTGCGAACATCTTCGACCCGTGGATCGCCGAGTTGACTGTCTCGGAGGCGCGAAACGGCGTCGTATTCGTAGAGACCCTGCTGCGCTTTAGTGGTGGACTTGACGTGCCACTCGAGGAGCGGCGCGTCGAGCGCGCTGGCGACTTGTCGGGCGAGTTCGGTCTTGCCGGTTCCGGGCTCTCCCTTCACCAGCAACGGCCTCTGGAGCGTGATCGCCGCGTTGACGGCGATCAACAGGTCTTCGCCCGCCACATAATCGTCGGTGCCCTCAAAGCGCATGTCGCCGTCGATCCTCGTCTAAGCCCTATTTCAGTCGCGCGGGACGGTAGGCGTCGATCCGTGTGGCGTCCAGCGCGCGACCCTGAGATCAAGTCGGGCGTTGCGGTCGCGCGTCTCTGAACGGGGCGCTTCGCGGGCGCCCCACAGTTTTCTGAGATGACTTGGCAAGAAACTTTCGATATGCCCCGCCACGTAGACAGAGGCGACGTATGAGCGTATGCCGCGTCGCCCGTTTGGGAGATTTGACATGTCGGATCGTAGTGGCGCGGCGGCGGTCAAGAGCCATGACGAGCGGATCATTTTGCCGGACGGCTATACGCCGACCGACGATGAAGAATTCATGAATCCCCAGCAGCGGGAGTATTTCCGTCGTAAGTTACACGATTGGAAACAATCGATCCTCGACGAGAGCGCCGGCACCGTGGCGACGCTCCAGGAAGTGCGGCTTAACTTGCCCGATCTCACCGACCGCGCCTCCGAGGAGAGCGATCGGCGCCTGGAGCTGCGCACGCGCGACCGCCAGCGGAAGCTGATCGGCAAGATCGAGGCGGCGCTTCGGCGGATCGACGACGGCACCTACGGCTATTGCGAGATGACGGGCGATCCGATCAGCCTCCGGCGGCTCGAAGCCCGGCCGATCGCGACCTTGTCGATCGAGGCGCAGGAAAAGCATGAGCGCGCCGAGAAAGTGCATCGCGACGACTGATCGATCGCTGGGATGAAACGGGATCGGCATGAGGGCGCGGCTCGCCCTCAGCCCAATCGCTTGATCAGACCTTCGGCCAAGAGAGCCCCGCTCCGCGCGGCGTCGCCGGCCTTCGGACCGAGCCGCCAGTCGCCGCAGACCCCGAGCCCGCCGTCCTCGGACAGCCGAAACGCCTGTCCCGCAGGCTTTTCGACCGTCGCGTAGCGCCAGCGATGGGCGGCGCGGTAGGCGTGCTCGGGCAGGGCGACGCCGACCGCTTCGGCGAACAGAGACGATAGCGTTTTCGCCATGTCGGCTTTGTCCTCGTCGATCCGCTCCGCGGTCCAATCGCTCCGCGCGTGCGCCACCCAGCCGTCTCGGTCCGGCGCGCGGCCGGGCTTCGCGCTGTCGCGCAGGATCAGAGAGAACGGACCCTCCTGCGGGCGCAGGATCGGCGGCGCGTCTGTGACGAGGGGGCGGTCGAAGCAGAGCAGCAGCGTCCAGACCGGGGCCATGACGGCCTCCGCCGCCTCCGGGCAGGCGTCGCCGAGCAGCCGGGTCGCCTGCGGCGCCGGGATCGCGCTGACCAGGATGTCGAACGGGCCGTGGCGATTGTCCTCCGTATCGACCAGCAGCCAGTCCTCGCCGCGCGCGACCTCGCGGATCTCGACGCCGCGTTCGATCCGCATCCCCTCCGCCAGCGGCCGGACAAGATCGCTCATGCCGGGCGCGCCGACCAGCGCGCCGGCGGGCGCATCCTCCCATGCCGCGCTGGATCCGGCGATCGCCGCCGTATCGGCGAGCCCCTCCGCATAGGGAGCGCCGTGGTCGAGCCCCATCGCATCCTCGCGGCCGAAGGGGCGTCGGGTGGCGAGCCGGCCGCCGAGACCGCGGCTCTTCTCGAAGACGGCGACGCGGAGACCCGCATCCTTCAGCCGGCGCGCGCAGGTGAGGCCGGAGATCCCGGCCCCGATGATCGCGACCGACGGCCGGCGGGGGAATGAAAGCTCGCTCATATCTCGGTTCTAGCGCCGTGGCGGCCGGCGCCCAACTCAACCGGCGGGCGTCAGGCGCACTTGGATCCCGTTCTTCGCCCGGAGCGTCACCTGCGCCACCGGCTCAGGCTCGACATCCGGGTCGGCCTCGATCCGAAAGCGCGAGACCAGGGCCGTGAGCGCGAGCACGCCCTCCTGCATCGCGAAGCCGGCGCCGACGCAGGCCCGCGCGCCTGTCGTGAAGGGGATATAGGCCTCGCGCGCCTGGGCCTTGCCGTCTTCCCGCCGCCAGCGATCGGGATCGAAGACATGCGGGTCGTCCCAAATCCGCTCATGGCGCTGCAGGAACCAGGCGGAGACCAGCACGCTCGACCCTGGCGAGACCCGATCGTCGCGGAAGCGCTCCGTCTTCAGCGCCTGGCGCGCGACGAAGGGCACGGGCGGATAAAGACGCAGCGTCTCGCGCAGCACGTCGCGCGTGAAGGGCAGGGCGCGGAGGTCGCCGAACTCGGGCGCCCGGTTCCCATAGGCCGCCGCCGCCTCCGCGCGCATGCGCTCCTGGACCGGCCGATCGCGGGCGATCAGATAGGCGGCCCAGGAGAGCGCGCTGGCCGACGTCTCATGCCCCGCCAGGAAGAACAGCGCGATCTGCTCGACCAGCTCCTGGTCGCTGAAGCGTTCCCCGGTCTCCGGGTCGTCGGCGGCGACCAATGCGGCGCAGAGATTGGCGGGGGCCGCGCCCGCTTCGACCGCGCGGCGCTGCTCCGCCACCAGCGGTCGGAGGAGCTCCTGGATTTCCGCGCCCGCGCGGTCCGCCTTGCTCGGGAAGGCGCGCCGCCACCAGCTGGGCGCGCCGACGAGATTGCGGACCGAGGCGAAGGGCGCCGCCGCCTGGAAGCGCGCCAGAGCCTCGAACACCCGACCCGCCGCGGCGTCGTCGATGGGGCGCGAGAACAGGGTGCGAAAGATCACGTCGGCCGCGAACCGGCTCATCTCCGCGTCGATCTCGATCAGCTCTCCGTCGGCCCCGTCCTTCAGCCGCGCAACCAGGGTCTCCGCCGCGTCCCGCATCTCCGGAAACGCCTCGCGCAGCCGCCCACCGGCGAAGGCCGGGTCGATCATCCGTCGCTGCCGCCGCCATTCGGCGCCATTGACGACAAACAACGAGCGGCCGAGCAGCGAGCCGAGCGCGCGCAGATAGAGGATGTGCTTCGGGAAATCGTCTGGCCGCTCGACGAAGACGCGGCGGACCAGATCCGGTTGATTGATCAGGAAGGTCCGGTGGACCAACAGATTTGAGCGCCCCATCCAGCCCCGATGCATCCGCTCGTTCATCGCGGCGAGGATGTTGCCGCGGCCGACCAACAGTTTGCGCAGAGCGCTCGCGCGCGAGCGCTCGCTCCTCGGGCGCGGCGGCGTGATCCGCGCGCCCGGCGTTGGATCCTCGAGGCGGGCGGGCGACGGCGTCTCAGCGTCGCCGTCCTGGGGGGCGAGGGCGTCGGTCGTCATGCGGCTGGCTCGTGCAGTTGCTCAGGCGCGGCGCGTTCCGCGGCGATGGGGGCGGGCTCCCAAGCGGTCGGCGGCGTGCGCGGGTTGCTGGCGACATTTCGGAAGCGCTCGCGGAGCGTCAGCGGACCCGCGGTGATGCGGAAGAAGTCGTACTCCTGCGGCCGCTCAAAGGCGTGCAGGTATTGGAAGTGCCGCTCGAAATGATTGCGCGCGAAGGTCGCGAAGCGCTCCGGCGCGATGGTCTCGTGGAACTTGGCCGAGATCACTTTCGGTCCGGCGCGCCGCTCCTCGGGCGGCGGCGCCGGCGTTCGCGCCGCGAGCGGATCGCAGAGCGCGTAGCATACCCCGTCCGCGCGCGAAGAGACGTCGACCCAAGAGAGCCCCTCGGTCGCCGCAACCCGTCGAAACTCCGCCGCATGCGCCTCGCCGCCCGCGAACATCGCCTGCGCCGACAGGTTCTGGCCGAGCGTCAGAACGCCGATCGCCGGCCCGAGACGCGGCAGATCCGGTTCGAGGGCGAGCGCCTCCGCCACCATGGAGAGGGCGAGCGAACTGCCGCTCGAATGGCCGATCACCAGGATCTCATCCCATTCGCCGGCCCCCGCCTCGCGCGCGAGGAGCGCGGCGCCGTCGCGGATCCGGGCGCGGAGCGTCCGCGCATTCCCGCGCGCGTAGTCCCGCATCAGGGAATAGCTGTCGAGGAGGTAGTAGGTGTAACTCGTCCGATCGACGGAGCCCGTCCAGCGGAGCGCCGCCCAGCCGAGCGCTGCGCCGAACGGCGCGAACCACCAGGCCGACCCGCCCGTCAAAGCGCCGAGCGCGAGCGGCGGAAGCAGCGCGGCGGCAAGACACGCCGCCGCGAAGCCGAGCGCGAAGGCGAAAGGGTAGAGCGTGACGATCGCGGGCAGCCAGGCCAGCGCCAGCATCCGGCTGAGCGTTCCGTCGAGCGTGATCGCGAGATACATGGCGATGCCGCGAAGCAGGCGTTTCCAGAGCGGCGCCCGCATCCGCTCGATCGCCAGATCGCGCCAGTCGAGCACCCGATAATCGGTGTGAACCGCGGCGCCGGCGATCTCGGCCGAGACCTCCCAGCGCCGGACAGACCCGTCGCGCCTCGATCCAGAGACGGAGATCCGGCCGTCGAAAAGCGCGCTCCAGCGCGCCGCTTCGCTGCGGTAGATCCGTGCGTAGCGCCCGCCGCCGGCCGGATCGAAGCCCGGCACGTACAGCGCCAGACGCCGCCCAACGGGCGCGGGCGTCTCCTGACGGCTCTGACCGTCCCGTTCCTGCATCGCTCCGACCGTCGGGGTGGCTGAAGCCGGCAGTCTAGGACCGGCGCGTTTGTCAAAGATTGACGCGCCCGTTCAGATTTCTTGTCGAGCGGCCAAATTCGTCCGCTCGCGGTTGCGATTTGTTTAGACGAGTTGCGATAGTTTGAAGAACGCCCGCAACTGCGTCCCTCTCTCCGACGCGGCGTCGTCCGGCGCGCAGAAACCGCGCCGGACGACGAGGGGAGACTGCTGAGGGCCGCAACTCAGGCGTTCTGTTTGCGAATCTCTTCGACGGCCGCCTTGTCGAACGCGACGCCTTTCGTTTCCAGCATGGCGTCGAGTTCGCCCGACAGGGTCATCTCCGTGATGATGTCGCAGCCGCCGACGAACTCTCCCTTCACGTAGAGCTGCGGGATCGTCGGCCAGTCGCTGAAATCCTTGATGCCCTGCCGCACGCCGTCGTCCTCGAGGACGTTCACGTCCTGGAACTCGACCTTCATGAAGTTGAGGATCGAGGCGACGCGGCTCGAGAAGCCGCATTGCGGGAAGGTCTTGGTGCCCTTCATGAAGAGAACGACTTCGTTGTCGTCGATGGTTTTCTGGATGGTTGCATTGACGGCGTCGCTCATGGCGGGCTCCGGAATGGGTGGTCGGGGTTGAAAGGGGCCGCGCGGCGTGGCGGCGCCCCGGGGTGTCTTTGGGTGTCTTTGGGTGTGTTCGGGCGTCTTCAGGTGTCTTGCTCGGCCGGTGGGCTGGTGGTCAGCGCAAGGGCGTGGAGGGGACCATCCATCGCGCCCTTCAGCGCGGCGTAGACCATCTGGTGCTGCTGCACCCGGTTCTTGCCGCGGAACTCCTCGGCGACGACGTTGGCGGCGTAGTGATCGCCGTCGCCGGCGAGATCTTGGATGCTGACCTTAGCGGTTGGAAACGCTTCTCTGATCAGGCGCTCGATTTCGGCGGCTTCCATCGCCATCGCATCGTCTCCGTGCATCGCCTCGCCGCTCGGGCGGCCGCGGTTTCAAGGTTGGCGAACCTGGACCGACGAAGGTCGCCGGTCGTCGGAAATCCGAGTTGATCGCTCGGACGTTTGGAAGGTAGAGCCGCCGCGAGAGCGACGCAAGGCGACGAGACGCGCCGTCGCGGGAAGCCTGGAAGCGGGCGATTGGGGTAGGGGAGCGCCGATGCGCCGGTTGAGCGAGACGCCTTGGATCCATGAGAGCGCCCAAGTGCGCGCCAGCACGCTCGGGCGCTATACGGAGATCCAGGAGGGGACGCGTCTGCTGAACGTGACCTTCGGCGACTACAGCTACACCGACCGCTACGCCGACCTCGCCAACGCCAGCATCGGTAAGTTCGCCAACATTGCGAGTTTCTCCCGCATCAATCCGGGCGATCATCCGATGGAGCGGGCGAGCCTCCATCATTTCATGTACCGGGCCTCAATGTACTGGGACGACGCCGAGGACGAGCCCGCGATCTTCGAGCGGCGCGCGGCGAAGCGGGTGACCGTCGGCCACGATGTGTGGATCGGGCATGGGGCGATGGTGATGGCGGGGCGATCGGTCGGCGACGGGGCGGTGATCGCCGGCGGCGCGGTGCTGACCAAGGATGCCGGTCCTTACGAGATCTGGGCCGGGGTCCCCGCCCGCAAGGTGCGCGACCGTCATCCGCCCGCCATCGCCGAGCGCCTGCGGGCCCTCGCCTGGTGGGACTGGAGCCACGCCGCGCTCCGCGCCGCGCTCGAGGATTTCCGCGGGCTGAGCGTCGAGGCTTTTCTGGAGAAGCATTCTAGAGAAGTCTGAGCAGGCGGGCGGTTGAGCCCGCTTCGAGAGAGGGTCGAGGATGCGCGCGCTCAAGATCACCGGGACGATCGGGGCGGAGATCGAGGGGCTCGACCTCGCCCAGCCGATCTCCCCGGATCTGGCGGAGGCGCTCCGCGACGCGCTGTCCCGCCATCTGGTGCTGATGGTCCGCGGCCAGAGGCTCGATCTGGCGGCGCATAAGCGGCTGACCGCCGTGTTCGGACCGCTCGCGACCAACCCCTATGTGACGGGACTGCCCGAGGATCCGGGGGTGATCCGCGTGCTGAAGGAGGCCGACGACCGCTCCGGCGTGTTCGGCGGGGATTGGCATTCGGATATGAGCTTTCTGGCGGAGCCGCCCGGCGGCTCCGTGCTCCGCGCCGTCGAGATCCCGCCCTATGGCGGCGATACGCTGTTCGCGAACGCCCAGGCGGCGTGGGAGACGCTGTCGCCGGGCCTTCGCGATCTGCTGGCGGGGCGCGAGGCGGCGCATGTCGGCAAACCCCATGGCGTGCGGTGGGCGCCGCCGATGGCGACGCGCTCCCGCGGCGCGATCCAGATGGTCCGGGGCGATCCGGCGGCCGATGAGGAGCGCTGGCATCCGGCGGTGGTGCGCGATCCGGGCAGCGGGCGCGAGGCGCTCTATCTGAATCCGATCTACGTCACGCGGCTCGAAGGCCTGTCGGAGGAGGAGAGCGCGCCGATCCTCGAGGTCGTCCGCCGCCATACCATCCGCCCGGAGTTCTGCTGTCGGCTCCGCTGGTCGGAGGGGGCGGTCGCGATCTGGGACAATTTCGCGACGCTGCACTATGCGGTGAACGATTATGCGGGCTTCCGCCGCGAGATGATCCGCACCGCGTTTCAGGGCCCGCCGATCGCCGAGCGGCGCATTCCGAGCGCCTGAGCCGCTCAGCGTCGTCGGTCAGGGTCCTTGGTCAGGGTCCTTGGTCAGGGTCCTTGGTCGGGGTCCTCGGCGGCGGACCTTTTCGGACGGGCCGGTCAGGCGGCCGCGCAGCACGCGGTCGGGTAGGGGCGTCGCGCGGCGAGCGCTCGGCGTTCCGCCAGCGAAATGACCTCGGCGCTCCGCCGATGGGCGCGTCCCGCGACGAAGGCGTCGATCTCGTCCCGTGCGATCCCGAGATCCCGGAGCTGCCTCGCGTCATAGCCCCGAAGCTCCCGAGCCGCCGCCCGTCGCGCCCAGGCCGTGCGGAACCGGTTCAAGAGAGTCTGCATCACGGATAATCCTTTCGATAATTCTAGTATGATCGAATTATAGGGCCGTGATGGTGATCTCGCAAGAGGCGCGGGCGCTGGGCGCCAAGCGGATGCGAGCGACGCGATCGGGATCTGGAAGAGCCCGTGGGTCCGGCGTCGGAGCGCGCCTGAACGCAGCGCGGCTCGGCCGCCGCCCTGGCGGGCGATCCGGTCTCGCACGCCCTCGTCGGCGGCCGATCGCGTGCGGGTGGGTATGGGCGGGGCGCTATCCGATCTCGCCCATCCAGCGGGGGAACCAGCTCTCATGGGCGGCGCGGAGGTCTGCGAGCGGGACCGCGTCCCGCCCGAGCGCCACCGACTGACCGCCGACGCGGCCGACCAGTTTCGAGGCGACGCCCGCCTCCGCGGCTTGCGATC
The DNA here is from genome assembly GCA_039819865.1 of Pseudomonadota bacterium. GTDB lineage: Bacteria > Pseudomonadota > Alphaproteobacteria > Rhodobacterales > Rhodobacteraceae > JBCBRF01. The sequence goes on along the minus strand of JBCBRF010000015.1, from coordinate 5,641 downwards.
GTACGGCGTCGACATCGCCATCGGCGACCGCGATCAGGTAGCGGGCCTGGTCCTCGCCGAACCACCAAGCGTTGGCCGCGTTCGCCTCCGGCGCCGGATCGAGTTCGACCCCGATCCGCCCGGCGAGCGCCATCTCCGCCGCCGCGACGGCCAGCCCGCCGTCGGAGAGATCGTGCGCCGCCGCCAGCAGTCCCGCGTCATTTAAAGCGCGTATGAGCTCGCCGGCGCGCCGCTCCGCCGTAAGATCGACCGGCGGCGCGTCGCCCTCGGCCCGGCCGAACGCCGCGAGATAGGCGGACTGGCCGAGATGGCCGCGGGTCTCGCCGATCAACACCAGCCGGTCGCCCTCGAGAGAGGCGGCGACGCCGAGCGCCCGCGCCACGTTCGCGATCAGCCCGACGCCGCCGATGGTGGGCGTCGGCAGGATCGCCTTGCCGTCGGTCTCGTTGTAGAGCGAGACGTTGCCCGACACGATCGGGAAGTCGAGCGCGCGACAGGCCTCCGCAATGCCCTCCAGACAGCCGACCAGCTGGCCCATGATCTCGGGCTTCTCCGGATTGCCGAAATTGAGATTGTCGGTGACCGCGAGCGGCGTGGCCCCGACCGCCGAGAGATTGCGATAGGCCTCGGCGACCGCCTGCGCGCCGCCGCGCTTCGGGTTCGCCTTGCAGTAACGGGGCGTCACGTCGCAGGTGAAGGCGAGGCCCTTCTCGGTCCCGTGCACCCGCACCACCGCCGCGTCTCCGCCCGGGCGCTGCACGGTGTCCGCCATCACGGTCGGGTCGTATTGCTCCCAGACCCAGGCGCGCGAGCAGAGATTGGGCGAGCCCATCAGATGCAGAAGCGCCTGGGTCGGCGACTTCATCTGCGGGATCAGCGCGGGCTCCGGCGGCGGGGCGGAGGGCGCGTGCGGCCGGTCATATTCCGGGGCCTCGCCCGAGAGCGCCTTCAGCGGCAGATCCGCCATGAGCTCTCCGCCCTGGCGCACCAGGAAGCGGTCCTCGGCGATGGTCTCTCCGACCACGGCGAAGTCGAGATCCCATTTCTCGAACACCGCCCGCGCGACCGCCTCCTTCTCGGGATCGAGGACCATCAGCATGCGCTCCTGGCTTTCGGAGAGCATCATCTCGAAGGCGCTCATGCCGGTCTCGCGCACCGGGACCGCGTCGAGATCGAGCGCGACGCCGAGATCGCCCTTGTCGCCCATCTCGACGGCGGAGCAGGTGAGCCCGGCGGCCCCCATGTCCTGGATGGCGACGACGGCGCCGGTGGCCATCAACTCGAGACAGGCCTCGAGCAGCCGCTTCTCGGTGAAAGGATCGCCGACCTGCACGGTCGGGCGCTTCTCCTCGATCGTGTCGTCGAACTCGGCGGAGGCCATGGTCGCGCCGCCGACCCCGTCGCGTCCGGTCTTGGCGCCGAGATAGACCACGGGACGTCCGACGCCGGAGGCGCGGGCGTAGAAGATCTTGTCGGCGTCGGCCACCCCGGCGGCGAAGGCGTTCACCAGGCAGTTGCCGTCATAGGCCGGGTCGAAGCGGACCTCGCCGCCCACGGTCGGTACGCCGAAGGCGTTGCCGTAGCCGCCGATCCCGGCCACCACGCCCTGGACCAGACGCTTGGTCTTCGGATGGGTCGGCGCGCCGAAGGAGAGCGCGTTCATCGCGGCGACGGGCCGCGCGCCCATCGTGAAGACGTCGCGCAGGATCCCGCCGACGCCGGTCGCCGCTCCTTGATACGGTTCAATGTAGGAAGGGTGGTTGTGGCTCTCCATCTTGAAGACCACCGCCTGGCCGTCGCCGATATCGACGACGCCGGCGTTCTCGCCGGGTCCCTGGATCACCTGCGGCCCCTCGGTCGGCAAGGTGCGGAGCCACTTCTTGGTGCTCTTGTAGGAGCAGTGCTCGTTCCACATCGCCGAGAAGATCCCGAGCTCCGTGTAGCTCGGCGTCCGCCCCAGGAGGTCGAGGATGCGCTGATACTCGTCGGGCGACAGGCCGAGATCCGCGGCGAGGGCTTGATGGACCTCAGGCTCGGAGGGGCGGGCGGCGGATGCGGTCATGGGCGTCGGGTCCGGTGCGCGTGGGGGCCGGTTTCGGGGTCGGCTCTCCCCTACGCTGGGGCGGGAGCGGGGACAAGCATCGGGTCGCGGGCGCGCCCCATCTCCGCTCGCGCTCGATGGTTGCGGGGTCCCGTTCAACACCGCGATGGCGATCGCCGTTGCGGAAGCTGTAGAGCGAGCGTTTCTAAGAAGCGTTGGTCGAGAGCATTCGGAGGCCGCCCGTGCAACTGAACCTTTTACTGCAAGACGCCGGTATCGACCTGACGACGACGCGTCTGGTTCGTCATCAGGACCGCAGGTTCTGACCTCGAGCGTGAGAACGGTCCGCGTCGGCGCCCCGCGCGGCTCAATCGGACCCCGACAGGCTCAAGATATACGCCGCCACATCGTCGCGATCCGCTTCGTCGAGCAGCAGGTGCAGGTTCGGCATCGAGGGGTGCGGGGCGTCCAGGAAGGCGCGGATGGCGGCGGCGTCGATCTCGGGCCGCGCGGCGATCTCGGCGAAATCCGGGGCGGGGGAGGCCGCGACCGCCGGTTGCTCGGGCTCGACCCGGTGGCATTCCGCGCAGACCGCCCGCGCGGTGTCGCGTCCCGCCGCGCGGTCCACCTGCGCCAACGCGGCGCCAGGCGCGCAGAGCGCCGCGGAGAGGATCGGGCAAAGCGCCAGGAAAAAGACCAGGGCGCCGGTTCGGGGGCGGGCTGGGGCGGGACGGCGCATGGCGAGACCTCGGGTCGGTCTGGGGTTTTCGCCGGGCGTCAGCCGGCGGCGGCGGGGCAGGGCGGCTCGCCGCGGAGGACTTTTTGCGCCCCGACCAGGACGGCGGTGCGCCCTTCTGGTCCGACGCCGGGCGCCCAACGCAGCTTCAATTCGCGGGCCTGAGGCTCGTTCGCCGGGGTCTCGATTTCGAGCGCGATCTTCTCCGCCCCGTCGGGGCCGACGACCTGCAGGCCGCGCGGCGCGTCTTCGATCCGAGCGCCGGAAAGCCCGGCGGCCCTTGGCAACGCGCATTCCTCGAGGGTGCGCCGCGTCGCCATCAGGACGGGGCCGTCATCCATCGGCGACCAGACATAGCCGACCAGCCAGCGCGGCTCCTCGGCCGCGGGCGCCGCCGCCGCCGCGGTCTGGTCGGGATCCTCGGCTCCGGCCCCGCTCGGGGTCGCGCAGCCGTTCAGCCCGGCGAGCGCAAGCGAAGCGGCGAGCAGCATCGCCATCCGTCGACTGTCTAAGGACATGAGCGCTCCTGTTTCTTCTGCGCCTGCTTACCGGCAAGTCGCTCCGGCGTGGACCCCCGATGCGCAGGACTTGCGGAATTCTCGCCCGCGATGGGCGCATGCGCCGCATCGGGCGCGCGGCCCCGGGGCGCAGCCAAGCGGCCCCGTCCATCGGCGACAGCCCGCCCGCTCTGCTCTACGCTGCGCATGACCGAGGCTCCCGAAGAAAAGGACGCGCGCGTCATGATCACCGAGCTCGTGCTCGGCGGGGGCGTCTATTTCTGGCGGGACAGGGAGGCCGCCGCGCGCTGGCGTGGCGAGGATTTCAGCGCCATGGTGACGGCGCGCTACGGATCGGCGCCGCGTATCCAGGTGTCCAACGCCTTGGTTCATGTCGACGCGGCGGCGGGGCGGTTCGAGGAGTTCTGAGGCTCGCGGGCGCCCGCTTTCGAAAAGGATGGCTGATGCCGCTCGATCGGTCGAAACCCAGCCCGGCGGACCGGGCTTCTCGCGATGCGGGCGCGAACGGCTCGGAGTCGAGCCTGGCGGATCGCGTCGTCGGATATGGCGCGGGGGCCGTGGCCGTCACGATCTGGGCGGCCTGGATCGTCTGGACCCGCGGCGCGGTGACGGGCGCGTCGACGGGAGGGCTCTCCACCACGCCTCTGTCCGCCATCGATGTGGGATTGCTGCGGTTCGGCGTCCCGGCGGTGCTGCTGGCGCCCGTCTGGCTCCGCTTCGGCGTCCGCGAAGGGTTCAAGCCGGCTCGGACCTCTTGGGCGTCGCTGCTCGCGATGCTCGGCTGGGGGGCGCCCTTCGTCTTGCTGATCACGGCGGGAATGGCCCATGCGCCGGCCGCTCATGTGGGCGCCTTGGTTCCTGGATCGATGCCGCTTTGGGCCGCGCTGATCGGGTGGCTGCTGTTTGCGGAGGGTTTCTCGCCGGAGCGCAAGGTCGGTCTGGCGCTGATCCTGACCGGCGCGTCGCTGGTGATCGTCCCGGCGCTGGCGAACGCGGTCGAGAGCGGCGTCTCGGGGCCGCTCGCCGGCGCGCCCTGGCTGATGGCGGCGTCGGCCTGTTGGGCCTGTTTCTCGATCGGTTTCGCCCGCAGCGGGATCGGGGCGGTGCGCGCCACGGGGTTGGTGGCGGGCTGGTCGACCAGCGTGTTTCTGGTTCTGGCGCTCTGGTTCGGCACGTCTCTGCCGGCGCTGCCGCTCGAGACCCTGCTGTTCCATCTGACGACCCAGGGGCTGCTCTCCGGGGCCGCGGCGATCCTCGCTTACACGGTTGCGATCGAGCGGCTCGGCGGCCCGCGGGCGGCGTCCCTGTCGTGCCTGGTGCCGGTGTTGGCCGCGCTTCTGGCCGTGCCGATGTTGGGGGAGGCGCTCGGAGCGCTCGACACCGCCGCGATCGTCGCCGCGAGCCTCGGCGTGGCGGTGGTCAACGGCGCCATCCGACTTCCCGCGGCGACGCGCTGAGCTTGGCGGCGTGCGGCCGCGCCGCGGCCCCTCAGGCGGCTTCGACCGCGCGCCCGACCATGCCGGCGAACAGCCGCGCGCCGTCCTCGCCGCCGAGGGCCGGGTCGGCCGCACGCTCCGGATGCGGCATCATGCCGAGCACGCGCCGGTTCTCCGACAAGACGCCGGCGATGTTGCCCGCCGAGCCGTTGGGGTTGGCGGCGCGCGTGGCCGCGCCGGTCGGGTCGACATAGCGAAACGCGACGCGCCCCTGATCGTCGAGCGCTCGCAGCGTCTCCGCATCCGCCGTGAAGGCGCCGTCGTGATGGGCGACCGGGATCCGCAGCACCTCGCCCTCGGAGAGCGCTGCGGCGAAGGGATTGTCGGCGCGCTCGACGCGCAGATGGACGTCCCGCGCCACGAATTTCAGATGCGCGTTCCGCATCAGCGCGCCAGGCAGAAGCCCCGCCTCGATCAGGATCTGCCAGCCGTTGCAGACGCCGAACACGAGGCCTCCGCGCGCCGCATGCCGCGCCACCGCGCCCATGACCGGCGCGCGCGCCGCGATCGCCCCGCAGCGCAGATAATCGCCATAGGAGAAGCCGCCCGGCACGCCGATCAGATCGACGCCGTCGGGCAGCGCGGTCTCCTTGTGCCAGACCATCGTCGGTTCCTCGCCGGTCGCGTTCCGCAACGCCACCTGCAGATCGCGGTCGCAGTTCGAGCCGGGAAAGACGATGACGGCGGTCTTCATCGGGGCCTCATTCACGCGTGTCGTGTCGAGCCGGTTCGGCGCCCGCTCACATCGAGATCTCGACCTCGTAGCGCTCGATCACGGTGTTGGCGAGGAGCTTCTCGCACATCTCCTCGACCCGCGCCCTGGCCGCCGCGGGGTCGGTTTCGGCCAGCT
>JBCBRF010000014.1:28524-36352 GCA_039819865.1 Pseudomonadota bacterium | reverse complement strand
GGAGGCCTCGCCCGAGATCCTCGGCCTGATGGATCTGGCGCCGCCCGTCTCGGGCGCGCGTCCCGACATCCTGCGCGACGGCGCGCGCCGCGTCGAGAGCGGCTTGGAGGCGGGCCTCGCCATCGGGTTCGGCGGCGTCGGGTTCGGCGGCGTCGGGGGCGGGCGCGCTCGTCGACCCGGCGCGGGGCTCCTCGCGGAAAGCGTCCGGCCAGCGCTCCCCCGCGGAGGCCGCGGCTCCAACGGCGGGCTCGGCGGCGGACGGCGCCGTCTGAGGCGGCGGCGAGACCAGCAGGGCGGCTCGGAGGCCTCGCCCGAGATCCTCGGCCTGATGGATCTGGCGCCGCCCGTCTCGGGCGCGCGTCCCGACATCCTGCGCGGCGACGCGCCGCCGCCGGCGACGGCGGCCTCGGCGGCGGAGGCCCCGGCGGCGGAGGCCCCGGCGTTCGAAACCGCGACGTCCGGCGCGCCGACCGCCGGCGGGCCCGCATCCGCGGATCCGGCCGCGCCCCGGGCCGAGCCGCCTGAGCCGTCCCCGCCCGAGCCGAGCCCGCCGCCCTGGCGGCGCTACGCCGCCCCGGCGCCCGAGATCGGCGGCCGCGCCATGCTCGCGATCGTGATCGACGATGTCGGCCCCGACCGCGCCGCCGCCGAGCGGGTGCTGGCGCTCGCGGCCCCGATCTCGGTCGCCCTGATGCCCGACGCTCCAGGGGCCGATGCGTTGGTCGAGCACCTGCGCGGTCTTGGACGGGAGGCGCTGCTGCATGTGCCGATGCGGCCCAAGGGGCCGCAGGACCCGGGCCCGGACGCCATCGCGCCAAACGCGCCGCCCGAAGAGAATCTGCGCCGCCTCCGGCGTCATCTCGCGCGGTTCGAGGGCTACTTCGCCGTGAACAACCACATGGGCAGCGCCGCGACGGCGAGCCCCGCCGCCATGGCGCCCGTGATGGCCGAGCTGCGCGCGCGCGGGCTCGCCTTCCTCGACAGCCGAACCGCCGTCGACAGCGTCGCCGCGGAGGAGGCGGACCGCGCCGGCGTGCCGCATGAGGAGAACGACATCTTCCTCGACGCGGTGATCGACCGGGCGGAGATCGCCCGTCGGTTGCGTCAGGCGGAGCGCATCGCGGTCCGGCGCGGCCACGCCATCGCGATCGGGCACCCGCACGCCGCGACGCTGGACGTGCTCGAGCGCTGGCTGGAGGAGCGCTCCGACCGGGAGATCGCGCTGGTCCCGCTATCGAGCGTGATCGCCCGGACCGATCCGGCCGCCGCCGCTCGCTGAAGGCCGTCCGTCCGGCCCGGGCGGGAGCGCAATCTCGAAAAGGAACATCCCGCGGCGCCGAAGCCTTTGGGGGCGACGACAACCCAAAGCGCGAACCCAGAGCGCGAAAGCGGGGCGCCTGAATACGATAATAAGAAGGCCGAACGCGCCCTCCGGGCACAACCCTTGCAGACCTGCTCCGCCAATCGCTCGCCCGCCGCGGGCGCCAACGAGGAGAGGTCGGACCAATGGCGGATCAACACGCTGTCGCCCACATCATCAAAGACGTCGCACCGGCCGCTGGGGGCGCGGCGGACCCGACTGCGACGCCGGATTTTCTGTGCATCGGCGCGCAAAAAACCGCGACGACCTGGCTGTCGCGCCTGCTGCGTCAAAACAAGAACGTCTTCATCCCGCCGATGAAGGAAGTGCACTATTTCAACCACGTGCACGTCCGCAGCCATCGACCCTGGGCGGCGAAGCTCCTGAACACCGTGCTCGACCGCTTCGACCGGCGTGAGGACATGAAGGACTATGTGGCCGGCATTCGCCAGTTCGACCGCGACGATCCCCGCTGGTACTCCGCCGTGTTCGAGCATCCCCGCGCCGAGGGCAAGGTGAAGGGCGAGATCACCCCCGCTTACGCCGTGCTGCCGAAAGCAGGCGTCGAGCAGGTCTACGCGATGAACCCGGACTGCAAGATCCTGTTCATCGTCCGCGACCCGATCGACCGCGCGGTCTCGCATCTGCGCATGATCGCCAAGAAGCGCGAAGCCGAGATCGTCGACGAGGCGTTCGTCGAGGGCAACGCCCTGGTCGAGGGCGCCATCGCCCGCAGCAAGTACCGTCAGGTTTTCGAGACCTGGCGCTCGGTGTTCCCCGACGACCAGTTCATGACCCTGTTCTTCCCCGACATCGCCAAGCGCCCCGAGAAGCTGCTGGCCCGCGTCGAGGACTTCCTGGGCGTGCCGCATGTCGAATACGACGGCGCCGAGGAGAAGAAGCACGTCTCCAAAAAGCTGCCCGTCTCCGCCGGCGTGATGGCGATGCTGGAGGAGGAGCTTCTGCCCGAGCGCGCCTATCTGACCGAGACCTTCGGCCCCGGCTGGGTCGACGGCATGCTCGACGACTGAGCCTTCCGCGCCCGAGCGCGCGCCTGACTAAGCGTAAGCCGGGGTCCCGCGCCCCGGCTTTTTCGCGTCTTCGCGTCTCCGCGGGCGGCTCAGCCCTCCTCGGGCGTCGCCGCGCCCTCGTCGGGCGCCGAATCCCGGATCGGCCGGCAATAAAGCTCGAGCCGGTGATGCACGATCTCGAGCCCGAGCTCGCGCGCGATCCGCTCCTGGATCTTCTCGATCTCGCCCGATCGGAACTCGGTGATCGTGCCGGTCTCGATATTGATGATGTGGTCGTGGTGCGGCAGGTCGGTGGTCTCGTATCGCGCCGCCTCGCCGGCGAACACATGGCGATGGACGAGCCCCATCTCCTCGAGCTGCGCCAGCGTCCGATACACGGTCGCGAGCGAGACGGACGAGTCTTTCTCCCGCGCCCGGCGATGCAGCTCGTCCGCGTCCGGATGATCGCGCGATTCCGACAGCACTTCGATCAGCGCGGTGCGCTGACGGGTGATCCGCACGCCCTCGTCGCGAAGCGCGTCCTCGAATTGTTTCGCCCGGAGATCCTCTTCGTTCATGGCGCGGAACCTGATCGTCCGGTCGACGATTTGCAAGCGCAGATGAGAACCCTTCTCACCGCGCCCCGCGCCCGGCGGATGCGGGTCGTCGCCGGTCTCAGCTTGGCGCTCCAGATGAGAATGGATCTCATGAGCATTGACAGTTGCAAATCATACTCAATATCAAAGCAGGAACGGGCGATCCGGCCCGTGCGGCGTTGGAAGGAATGAGGCGAGGATGCGTGTTGTGTCGCAGATTGTGACGGGGTCGAAGGGGCAAGGCGCGGCGACGCCGCCCGAGCGTGTGGGCTCGTCGGTCGGCCGCCGCGGATTTCTCGCGTCCGTCGCGGCGGCTGCGGTGGTCGCCGGCGCGCCCGGCGCGGCGCGCGCGAACGCCCCGATCCAGGTTGTGGCCACCACCGGCATGATCGCCGACGCCGCCCGGGTCGTCGGCGGCGACCGCGTCGCCGTCCGCGCTTTGATGGGCCCGGGCGTCGATCCCCACGCCTACCGCCAGACCCGCTCCGACATCGCGGCGATGACCCGCGCCGATCTGGTGCTCGCCCACGGCCTCTATCTCGAAGCCCAGATGGAGGAGTTCCTGATGCAGCTCGGGCGACGCAAGCCCGTGCGCTTCGCCGCCGAAGGATCGCCCGACGCCTTCCGGATCGCGCATGACGACTACGCCGACCGGCTCGACCCGCATATCTGGATGGCGCCGCAGCTCTGGAGCGACGCCGTCGCGGCCGTGGCCGACGCCCTCGTCGCCGCGCGGCCCGAGGAAGAAGCGCTGTTCGCCGCCAACCTCGCCGCCTATCGCGAGGAGCTCGTCGCCCTCGACGGCTATGCGCGCACCGTGCTCGCGAGCCCGCCGGAGGACGCCCGCGTCCTGGTCACCGCGCATGACGCCTTCAACTATTTCGGCTGGGCCTACGGCTACGAGGTGCTGGGCGTCCAGGGCATCTCGACCGAGAGCGAGGCGGGTCTCGCCCGGATCGGCGCCCTCGTCGACACGCTGGTGGAGCGCCGGGTCCGCGCCGTCTTCGTGGAGACCAGCGTGTCCGACCGCAATCTGCGCGCGCTGGTCGAGGGCGCCGCGGCGCGCGGCTGGACCGTCGAGATCGGCGGCGAGCTTTACTCGGACGCCATGGGCCCCGACGGGACCTACGAAGGCGCCTACCTCGGGATGATCGACCACAATGTCACGACGATCGCGCGCGCGCTCGGCGGCGACGCGCCTGAGCGCGGCCGGCTCGGCCGCCTGGCCGTCTGAGCGCGCGGAAGGATGAGAGAATGAGAACCCAAACCCTCGAGCTCGCGGCCTCGAACGGCGAGCGCGCCGCCGACAATGCCCTCGCAGAAAGCCCGTTGGCGATCCGCGGGATGACGGTCTCCTACGGCCAGAAACCGGTGGTGTTCTCGGTCGACGCCACTTTCCCGGCGGAGACCCTGTCCGCCGTGATCGGGCCGAACGGCGCCGGCAAATCGACCATGTTGAAGGCGGCGCTCGGCGTAATCCCGGCGCTGTCGGGCGGCGTGACGATGTTCGGCCGGCCGATCGCTCGGATGCGCGACCGGATCGCCTACGTCCCGCAGCGCGCGAGCGTCGACTGGGATTTCCCGGCGCGCGTGATCGACGTCGCCTTGATGGGGCTCTACGGCCAGTTGGGCCTGTTCGGCCGCGTCGACGCCCGCCGCCGCGCCGCGGCGATGGAGGCCCTCGACCGGGTCGGCATGGCGGCGTTCGCCGACCGTCAGATCGGCCGGCTCTCCGGCGGCCAGCAGCAGCGCGTGTTCCTGGCCCGCGCCCTGGCCCAGGACGCCGATCTTTACTTGCTGGACGAGCCCTTCGCCGGCGTCGACGCCGCGACCGAGCGCGCCATCGTGGCCGTGCTGAAGGACCTTCGCGCGGAGCGCAAGGCGGTGGTTGCGGTGCATCACGACCTGTCGACCGCGCCCGAGTATTTCGACCACGCCTTCCTGATCAATCGGAGCCGGGTCGCGGAGGGTCCGATCGCCGAGACCCTGACCCCGGAGAACCTCCAGCGCGCCTATGGCGGGCGCCTGACCATGGCCCAGGTCGATCCGCTCGCGATGTCGAGCGTGGCCGCGGCCGGCGCCGCGCCGAGCGCGGGGTGAGGGCGTCGCGATGGACGGCTTGCTCGCCGCGCTGACCCTCCAGGCCGGCTATAACGCCGCGCTGGTCGCGGTCGGCGCAGGGCTGCTCGGCGTCGCGGCCGGGGCGATCGGCTCCTTCCTGTTCTTGCGCAAGCGCGCCCTGGTGAGCGACGCCGTCGCCCACGCGACCTTGCCCGGCGTCGGCCTCGCCTTTCTCGCGATGACCGCGCTCGGCGGCGACGGCCGCGATCTGCTGGGCCTGACCGCGGGGGCGGCCGCCTCCGCGGGCCTGGGCCTGCTCGCCGTCGACTGGATCACGCGCCGCACCCGTCTGTCCGAGGACGCCGCGATCGGCGCGGTCCTGTCCGTCACGTTCGGCTTCGGCGTCGTGCTGCTCACGATCATTCAGAGCGTCGGCGTCGGCCGCCAGGCGGGTCTCGAGAGCTTCCTGCTGGGCTCGACGGCCGGCATGCTGTTCCAGGACGCCCTCGTGATCGCGATCGGCGGCGCGGGCGCTTTGGCGGCCACCCTGGCGCTCAGGCGCCCCTTCACGCTGGTCGCTTTCGACGCGGAGCACGCCGCGGCGAGCGGCCTGCCGGTCGCCCGCCTCGATCTGGCGCTGATGGCGCTGGTGATGGCGGTCACGGTGATCGGCCTGAAGCTGGTCGGGCTCATCCTGATCGTCGCGCTCCTGATCATCCCGGCCGCGACCGCGCGCTTCTGGACGGAGCGCAGCGACCGCATGGCGGCGCTCGCGGGCGCGGTCGGCGGCGTCTCGGGCTATGTCGGCGCGGCGATCTCCGCCTCCGCGCCCGCGCTGCCCACCGGCCCGATCATCGTGCTGGTCGCCGCCGGCCTGTTCGCGGCCTCGCTGCTGTTCGCGCCGCACCGGGGCCTCGTCGCCGCGCTCCTCGGCCGTCGCCGTTTCCAGCTTCAGGTGCATCGCCGCCAGGGCCTGCTGGCGCTCGCCCGCGGCGAGACCATCCATGACGGGCTGACGCTCCGGGTGCTGCGCCGCGACGATCTGATCCGCCCGGACGGCGTGCCGACCGAGGCGGGGCGCGCCCAGGCCGCCAAGGCCGCCCGCGACGAGGCTCGCTGGTCCGTCGCCCGCGATCTGCTCCGCGCCGGCGGCAGCGACCCCGAGAGCGACCGACGCTACGACGGTCTGACCAAGATCGAGACGGTGCTTACGGCGGACGAGATCGCCGAGATCGACCGCCGTCTCGGCCCGCCCGCGCCCGCGGCGATCTAAACGCGAGACGCGAGTCGCAACCGACGGCGGACCGACCGCCGCGCTGAGGATGGACCAGGATGGGAGCCGAGTTCGTACAGCTTAGCCTGACCCCGATGCTGATCGGCGTGCTCGCCTCGATCGCCTGCGCGCTGCCGGGCAACTTCCTGCTGCTCCGCCGCCAGGCGCTGATCGGCGACGCGATCTCCCACGTCGTGCTGCCGGGCGTGGTCGCGGCTTTCCTGATGACCGGCGCGGTCGCGAGCTGGACCATGCTCCTCGGCGCCGCCGCCGCCGCCATCGTCGCGGTCGCCCTGATCGAGGCGGTGAAGCGTCTCGGCCGCATCGAGCCCGGCGCCGCCATGGGCGTCGTCTTCACCGCGATGTTCGCGGCCGGCGTGCTGCTCCTCGAGCAATCCGACACCTCGAGCGTCCATCTCGACGTCGAGCATGCGCTCATGGGCAATCTGGAGAGCCTGATCTGGTTCGACGCCGAGGGCTGGTCCTCGCTGCTCGATCCGACGGCGCTCGCCGCCCTGCCGCCCGAACTGCCGCGCCTCGCGCTGGTCACGGCGGCGATCGCCCTCCTGCTCTGGATCTTCTGGCGGCCGCTCGCGCTCGCGACCTTCGACGAGGGCTTCGCCCGGAGCGTCGGCGCGCCGACGACCGCGCTCTCGATCGGCCTGGTGATCGCCGCCGCGATCGCCGCCGTCGCGGCCTTCGACGCGGTGGGCTCGATCATCGTGATCGCGATGTTCATCTGTCCGCCCGCGGCCGCGCGGCTGATGACCGACCGCCTGGGCGCCCAGGTGGCTTGGAGCGTGGTCTTCGCGACCGCCTCGGCCGTGCTCGGCTATGTTTTGGCGGGTTACGGACCGCTCTGGCTCGGCTATCAGAATGCGGTGAGCGCGGCCGGCATGATCGCGACGGTGTCGGGCGCGATCCTCGCTCTCGCCTGCGTCGCGGGGCCGAAGCGCCGCCGCGCGGGCGCGCCGGCCGAAGCCTGAGGCCGCCGGCCCGAACGCGCGAGCCGGATCGTGACCGCCGCATCGCCAAGGGAGCAGATCATGTCCGAGATCATGTCAGAGGACGCCGCCGCCGCCCCGACGCAGCTCCGCATCGCCCTGGTCGCCCATGACAGCCAGAAGCCCTCGATGATCGAGTGGTCGCGGCGTCACAAGGACGTCCTCGCCCGCCACCTGCTCTGGGGCACCGGCACCACCGGCGGCCAGGTCGCCGACCGCGTCGGCCTCGACGTCACCCGTCTCAAGAGCGGCCCCTTGGGCGGGGACCAGCAGTTGGGCGCGATGATCGCCGAGGGCCGGATCGACATGCTGGTGTTTTTCACCGACCCGCTCGTCGCCCTGCCGCACGATGTCGACGTGAAGGCGCTGCTCCGGGTCTCGGTGCTCTACGACGTCGTGGTGGCCTGCAACGCGGCGACCGCCGACGCCCTGATCCATTCCCGCCTGTTCGACGCGGGCTACAGGCCTCGCGCCGACTGAGCCTGGCCTGCGCGCCTGAACATGGCGAGCGGCGTCAGAGCATA
>JBCBRF010000014.1:0-28424 GCA_039819865.1 Pseudomonadota bacterium | reverse complement strand
CCCGGCCAAGACCACGGCGACGCCGACGCGTCCGGCGCGGACCAGCGCCGTCGCATAGGCCAGCGAGAGCGGCAGGAACAGGATCAGCCCCGTGGCCAGGCCGGGATTATAGGCGTGGTCGGCGACGGTGTTCAGAACATGGAACACGGCGTTGACGATCATGACGCCCGCCATCGCCAGCGACGGAAACAGATGATCAGGCGCGCGCCAGATACCCAGAAAGCCGACCAACCAGACGACGCCGGTGTTGATGTAGAAAATGGCCTCGCCAGACATCGCGCCCCGGGCGGCGTCTCCGGCGTACTTGGCCAGCATCTCGTTGAGCATATCCCGGAGCGGGTACAGGCGTCCGAGGAGATCCACCCAATGCTCTTCGAACTGATGCAGCAGATAACTGCAAAGCAGCAGGGTCGCCATCAGCTTGGGGTCGCCCAGCCAGGGGCCCGCATCCGGCCCTCGGTTGGTGAGCGCCATGAACAGCAGCATCGGCGCCGCGAACGTCCCGATCTTCATCCAGTGCTCGGCTAGAAACGCCTGCTGGCCGATCGGCGCCCAAAGCAGAGTGAACAAGACGGCCAGCGCCGCCAGAGCTGAAAGCGAACGTCCCACTTGGTCTTCCCCCGCGCAGTCTCGAATCTGCCGAAAGGTTAGACCGATTGGCCGCGGCGCCGCTTAACCTGGGTTCATCGCTTCGCCGCTTCGCTTCTTCAAGAACCGGCTCAGCCCTTGTGGCGTCACGCCTAAAAAACGCGCCACGTCCTTTTTCGGCGACCCCGCGATCACTGCGTCATGGCGTTCTTCCAGGAACCGGTAGCGGGTCTCGGTGTCGCCCGCGGTTTTGGCGCAGATGATCTCCTTGTCGAACAACAGCGTCTCCATCAGCTTCAGCCGCAGATAGACGCCGAAGCCCTGCCCATACAGCAGCGCCTCGCGAAACACCGCGTCCGGCGCCAGCAAGCCTTCGACATCGGTGATGGCGATCAGATCGTCGTTGGCGATGTCGCGCGACCAGGCGCTGGTCAAATTCGTGCAGATCTGCCCCGCCTCGAAGAATCGCGCGATCGCGGTCCCGCCGTTCGGCAGCGTCTGCTCCGAGGCCGCCAGGCCGCGGCTGAGGAACATCCAATGCTCCGAGACCTTCGCCTGGCTCATGATGACGGCGCCGGCCGGATAGGCGGTCTCGCGCAGCGAGCCGGAAATCGCCCGCCAAGTCTCTGGCGCCAGCCTCACGTCCAATCGACGCATATCCGCCTCGAGAACCTGCAGAGCCCGCATAGCCGCGCTTCCCCCCGGCGAGATCATCGTGTGCGACGGCATCTCGCCAGGACCGCGCGCCGTCGGTCAACACTCCGGCAGGTTCACCGCCAGCCCGCCTTGGCTGGTCTCCTTGTAGCGGGCGTTCATGTCGAGCCCGGTCTGGCGCATCGTCTCGATGCAGGCGTCGAGCGGCACCAGATGCGCGCCGTCGCCGCGGAGGGCGAGCGACGCCGCCGACACCGCCTTGATCGCGCCGAGCCCGTTGCGCTCGATGCAGGGGATCTGCACCAGCCCGCCGACCGGATCGCAGGTCATCCCGAGATGATGCTCCAGCGCGATCTCGGCCGCGTTCTCCACCTGCTCCGGCGTCGCCCCGAGCCCGGCGGCGAGCCCCGCCGCCGCCATCGCCGCCGCCGAGCCGACTTCGCCCTGGCACCCGACCTCCGCGCCCGAGATCGAGGCGTTGCTCTTGATCAGCGCGCCGATCACGCCGGCGGTCAGGAGGAACCGTCGCGCCCCCGCCCGGTCGGCGCCGATGCAGTGCCCGAGATAGTAGCGGAGCACCGCCGGCGTCACGCCGGCCGCGCCGTTGGTGGGGGCGGTCACCACCTTGCCCCCCGCCGCGTTCTCCTCGTTGACCGCCATCGCGTAGACCATCAGCCAGTCCGTCGCCGCATGCGGCTGGAGCGCGTTCCGGCCATCCGACAGGCTGTCGGCCAGATCCGGCGCGCGCCGCTTCACCTTGAGGTGACCCGGCAGCGGCCCGCGCGTCTTCAGCCCCCGGTCGATGCAGGCGAACATCGCGTCGAGCAGCGCATCGAGCCGCGCGTCCACCTCCTCGTCCGAGATGCCGCGCCGCGCCCGCTCGTTCGCCCGCGCGACCGCGTCGATCGAAAGCCCGCGCGTCTGGCAGAGGCTGAGCAGCTCCGCGGCCGTCCGGAACGGGTGGGGCGGGGGCGTCTCGGCGGGTTGGGCGAGACCCGCATCCTCCCGGGCCGCCATCTCCGCGGCCTCGAGCACGAAGCCGCCACCGATCGAGAAATAGGTCCGCTCGAGCATAACCTCGCCCCGCATCGGCCCTTCGCCGGCGCGCAGGCACCGGAGAGCCATCGCGTTCGGATGTTCTTCGCGCGTGGTCTCGAAATCGAAGATCAGGTCTTGCTCGGCGTCGTAGAGCAGCGAGACCGGCCCCGCCTCGGGCGTCCGGCCTTCGGTCGCGACCAGAGCCTTCAGCCCTTCCGCCTCGTCCGCGTCGAACCGGTCGGGCTCGACCCCGCAGAGCCCGAGCGTCACCGCCCCGTCGGTGGCGTGTCCGCGGCCGGTCCAGGCGAGCGATCCGAACAGCCGGCACTCGAACCGGAACGGGTCGGCGGTGTCGCCGCGCGCGGTCAGGGCCTCGACCGCCTCGCGCCGAAATCGCGCCGCCGCGCTCATCGGCCCCATCGTATGCGAGCTCGAGGGCCCGACCCCGATCTTGAAGATGTCGAAGACGCTGATCGGCATGAGGGCTCTCCCGGCGCGTCGCGCCCAGGCGGGGCGGCGACCATCCGAGAGCCTAGAAGCGGCCCCGACCGAGAAGCCATCGCGAATCGACGCCTCGCCGCGCGGCGGCGACGCCCGTCTCAGCCGATCGCCCGCCCGCGCGCTTACTCGAGGCTCGGCCCCACTGTCCCGGAGAACATTTCGCGCAGATCGACGGTCGAGCGCCGCCCGATATCGTCGAAATGCGTGTCGATCCACTTCGCGGCCGCTTTGCGTCCGATCTCCTTCAGATGCAGCAAAAACGCCCACTCCGCGTTCAGCTTCGAGGACGCGCCGAGATTGCGCATCTCTTTGCGCGCCTCGACGATATGGATGTGCATGCTTCGGTATTCGTTGCTGGTCAGCCGGCCTTCCTCGATCAGCCGAGCCACGAAGTCGATGGCGCGAAGCTCCTTCAAGAGCGCGCTGTTGAAGGTGATTTCGCTCACCCTGTCCTGGATCTCCCGCGCCGATTTCGGCACGCCTTCGCGCTTCACCGGATTGATCTGAATGATCACGATGTCCTGGCTGGGGCTGTTGTAGAAGAACGGGAACAGCACCGGGTTGCCCATATAGCCGCCGTCCCAGTACGGCTCGCCGTCGATGATCACCGCCTGGTAGAGCGACGGCAGGCAGGCGGACGCCATCACCACGTCGAGGCTCATCTCGTCCCGCTCGAACACCCGCACCCGGCCGGTTTCGACATTGGTGGCGGAGATGTAGATCTGCATGTCCTGGCAGTCGCGGACCTTTTTGAAGTCCACCATCTCGTCGACCAGTTCGCGCAGCGGATTGATGCCGAGCGGGTTGAGGTCATAGGGCGAGGACAGCCTGCTGAGCACGTCCATGAACAGATAGCTGGGCGAACGGTCGAGCGACCAGTTGCCCGTCATCATGTCCCACGGGGTCCGCTGCAGCGGGCTGTGTCGCCCGGCCTCCGAAACCGCCTTCCAGAACGCGTCGAGCGCCTCGCGCGCGCCGGCCCCGCCGTTCTCATACATCCCCTGGCTCGCCACCACCGCGTTCATCGCGCCCGCGGAGGTGCCGGAGATCGCCTCGATCCAGATCCGGCCGTCCTCGAACAGCTTGTCGAGCACGCCCCAGGTGAAGGCCCCGTGCGACCCGCCGCCCTGCAGCGCGAGGTTCACGGATTTCACATGGCGCGCGGAGCGACCTGCATATTTCGCCATCGGGGATCGTCCTCGCTGCTTGCGCCGCGGCTGTGCGACGCCTTCATGACACATAAGGCGGCGCCCATGGTTGTGCGCCGGCGGCCGCCGTCACGATCGATCACGCCGCCTTTCCCTCGCACGCCCGGCGCATGGGGATGGCGCCGTCGTCCCGGCGGGCGGAGACTGTGATGACCGAGGCGTTAATGCGAAAACATGGACAAAGAGTTGCGCTGGCGCTTGCGGTCGTGGGCTTTTCGGCGGGCGCCGCCGCCTCGGACCCGGTGTTCGGGCTCTGGTTGACGGAATCCCGACGCGGCGTCATCGAGATCCACCCCTGTGAGGGCCAGGCCGAAGCCGCCTGCGGCACGATCGTCTGGCTCGCCAAGCCGACCAACGAGGACGGCGCGCCGCTCACCGATCGCCGGAACCCCGACCCGGAGGAGCGCGGACGGCCGGTCTGCGGCCTCCGAACCATCCGCGGCCTGCGGCGGGAGGCCGAAGGCCGCTGGGCCGGCGGCGCCCTTTACGACCCGAACGACGGCGCGACCTATCGCGGCCGGGTCGAGGTTCGCGCCGATGGGGCTCTGCACCTGCGCGGCTATGTCGGGATCCCGCTGTTCGGCCGCAGCCAGGTCTGGACCCGCGTCGAGCAGGACCGCGTCGAGCAGGACCGCGGCGGCTGCTGAGCGGCGGAGGCGGAGCGAGGCGGGCGCCGTTACTCGGGCGTCGTCCCGGTTCGTGACGGCTGCGATGCGGCTTCGCGACCTTTTTCGATGGCCTGCATAACGCTGTTGGGGATTTCGAACGCCGCCGTCGCGATCGAGATGTAGCCGATCGCGTAGACGAAGGGGAGCAGCAGCTCAAAGCGTCCAGGCGTCATCGCGTTCGAGCGCGGGGCGGTATTGCTGCGCCAGCCCTCGGCTTCCGCCGCATAGGGGCGCTCCGGCAGTCGCCCCTCTAGATCGTGAACCACGTCGAACTTAGAGCGAATGATGCCCCGCTGCGATT
This sequence comes from Pseudomonadota bacterium, assembly GCA_039819865.1. Taxonomy (GTDB): domain Bacteria; phylum Pseudomonadota; class Alphaproteobacteria; order Rhodobacterales; family Rhodobacteraceae; genus JBCBRF01. The sequence continues at coordinate 23,466 of JBCBRF010000014.1, read as the reverse complement.
GCAGGATCGCATACCAGAGGTAGCAGATCACAAGTCCAAAAACCGGGGCGGTTGCAAAAATATGCTCGAAAAGCCTAGCGGCTTCGCCACTCTCTTGTTCATGCAGAAAGCTCGAATTCGAAACAATCAAGTACCCGAAGCCGCCAATAAGTGCAGTATTGAGAGAAACGTAAAAACGGTTCACTTCGGCGCGTCGGCCGATCAGCGCCTCGGCTTCCCGTACATAGGTTTCATATTGGAGCGCCCTCGCCGCGAGCATCGCGGCTTCCATCTGCGGCGTCGCCTCCGATCCCGCGCTCTGCGCTCCGCTTTGAACTCGGACCTCTTCCATCCCCGCGTCCCCGGTCTGCGCGCCGCCTCCTCCGCGGGCGGCCTTCGGGGTCTATTCCCGCAATTCGGAGGCTTTGCGCAACAGTTCAGGGCGCCGCGCCTCGACCTCGGCCGGGTCGTACCCGATGAACAGCGTGAGCGCGCGCCCGGTCGCGCCCCGCAGCCCGACGACGCCGGCGAGCCGCCCGCGCCGGAAACCCTCCGCCCGCCAGCGCCCCTGATAGACCGCCTCGCCGAGCGTGAGCCGAGCGCCGCCGTCGGGCTCGATCGTCAGCCCGCCCGCAGGCCCCGCCGCGGAGCGCAGCGCCAGCGCGCGCGTCTCCGCCCCTGGCAGCCCGGACGGATCGGGACCGTCCGCCACCAGCGGCAGATCGATCGGGCCGGCGGCGCTGTCGCCGACCAGGCGGGCCGCGAGGCCGCGGGCGTAGTCGAAGGTCTCCGGCGGCGCCAGCAGCACCTCGCCCGCCACGATCAGACGGCAGCCGCAATCCGCCGCGCCCGCCGGCCGGCTGGCGAGGCAGCGCGACAGCGCGACCTCGGTCGCGTCCCGGATCGACGGCCGGTCGAGCGCCGCGCCGAAGGCCGGGCAGGTCTCCGCCGGCTCCCCCCGGGCCAGCGCTTTGCCGCGGCCGGCCGCCAGATAGGCCCGTCCGGTCGCAGCCTCGAAGAAGAAGGCGAGTTCCGGCCCGGGCCGCCGCTCCGCGCGCTCCAGCGAGGCGAGGGTTTCGAGCCGGTCGGGCGCGGCCCGCGCGCTGGCCGCCGCGATCTCGTCGCCCGAGCGCGCGGTGATCACCGGCGGCGCCGGCGGTTGCGTGAGGTTGCTGAGGCCGATATCGCTCTCCTCCAGCACGTCGCGCTCCGGCAGCGGCGGCAGCGCGCCGCACCCGCCGACCAGCAGAGCGAGAGCGGCCGCGCCGAGCAGCGGCGCCGGAAACGCGTCGCGGAGCCGTGGGAGACGGCGGCCGGGATGGGAAGGCCCGGGCGTACGGAGAGGTCTTGATCGCATGCCGCCGAGAGTACCGATCGCGTTTCTTTTTGTCGTCGGCTATTTCGCCGTGGTCGCGGGCGGCGGCGCGGACGCTCCGCTGCGCGAGCCTCCGCGAGAATTCTGGCCGTTCGCGGACGTCCTGCCGCTGACCCTCGGCCAGCTTCTGGTGTTCCTCGCCGCGGCGATCTCGCTTGTCGACGCCTCCTGGCGGCCGGCCTGCACGGTCCTGGACCTCGTCATCTCCGTGCTTTGCGCGGCGATCGCCCTTGGCGCCCCCGTGCTCGACCCGACCCTGATGGGGCCGAGCTACGCGGTGCTCGCGACGCTCTGCCTCGGCGACGCCCTGGCGGCGGCGGGCCGCCCCGGGGCCAAGTGGCGCGCGGAATGAGCCCCGATCTCGATCGGCGTCATCGGCTCCGCCAAGGCGCGGCGCTGGCCGCGTCGCTGGGCGTAGGGCTGGGCCTCGGCCCTCTGGTCGGCTCTCTCGGAGCTCCGGGCGGCGTCCGGGCGCAGGACGGATCGGCCGCGACGGCGGCGGAACCGCCGCGTCTGGTCTTGCCCTGGACCGCGGTGACGGTGACGACCGGGGACGGCGCGGCGCATCTCTTCGCGGCAGAGCTCGCGGACACGGAACCCGCCCGGAGCCGCGGCTTGATGTTCCGCCGCAGCCTGCCCGCGGATCAGGGCATGCTGTTCGTCTATCAGCGCGTGCAGCCCGCCGCCTTTTGGATGCGCAACACCTTCATTTCGCTCGACATGCTCTTTATTCGCGCCGACGGCGTCATCCACCGGGTGCACGCTGAAGCGATTCCCCACGACGAGACCTCGATCCCGTCGGGCGCGCCGATTCGGGCGGTGCTCGAGATCCGGGGCGGGGAGGCCGCGCGTCGCGGGATCGCCGCCGGCGACCATGTCTCGGCCGACGCCATGCGCGCCATGCTGCCGCCCCGCCAGGAGCGACTCGGGCCGCCCGATTGAGTCGGCGCGACGGACGCGGCGTGATCGCCTAATCGATCCCAATTCCGCTGGCGTCCGCCCGCGCGACGGAGTAAGCGCGAGGTCCCTGGTGTCCGGGCGTGGCGCAGCCTGGTAGCGCGACGGTTTTGGGTACCGTAGGTCGTTGGTTCGAATCCAGCCGCCCGGACCAGGGAAATCAACAACTTAACGATCATGAGAAGGCGCGGGTCGACCGACCTGCCGCCGTTTGGCGCAGTCGCGCCCGTCAATCGCCGAAAAAAGCCTTGAGCGAATCCCGAAAAAGTGGATTTATCGCCAATAGGAAGGCGAGGAGGCGGCGATGCGGCGCGGCGAGGGCGTTTCATCCAGCGTTGGGAACACTGTTTGGCGGAGCGTCGCTTGCGGCCTCGGCGCAACGGTGGTCCTGACGTTTCCTCCTGCGATTCCCGATGGTTTAGGGCGCGAAGCCAAGGCGCAATCCGATCAGGGTCGATCAACGGAGACCGAGCGCGAGCCCGGATCCGGGCCGCGCATCGGCGGGGACGTCTCCATCGTCGTCGAGACGGGCTCTGTGCGGGCGGAGGGTCCCTCCGCGCGCAACTGCGTCGGTTCGATCGGCGATGCGTCGGTGGCTGGATCCGTCCGCATCCGCGTGAACGGGACGTCGTCGGACGGACGCTCCGGCTGTGTCGACGGCCGCGAAGCCGCTGCGGAAGGCGGATCGCCGGAGGAGCCCGCGCCGCGCTGAGCGCGGGGCGCGGAACGGAGGAGGGCGGCGGGCGCGTCGGTCTCGAGGAGGCGGGCGCGATTGGCCCTGCGATCACTGGAAAGGCGAGTGCGATGAACATGAAATTGATCCTGGCCGGCGCTTTTGCGCTCGGCATGTCGAGCGCGGCCGTCGGCCAGAGCACGGGCGGTCTCGCCGTCGACGTCTTCAGCGGCTCGGGCGCGGGGTCGGTGAACGGTCCGGCGATCGGCGGCGATTTCACCTCGGACGTCGATGTGGGGAACGTGACGGCCAACGCCCGGGGCGAAGGCGCGACCGCAGTGAACCAGGTGGGCTCCGCGAGCAGCGGCGCGGTGGGCGGCGACGTCGACACCCGCGTGCGGGCGCGGGACATCACCGCGACGGCGGAGGGCAAGGACGCGTGCGCCGTCAATCAGATCGGTTCGCTCGGCGGTTTGCCCTGCTGACCGTGAGCCGAACAAGCGCCACTGGGTTGGGATCTGCACGATGACCGTTCGGACATTTCGGACCCGCTTCGGAGCCGGCGCGCCGCTCTGCGCCGCGGGGTGGCTTGTGGCGTGCGCGGCGCTCGCGCAGGCGCCGGGCGGCATGTCCGCCCGGGTTGGCGTGCAGCAGGCCGAAGCGGAATCGCGCGCGCTCTACGAAGTGGGGCGGCGCGGCGGCGATCTGATGCCGAAGGACACGGTGCGCCGATGCGAGGACGACGGGACGGTGCGCCTGGGCGCCGCCCCGTCGGAGCCGCCGGGCGCTTTGCCGAAAAGCCTCCTCGATGAGGAGCGGGCGCGGACCGAGACGAGCACGATCATCCTGGGCGGCGTGACGGTCCTGTGCCGCTGACGCCGCCGGGCCGGACCGCCGTCGATCGGCGCCGCGCATCCGAACGGCGCCGCATGGCGTCCGGGGAAAAATGACCCGTGCGCTCGGCTTGGGCGGTTTCTCGGCCGGCCCGGCGCGCGCGAGGTGGAAACGAGGGGGAGAGAAGCGATGACGCACGCCACGTTGCGCCGGATTGCGGCGCTGTCCCTGGCTGCGTTCGCCACCGCATCCTGCGCGACGGCGCCGGGCAAGGTGGCGACGATCGGCCAGCCGAAGACGCCCGTCGCCCGCACCATCACGAATTTCAGCCACGCCAAGCGTTGCATGGACCGTCTGTTCGCCGAGAACGGCCGACGGGGCCTGTTGATCACCGCGGACGAGATCCCCGACGCCACCCAAAGCGTCTCGGTCGGCGCGCGCGATATGGTGATCTCGGCGCTCTCCGACATGTCGCTTCACAGCGGCGCGTTCGACTTTTTCACGGTGGAGCCCGCAAGCGGCGCGATCGTGACGCTGCAGGAGCAGTTCTCGCCGCTCAACCGGCTCGACGCCGCCCGCGTGCCGCGCGTCTACATCCGCGGGTCGATTTCCCAGAGCGACAACAACGTGGCGACCGACGGCGCGCAAGCGAGCGTGACGCTGCCCAACGTCTCCCTCGGCGTGGGCCGCAACCAAGCCGCTGGGACGATCAGCATCGATCTGCAGATCGCGCGGCTGGCGAGCCGGACGATCGTGCCCGGCGTCACGGCGAGCAACACGATCACGATCGTCAGCAGCGACGAGTCCCAATCCGCGCGCGGGCTGATCAACGGCGGCTCGTTCGGCGCGGGTCTCTCGGTCTCCCTCGGCTCCTCGGAGCGCGAGGGCAGGGGGCAGGCCGTCCGCACCCTGATGGACTACAGCCTGATCGAGCTGGTGGGGAAGTGGACCAAGGTGCCCTACCAGCGCTGCCTCGAACTGCCCTCGACCGATCCGGCCGTGATGCAGACGGCGCGCGAGCGCTATGACGACCTCGACCCGGAGGCGCGGACTCGAGCGGTGCAGATCGCGCTCGCCGCGACCGGAGAGTATGCAGGGCCCGCGAACGGCGTGATGTCGCCGGAGCTGCAGGACGCGGTGACCGCGGCCAAGGCGCGGCGGGACCTGGTCCAGAACGGCCGCATCGATTTCCAGCTTTTCAACGCGCTCTACGAGGAGAACGCGCTGCCGGACCGGATCGTGGCCCGTCCCGAGCGCGACCCGGCCCTTGCGCCGCCGCCGGCGCCGGGGCCGGCGCCCGCGGCCGGTCGCGACCCGATCGGCTTGTCCCTGCGGCTCGAGGATCCGGAGCTTCGGATCGGCGATCCGGTGCGGTTCCTCGTTTCGGTCACGCAGCCGTCGAAGGTCTACTGCTATTACGAGTACTTGAAGGACCGGACGCTGACGACCGCTCGGATCTTCCCCAACCGGTTCCAGACCGACAATCGGCTCGAGCCCGGCCAGACCCTGACGGTCCCGCGGCCCGGAGATCCGTTCCGCATCGTCTTGAGCAGTACGAACGAGGAAGCCGTCGCCTGCGTCGGAACCCAGATCGACTATGCCGGTCCTGCGCGGTTGCCCATCCTCGATCAGCCTGATCTGGCCCCGCTCCAGGGCGAGTGGCCGGGCGTCGCCTATCCGATCTACAAGCATCAGGAAGTCGATCGTCTCCGCACCAGCGCGAAGAAGATCACCTTCCGGGCGGCGCAGCCATGACGGCCGGGGCCCGCCGCAGCGGATCGCCGAGGAACAGCCGCGCTCCGCGCGAGCGCGGGCCTCTGGGCCGGACCTCTCCCCCACCGGTCGCGCCCCGGGCCGTCGGCGCGAGATCGGCGCTTGTCGCGCTCGTCATCGCAGCGGTCCTCGTCGGAGCGCCGGACCCCGGCGCACAGGCCCAGGGGACGGTCCCAGAGGCGGGTCGAGAGGCTGTCCAGGGGAGCTTCAAGGGGGGCGTCCAGGGGGACGTCCAGGTCGGCGACCGGGCTTGGCCGACCTCGACCAATCGAATCATCGTGCTCGGATCGGACGGCAGCGCGCCGCCGGCGACCGGAGCCGTCGTCAACCAGGGGTCCTTGAGCATCGATCTGCGCCGCGTCGCGCCGGGATCGACCCAAGCAGCGCCCCAAGCGGCGCCGGTTCGACGCCGTGAAGCGACGCGCCGTTCTGGCGCTAGAGCCGGCTTCGCGGACCGCCCGGCCGGACCGGCGATCGGGTCGGGCTTGAACGCCAACCGCGCCATCGCCCGCGCAGCGCGCGAGCGCCTCTTCGACGACACGTTGAAAGCGCTCGACGATGCGGACGAGGAGGACGCGGTGATCGCAGTCCTCGCACGCGGCGGCGTCACCGATCCATTGTCGCCGCTGACCGGCGCCGAACAGGAGATCGAGCGCGCCAACGCAGCCCGTTTGGCCGACGCGCTCCGAAGACTGGCGCGCAAGCGCGACCGCGTCCTGGTGGTCCTGCCATGAGCTTTCGTTTCAAGAGCTTCCCCACGAATCTCCGCCGCGCCCTGTCGCCGGCTCCTGGGCGGCGGCCCCGCCAGCCTCTTTACGCCTCGGCGCCGAGGATCGCCCAGACGCGCCCTCAGGTCCTCGCCCAGACGCTCCCTCAGGTCCTCGCTCTCGCTGCGATCGCGGTGTGTTTCGCTCTGGCGACGACCTCAGCCGACGCCCAAGCCCCCGGCGGCTTGCGGCTCGACACCGCCATCGGCGGCGACGTGTCCACGACCGCGCGGCGCGGTTCCGCGCGGACGATCGTCGGCGGCGGGGCGGGCGGGGCGGTGGTGGGCGGCGACGTCGCCACCCGGGCCGATGGCGGCCGCGCGCAGACCGAGATCGGCCGTGGCGAGGGCCCGGCCGTGGTCGGCGGCGACGCAATCAACCACAACAGTGAAATCGCCGTCGGGGGCGGCGGCTCGGTGCGCGGCGACGTGGTGGCGACCGGCAAGGCGCGCCTCGCGGTCGGCGGCTGCGGCGAGACCCATGTTTCCGGCGACGTGCTGGTGTCCGGCGGATCGCTCGAACTCGGCTGCGTCTGCGCCGGACGGCGCAATGGCCGCTGCTGCGTCGAGTTCTACCAGGGCGTCTGCGTCTACCATTGGACGCTTCCCACCAAATACGGCTGCCCGCCCGGCTACCTGCTCGCCGGCGGCCGCTGCCGCTTGTTCTCGGACTTCACCCACCGTGTCGGGCGTTAGCGCAGGGCGAGGGGGCTGACCGCCTCTTCCGGGAGCGCGCGCCGGATCTGAACAGAATTGAGGAGGAAAGGCTGATGAATGCTCAACCCCGGTCGCTCGCCGCGCTGGCGATCGTCGCAGCTCTCGCAGCGCCCGCGGGCGCCGTCTGGGCGCAGTCTTCTGGCGGCGTGGTCGATCTCGGCGCCGGCGTGCCTTCCCTCGACGAGCTGAGAAGCGCCTTGGGAAGCGAGCGGCAGATCGTTTTCGACGACGCGACCACCGCGCCGACGAGCCGCACGGCGTCGACGCGGGCGACGGCGCGCGATGGCGGCGCCGTTTCGGCCCTCCCACGCGTTAGCGCCGCCGCCGAGCCAGTCGCCGCGCCATCAGCGGGCGCCCCGTCCCGCAGCGCGCAGGGCGCGGTGTCGATCCCGATCCAGTTCACGCTGAACAGCGCGGCGATCGCGCCCGCCTTCCGTCCGCACATCGCGCGGATCGCCGAATACCTGCGGTCCGAACCGGGCGCGCGCCTTCAGATCGTCGGCCATGCGGACGCCCAGGGCGAATCTGGGTTCAACCAGACGCTGTCCGAACGCAGAGCCGAAAGCGTTCGCGCCGCTCTGGTGCTCGACCACGGTATCGAGCGCGGGCGTCTGTCGGCCGAGGGCCGAGGCGAGAGCCAGCCGCTCTACGGCGACGCCTACGACGGTCGAAACAGACGCGTCGAGTTTCGTCGGGTCCGCTGAACGCTGTCTTGAGCGACCGGTTTTTTAGGCCGCGCGCCGCGCATCGCGCCGCGAGCGCTGCTGGCGAGGGGAAAACGATGACGACTGTTTCTGTTCCGCGGCGACCCGCCGCTTTCTTGGCGTCGCTTCTGGCGACCGCGCTCCTGTTGACCGCCTGCTCGACGAAGGAGCAGACCGGGCAGGTCTCCGGCGGCGTGGCCGGCGGGACGATCGGCGTCTTGGTCGGGCAAAAGCTCGGAGGGCGCGCCGGCGCCATTATCGGCGGCTTGATCGGAGCGGCTGCGGGCGTGGCGATCGGCGGCGAGATCGGACGCTACCTCGACGAACGCGACCGGGAGAAAGCCGCGGCCGCGAGCCGGCAAGCGATCGCCGCCTCGGAAGATCTCGACGGCCGCGCCGCGACCCAAAACTGGGTCAGCGAGACCAACGAAGGCGTCTCCGGCAGCGCCACCGCGATGCGGACGAGCGCCGATTGCTACACCGTGCAGGAAGTCGCGGCGATCCCCGGGCGCGGCGATGTGCGCCAGGAGACGCGTTACTGCCGCCAGGGCGACGGCTGGGTTCCCGCGTGACGCTTTTGCGATCCAGCCGAAACCGCCCGCGCAAAGGTCGATTGTTGAGACGCTGCGCCGCCGCCATCGCCGTCACGGGATGGCTGGCGGGTCCCGGCTGCGGTTCCGCGGCGGCGATGACGGCGACGATCCGGTCCGATGCGGCGGGTGCGCCGGTTCTCTTGCTCGAAGGGCGGATCGAACGCGGCGACGCCGATCGCGTCGACGCCCGCCTGGCCCAGGGCGGTTTCCTCGAGGTGTGGTTCGATTCTCCCGGCGGCGCGGTGGAGGACGGCTATCGCATCGGCCATGCGTTGCGGAGCCGCCGCCTCGCGGCGCGAGTCCCGCGCGGGGCCGCGTGCGCGAGCGCTTGCGTCGACGCCTTTCTCGGCGGCGTGATCCGTTTCGTCGACGACGGCGCCGCCGTCATCGTGCACCCCGCCTCGATCTCGAAAAGCGGCCGCGGGTTGATGGAGCGTTTGGTCCGAGAGGGCGAAACCGAACGCGCCATCCAGCTCTTCGAGCAGAATGCGACGGTCGAGGCGGCGACCTGGGCGCGCTACCTCACTCTGATGGGCGTCTCGCTCGATCTGGTGCGGTTCGCTGCGAAGGTGCCGCACGCCTGCGGAATTCTTCTGAGGCGGGAGGAGCTGGTCTACTTCAACATCGTCAACACCGCGGGCGCCCCGCCCGAGAGCTACCGCCCCGGCGCGCCGCAAAAGCGCTGCGCGTGACGCGCGCCGGCGGCGCGAGGGCCCTGACGGCGCACTCTGGCGGTTTCCTTGGGCGGTTTCCTTGGGCGGTTTAATCGTCGCGCTCACCGGGGTCGGACGGCGCGCTCGCGCGCCCCGCATGTGCGATCCGGCGTTCGGCTGACCGGTGGCGCCGCCGCCTCCGCAGCCTTCCGCAAGCGGCCGTCTCGTCTGGCCGCGATCCGCGCAACCGCCCGCTGGCGACGATCGCGCGCGAGCGCGAGAGGAGCGCCCGGTCATACGGATCGCCTGCCGCCGGCGCGTCAGCCGGTCGGCGGCGCGGCGACCTCGTCGTCGAACTCGGCCGCGTCGACGACGTCGAAGAACGCATCGCGCTCCGGACGCCCATCCGACGGCCGGGGCGCGCCGCGCTCGCGATACGGGGTGTTGTTGAAATAGCTGCGATAGCATTTCGAGAAATGCGACGGCGAGGTGAAGCCGCACGCCAGCGCGACATTGATCACCGACATATCGGTCTGCAGCAACAGGTTGCGCGCTCGATCGAGTCGCAGCTCCATGTAATAGCGTTTCGGCGAGCGGTTCATGTAGCGCCGGAACAGCCGCTCGAGCTGCCGCGTCGACATCCCCGCCTCCTTCGCGAGCACCGACGGGCTGATCGGGTCCTCGAGATTGTTCTCCATGATGTTGATGATCGACACGAGCTTCGGATGGCGCACCCCGATCCGCGCCGGCACCGACAGGCGCTGCTCCTCGCGCCCCGTGCGCACGGGCGCATGGATCAGCTGATCCGCGACCAGGCTCGCGAGATCCTGCCCGTGATCCCGTGCGATGATCTCCAACATCATATCGGCCGAGGCCGCGCCCCCCGCGCAGGTGAAGCGCGACCCGTCGATCTCGAACAGATGGTTCGTGACCTCGAGCTCCGGGAACTCCTCCGCCAGCGCCGGCTGGTTCTCCCAGTGGATGGTGCAGCGCCGCCCCTCGAGCAGCCCAGCCTTGGCCAGGATAAAGGAGCCCGTGCACATCCCGCCGAGCGCCACGCCCCGGCGCTCCTGTTTCCGAAGCCATGTCAACAGCGCTTTGCCGGCCGCGAATTGCGCGTCGAGCCCGGAGCAGACAAACGCCGTCGCCCCGCGCGGCAGGTCGAGGAGCCCGCCATCCGGCGCCACGCGCGTCCCGCTCGAGCAGGTGGCGACGTCGCCGTCTTCCGTCATCAGGCGCCAATCGTAGAGCGTCTCATGCGACAGCCGGTTCGCGATCCGAAGCGGTTCGAGCGCTGCGGCGAAGGCGATCATCGAAAGCTTGGGACACAGAACAAAGGCGAACAGCCTTGTCGCAGGGGTCTCGGCGCCACTCATCATCATCCGTCACACCGCCGTCTTTCGCCAAAGCCTAGGGCGCGTCGTTGTAGCGCGCAACCAATCGACGTTGCGTCGACCTGCGACCACTGGCCAATCCGATCGCCCGACGCTAAAGCCCCAACTGTTGCATAACTCTCGCCACAGGACCGTTCGCCATGACGCCGACGAACTTCCCTATGTCTGAGCCGACCGCCGCCGATCTCGCAGCCGCCATCGGGCCTGCTGCGGGCTGGACGCCGGCGACCTGGCGATCGAAGCCTGGCAAGCAGATGCCGAACTATCTTGATGCGGACGCGCTTCAGCGCGCGACGGGTAAATTGGCCGGCATGCCGCCCCTTGTGTTTGCGGGGGAGGCGCTCGACCTGCGCGCCCGTCTCGGCCGCGTCGCCGCCGGCGAGGCGTTCCTGCTCCAGGGCGGCGACTGCGCCGAGAGCTTTCAGGGCTTCTCCGCCAACGCCATTCGCGACACGTTCCGCGTCCTTTTGCAGATGTCCGTGGTGCTGACCTGGGGCGCGCGCCTGCCGGTGGTGAAGGTCGGGCGCATCGCGGGCCAGTTCGCGAAGCCGCGCTCCGCCGACATGGAGAAGCAGGGCGACGTGGAGCTGCCGAGCTACCGCGGCGACATCATCAACGACATCGACTTCACGCCGGAGAGCCGGATCCCGAACCCGGAGCGCATGGTCGAGGCGTACCTGCAATCGGCGGCGTCGCTGAACCTGATCCGCGCCTTCGCGGGCGGCGGCTACGCCGACCTGAACCGCATCGCGGATTGGAACCTGGATTTCGTCTCCGGGTCCCCGATGGCGGAGCGCTATGGCCGGATCGCCGAGCGGATCTCCGAGGCGCTCGGCTTCATGGAGGCTTGCGGCGTCACCCCGGAAGCCAACCAGTCGATGAGGACGGTGAGCTTCTTCACGAGCCACGAGGCGCTTCTGCTCGAATACGAGGAGGCGCTGTGTCGCGCGGACTCGATCACCGGCCTCCCGGTCGCCGGCTCGGGCCATATGATCTGGATCGGCGACCGCACCCGCCAGCCGGACGGCGCCCATGTCGAGTTCTGCCGCGGCGTGATGAACCCGCTCGGGGTCAAGTGCGGCCCGTCCCTGGACCCGGCCGAGCTGATCCGTCTGCTCGAGATCCTGAACCCCAAGGACAGCGCCGGCCGCATCACTCTGATCTGCCGCTTCGGCGCCGACCAGGTGGCGGACCATCTGCCGCCGCTGATCCGAGCTGTGAAGGCTTCGGGCCGCACCGTGGTCTGGTCCTGCGACCCCATGCACGGCAATACCTACAAGTCGAACAGCGGCTACAAGACCCGCGCCTTTGACAAGATCCTGTCCGAGGTCACGCAGTTCTTCTCGGTCTGCCGCGAGGAAGGCGTCTATCCGGGCGGCGTGCATTTCGAGATGACCGGCCAGGATGTCACCGAATGCGTGGGCGGCATGCGCGAGGTCACGTCCGAGGACTTGTCGAAACGCTACCACACCGCCTGCGATCCTCGACTGAATGCGGGGCAATCGCTCGAGCTGGCGTTCCTGCTGGCCGAAGAGCTTGAGACGACCGCGCCGCCCCGCAAGCGCGTCGCCGTCGCCGCCGAGTAAGGCGGCGTATGGAAGGTGCTCTCGTCTTCACCGGCGCGTCCGGCGCGCCGGACTCGCTTCTGACGCGGGTTCGGGGCGCGGGGCGTTGGCGGCGTCTCGGGCCGAAAGCGCTGGAGCGCCGTGGCGCCCCGCCGGAGGAACTGCCGAAAGCGCGGGCCGCGCTCGGCGACGCGCCGATCGATGTGAATTTCGTCCCGCTCGAGAACCGGCGCAAGCGCCTGCTGATCTGCGACATGGACAGCACTGTCATTACGGTCGAGTGCATCGACGAGATCGCCGACTTCGCCGGCGTGAAGCCGGAGGTGGCCGCCATCACCGAGCGGGCGATGCAGGGCGAGATCGATTTCGCCGAAGCGCTGCGCGCCCGCGTCGCCTTGCTGGAAGGCCTTCGCGAGGCGACGCTCGAGCAGGTGTACGCAGAACGCGTCGCGCTGTCGCCGGGGGCCCGGGTCCTCGCCCGCACCATGGCGGCTCTTGGCGCTGAGACCGCATTGGTCTCGGGCGGCTTCACTTTCTTCACGGAGCGCGTCGCCGCGGCCGCGGGCTTCGCCCGGCATCAAGCGAACACGCTGATCGCCGGCGGCGGGCGGCTGAGCGGAACGGTTGCGGACCCGATCCTCGGCCGCGAAGCCAAGCAAGAGGCTCTGGTCCGCATCTGCGCAGAAAAGGGCTTCGCGCCGGCGGACGCCGTCGCCGTGGGCGATGGGGCGAACGATCTCGACATGCTGCGGACCGCGGGCCTGGGCGTCGCCTATCGCGCGAAGCCGGTGGTCGCCGCCGAGGCCGCCGCCCGGCTCGACCATTCGGATTTGACCGCGATCCTGCATCTGCAGGGGCTGACCGCGGCCGAGTTCGTCACGGACTGACCCTGGTATAACAAGGGCTTTATTGGACCCGCGCTCTCGGCCGGCCCTATATCGGCCGAAACCCGAGAGGAGTCCGACCATGCACTATCATCGCCGTCCGCGCTGGGCGCTGCCCGAAAGCGCGGTCACGCCGGAGCATATCGCGGTCGATCGCCGGGCCTTCCTGGCGGGAACCGCGTTGACCGCCGCCGGCCTCGCCCTGGGCGCGCCGAGCATCGCGCGCGCCGACGCCCCGCTCGATCCGTTCGCCCCGAAACCGCCGCTCAATCCCGATTTCGCCGACGCTGGCCGCCCTGTCACGTCGGAGGATCTGAACGCGCGCTACAACAATTTCTACGAGTTCGGCACCAGCAAGGACATCGCCGACCGCGCCCAGGCGCTGCCGGCCGACCCGTGGACCCTCACGGTCGACGGCCTGGTCGGAAAGCCGCTGTCCATGGATGTCGACGATCTGATCAAGAAGCTCCCGATCGAGGAGCGCATTGTGCGCCACCGCTGCGTGGAGGCCTGGTCGATGGTCGCGCCATGGATCGGTTTCGAGCTCTCGCATCTGCTGAAGATGGTCGAGCCGCAGCCCGAGGCGCGGTTCGTGCGGTTCGAGAGCTTCAATGACAGCTCGTTCGCGCCCAACCAGCGCACGTTCTGGTACCCTTGGCCTTACGTCGAGGGGCTGACCCTCGCCGAAGCGGGCAATCCGCTCTCCTTCATGGTGGTCGGCGCCTACGGCAAGGTGCTCCACAAGCAGTTCGGCGCGCCGATCCGGCTTCACACCCCGTGGAAGTACGGTTTCAAGCACATCAAATCGGTCACGAAGATCACGCTGACGGACGAACAGCCGGTCAGTTTCTGGGAGGAGCTCCAGGGCCGCGAGTACGGCTTCTGGGCCAATGTGAACCCCGAGGTTTCCCATCCGCGCTGGAGCCAGGCGACCGAGCGGGTGCTTGGATCGGATGAGCGCATCCCCACGGAGCTCTTCAACGGCTACGGTGAGGAAGTTGCGGCCCTTTACCAGGGCGAGCGCTTCGAGAAACTCGGCGACCGGCTCTATCGCTGAGCGGCCAGAACACTTCCAGACAGGACGTTTTCGCCCTGAGGTTTCTGGGGACGCCAAGAAAAAAGCCGGGCCCGAAGGCCCGGCTAGTCATAGGGAGGAATGACATAGGAGACCAGAAGAGGTCCGACGCAGCGGCGTCGTTTCCCGTGTCGCTTATGAATGTGTGTCGTGACCCGGCGTTTTGCAACTGCGAAATGCGCGCAGTCTAGGCACGCAGAGCTGATATGCAGTCGCCGCATGCCTGAAAAAGAGCAAAAGCCGTGGAATTGGACACAACAGACGTAGGCGCCCAATTCCTAAGCGTTTGCTTGAGGCCCTGTGCCCGTTACCGAGCGTCCGCGTGGAACCGCTCGATTTCTTCCAGGATGAAGTCGCGAAACAGCACGATCCGCTTCGAGCCGCGAAGCTCCTCCGGGTACACCAAGAACATCGTGTAGTGCGGGCTTTCGATCTCAGGAAGGACATGGATCAAACCGCCCTGCTCGCGGACCATATAGTCGGGGATCGCCGCGATGCCGAGCGCGTTACGCGCCGCCTGAAGCACGCTGTAGTAGTTGTTCACGGTGATCATGCGCCGGCGTCCCGGCAGCAGGTCGGTCAGCCAATCCATATTCGCGACCGGCTGCGGCGCGGTCGGGCTGTAGCAGATGAGCCGGTGCTCCCCGAGATCCCCGACGGCGCTCGGCGCGCCGAACTGCTCGATATACTCAGGGCTCGCGAACAACCGGATCGCGACCTCCATCAGCGGGCGCCGGACCACATCCGCCTGGTTGGGTTCGCGCATCCGGATCGCCACATCCGCCTCGCGCATCGGCAGATCGAGCACCGACTCGCCAAGGATCAGATCGATGTTCAGGTTGGGCGCTTTTTCGAGGAACCGTTGCAGGCGCGGCGTCAGCCACAAGGTTCCGAAGCCCACGGTCGTGGTGATCCGCAGATCCCCGCCCACCTCGTCGCGAGCGTCGCGGATCCGTGCGCTCGCTGCGATCACTTCTCGGCTGATCGCCTGCGTGGCGTCGAACAGATGCTCGCCCTCCTGGGTCAGCAACAATCCGCGCGGATGGCGGTGAAACAGCGGCGCGCCGACCTCCTCCTCGAGGCTTCGGATCTGCCGAGAGACCGCCGACTGGCTGAGGTGAAGGGTCTCGCCCGCATGCGTGAGGCTGCCGGCGCCCGCGACCGCGTGAAACACGCGCAGTTTATCCCAGTCCATGCTGGCCTCCATCTCTCTCCTCGAACCCAAATGGGCCGAGACGCGCCGCGCGTGAAGTCTGAATCGAGCAACTTTCGGGCGAGCGTGCGCCTTTGTTGCGCTGCAGCATAGTCTCGTGGCGAGCTGGGCGCAGCCATCGGTTCCCACCGACGGCCTGAGCGGCTAAAGAGCCCCGCGAAGGCGTCATGATTGCAAGGGGCGACATCGGCGTCGAATTGGTTCTGGAGGCTTTCGCCATGATCGAGACGAAGGGGGCCGCGGGGGGCGAGGCGGCGCGGCGCGCGTCGAGCGCGGTTGGCGTCATTGCGTGCGTTTGGGCTCTGGCGCTCGCGGCCGCGCTCTGGAGCGGCGTGGCCGTCGCCCAAGGCGCGGTTCTCGGCGGGGCCTATGACGGCATCGACGACGCCTCGGGTTGGCGCATCGAGTTGACCGAACGGCTCCAGGAGGGCGGCGTCTCCGCCGGCTATGAGGGCGTGTTCATCGACCGCACCGGCGCGCGCATCGAGTTCGAGGCGTTCCCGAGCGGTCCCGGCGGACGCGAGGCGGAAACCCGCGCCGAGATTGGCGGGCGTTCCGTCTTTATGCGGTTCTCCCCGCGTCCGATCGGCCTCGTGGCGGTCTGGATCCCGGTGAGCGAGGATGACCGCCTCGTGATCGAGGAGACGCGCTCCTATCCTTTCGTCCGCGAAGGCACGGCCTTGCCGGAGGCGCCCGACGGCCTCTCGCCGCCGCCGCAGGCCGGTGCGACCGGCTACGATCCGCTGCTGTTTCTGCTGAGCTACGAGTTTTGGCGCCCGAACGAGGTCGGCGACGGCTACACGGCGCTCGAGGACAAATGGCGCACGCTGATCCGGCTCTACGCCGAGGTCCACACCGACATCCTCTGGAAGCTGTGCCAGGCGCGCACGACGCCGCCGGGGTTGGTCGAAGCGCTCGAGGGTCAGAACGTCACCTGTCAGGAGGTGCTTGCGAAGCTCGACCAGATCCAGAGCGAGGGCAAGTTCTCGAAATACAAGGCGGATCTGGCGCAGCAAAAGACGCGGCTCGTCGACGCGGTGAAATGCGCGCGCGGCCAGCTCCTGAAGCGCGAGTGCCTGAAAGTGAACGCCTGGACCAACCGGGCGGCCTTGTCGCTCGACAGTGCGAAGACGGTTCTGGCTCGGTACTGACGCGGGCGGGGCGGGCGAGCCGGCGGCCTAAAACCAGCTCGCGAACCAATCGCCGAGCCCGCCGAGCACCGCGCCGTCGCTCATTTTGCATCGTCCGCGCGCCGCGAGCGCCGTCGAGGCGTCCGGCCGCGCGGCGAGCCCGTTGTCATAGTCTCTGACCGCCAGGTCGCAGCGCCCGAGATCCTTGAGCACGCCCGCCCGCGCAAAGCGCAATTCCGGGTCTTGCGGCCGGTCGCGGATGGCGGCGTCGAGATCCGCCTTCGCCGCCTCCAACCGCCCGAGCCGCTGTTTGGCGATCGCCCGGAGCCTGAGAGCGTCGGGCGTCTCGCCGCTCAACATGACCGCGGTGTCGAAGGCGTTGATCGCGTTCTCGAGCGCCGGCGTCTCCGTCGCCCGACCCGCGACCCGGGCCTCGGCGAGCCACGCTTCTCCTGCGAAGCGCGCGATCCGCGCCGGATCGCCGCCAAGATCGGTCGCGCGGTCGAGCGAAACCCGAGCCGCCTGCGGTTCCGCCAACGCCACTTGCGCCTCCGCCGCGAGCAGATGGCCGTCGGGGAACTGGGGCGCGGCGGCCGTCAAGCGCTGCGCAATCGCCAGCGCCTGATCGGGACGCCCGATCTCCAGCAACGCCGACGCCATCCGCCGAAGCGGCTCGATTCGCTTCGGCGCGAGGTCGTGGGCCTTTTGGAACGCGCCGAGCGCGCCGAGCGGATGATCGAGCGCCATGAGCGCGAGCCCGCGCGCGATCAACCCGTCGACCTCCTCGCCGACCAGCGTCTCCGCGCGCCGAAACACGCGCAGCGCTTCCTGATCGTCTCCCGCCGCCAGCGCCGCCCGCGCCAGCGCATAGTGCGCCGCCGCGTCGTCGGGTCGAAGCGCGACCGCCGCCCGGAGATCTTCGCGAGCCGCCGGCGCGTCGCCTTGCCCGAGCCTGGCGAGCGCCCGGTTCACATGGGCGTCCGCATCGCCCGGACGCAGCTCCAGCAGGAGCGTGAAATCAGCATCCGCCGCTTCGAACCGCCGCGATGCGAGCTTCGCCCGGCCCTGCTGGAACAGGCCCGCCGCGGCCCGCGCGCGATCGCCGGAGGCGTTCTCTGTGAGGCGCGCCAGCAGCGGTTCCGCCTCCGCCGTGCGGCCGAGATCGAGCAGTGTGCGCGCCGCGCCATAGAGCGCGCGCGGATCCCCCGGCGCGAGATCGAGCGCCGCGAGGAAATCGTCGAGCGCCTCATCGAGCGCGCCCATGCGTCGCCGGAGCGCTCCGCGAGCCAGAAACAGCGCCGGATCGGGCTGCAGCGTCTCGATCGCGCGGGTGTAGTCGGCGAGCGCCGCCTCGGCGCGTCCCAGCCGCTCGCGCGCCCAGGCCCGATGAAGCGCGGCGCGCCCGTCGAGCCGGTCCCGCGACAGCGCCTCGCCATAGGCGTCGATCGCCTGCTCGTATCGTCCGAGCGCATAGAACGCGTTTCCGACGCCTCGGAACGCCGCCGCCGGCGGCGTGCTGGAGCTTGCGGCCCGTCGATAGGCCTGCATCGCGGCGCCGGGATCGCCGTTGGCGTAATGGGCGTCGCCGAGCCGCAGATGATAGGTCGCCGCGAAACTGGGATCTCGGGCCGCGGCCGCTTCGAAATCCCGGATCGCCGCGCCGAACCGTCCTAGTCGGTAGGCGGCCCGTCCCCGCCAATAGACGACGGCGGCGTCTTCGGGATGGCGGGCGGCCAGCGCGTCGAACAAAGCGACGGCGCGTTCGCCGTCGCCGGATTCATCGAGCGCGATCGCCTGCCCGAGGCCGGCGTCTTTGTTCTCCGGATCGATGGCGAGCGCGCGTTCGAAGGCGGCGAGCGCCGCCGCGCCCTGGCCGGCGTCGAGCGCCGAGCGGCCGTCCGCGATCGCGCGCTCGATCACCTCCGTTCGACTCTGCGCCGACGCGGCGTGCGGCCATGCGATCAGGGCGCTGGTCGCGGCGCCGATCAGCAGCGCGAGGAGCGCGGCGGCGGACATGGCGCGCGGCGACCGAAGCCGGCCGGATCTTGGAGATAGGCAAGGGTGCATCAACGCCTCGTCGCCCGACGGGTCGGGTCGCTTCGGGAACGGCCGGTTTGCGCGCGTAGCCTAATGCGCGTCGCGCCGGCATGGAACCGGAAGATGAGGCGAAGAAGGGGCCGCCGCGGTCACGCCCGCGCGACGGGCGCAGGGGGCGCTTCTCGGCGCCGGCGCGCGCTGAGCCCTCGAAGGGATCGCGCACGCCGCCCTGCGGTCACTCCGCGGCCCGGAGCTGGATCTGATCCGGCGTCTCGACCCAGGCGTCGCCCCAGTGGTAGAGCGCGCGCAGGCTGTCTTCGATCGCCATGCCCTTGGATGTGAGCTTGTATTCCATGCGCCGCGCGCCGTCCGAGATCGGCTGCTTTTTGAGCAGGCCGGCGTCCACGAGCTTGCGCAGCCGTTCCGACAGGATGTTCCGCGCGACGCCGAGTTCTCGCTGGAACTCGTCGAACCGCGTGACGTCGTTGCACGCGGCCCAGAGGATCAACAAGATCCACCCATCGCCGACTTCGTTGATCGCACGGACCAACGGCGTGTCGTGGCCAGAGATTGGCTTTCGCAACACGGCTCGCCTCCATCATGTTTCGGATCCGTTTCGCGGTCGCCGGCGCCGATTTGCTGCGGGGCGTGAAACCGTCTCGCAGAAGTTTCGGCGCTTTTGACCCCTAGCGCGCGAATGCGCGCGAACCCGGCGAACAGCACCTAATTGTTCGCTGTAGATAAACAATCATGCCATTCGTCGCGGTTGTCCAGCAGGTTGTCGGGCCAAGTTGACGCAATGGGTGTAAGAGGAAAGTGACAGTCGCGGCGCGCGTCAAGAGCGAAGGAGGCAAAGCTTTGAATTTCCGAGCGAGTTTGCAGAGCGAGAAGATCCTTGTGACAGGCGCTTCGAGCGGTTTGGGCGCGCGTTTCGCCCGCGTCTTGGCCGAGAACGGCGCGGCCGTCGCGGTCGCTGCGCGTCGAACGGCCGCGCTCGATAAGCTTGTCGCCGAGATCGAGCGGAGCGGGGGGCGCGCGGTGTCGGTGGCGCTCGACGTCGCCGACCCTTCCTCGGTTTCGCAGGCGGTCGCCGACGCCGAGGCCGGTCTCGGCGGCTTGACCGGTCTCGTCAACAACGCCGGCGTCGCCAGCAGCGCCCCGGCGCTCGATATGACCGAAGAGGAATGGCGCGACACCATGGCGGTGAACCTGGACGGCGTGTTCCGCGTCGCTCAGGCCGCCGCCCGTCGGATGAAGGCCTCCGGCGAAGGCGGCGCGATCGTCAACACCGCCTCTATCCTTGGGATCCGCGTCGGGGCCGGCGTCGCGGCCTACTGCGCCTCTAAAGCGGCGGTCGACCATTTGACCCGCGCGCTGGCTCTCGAATGGGCGCGCTACGGCATCCGTGTGAACGCGCTCGCGCCCGGTTATTTCCGCACCGAGATCAACGCGAAGTTCCTCGACGGCGAGATTGGTCAGGCGATGATCAAGCGCATCCCGATGCGCCGCGTCGGCGTCGAGGGCGAACTCGACGGCCCCCTTTTGCTCTTGATGTCGCAGGCGGGCGCATACGTCACGGGCGCGACGCTCGCGGTGGACGGCGGCCATCTCGTAAGCGCGCTCTGAGCTTAGCGGGCGCGCCGCCGCATCATCGGCGATGCGTCCTGTGGAGCAATCTGTGGGCGCTTATCGCGCCTCCGGGGATAGTCTGGGGCTAACTCTTGATTTCCCGGCGTATCCACCGGATCGAAACCCGCGGCGCTTTATCAAGGGCGCGGTCGCGGTGTATGGTCGAGTCGCGCGGGATCCGGAAGCGAGGACCGGATCGCGCGCGCTGGATGTCGCGGCTGAAGGAGGGAAAGCCATGAACGACGCCGAGAAGACCCGTATCGAAGCCCGTGAGACGCAGCTGCGAGAGGCCGCGGCCGCGGTGTTCTCCGATCCCGCCGAGGCGGAGCGCTGGCTGTCCGAGCAGAACGAGCTTCTGAAAGGGACGCCGATCGACCTGGCCGCCGCCGAGTCCGGTTTCGTGCGCGCCATCGCCCAGCTCCGCGACATGAAGCGCCAAAACGAAGAGATCGGCGCCATCGCCGGCCGTCTCTCCAAGCGCTTCCTCGAGAACGCGAGCGACGCCGACCGCCGTCTCGTCGCCGGCTCGGAACTCACGCAGATGAAGGACCTCGCGGCGCGCTACGCCGACTGAGGGCCGTCAGGCGCCCGCGGCGACCGGTTTGCCGCGGGAGCGACTCAAGCTGAGTCCCCAGCTGAACGCCAAGCTGGATCCCCAGCTGAATCCCACGCTGAACCTTGCCGTTTCCATCGACCTCCGCATGCTGGGCGAAACATCGAAAACGCCCTTGGGGAGATTGTCATGGATTTCACGCTCAGCCCGCGCGGCGAGGCTTATCGCGCCGCCGTCGCCGCGTTCGTCGAGCAGGAGATCCTGCCGGTGGAGGCCGACCGCGCCAACTGGGACGCGCATGAGAACATCGCGCCGGAGCCTTTGGGGCGTCTCCAGGCCAAGGCGAAGGCGGCGGGCCTGTGGGCCCCGAACGCGCCCGAGCGCCTCGGCGGCCTCGGCCATGATTTCACGACCCTCGCCGCCTCCTATGAGGAGATGAACCGCTCGCTGTTCGGCCCGGTCTGCTTCAACGCCGCCGCGCCTGACGACGGCAACATGCGCCTGCTCGCCCAGGTGGGGACGCCCGAGCAGCAGGACTGGTGGCTGAAGCCGGTGATCGCGGGCGAGGTCCGCTCCGCCTTCGCCATGACCGAGCCGCATCCGGGTTCGGGCTCCGACCCCTCGATGATGCAGACGCGGGCGGAGAAGCGGAACGACCGCTACGTGGTCTCGGGCCGCAAATGGTACATCACCGGCGCGGGCGTCGCCGAGCGCTTCATCCTGATGGCGCGCACCTCGGACGATCCGCGCAAGGGCCTGACCGCCTTCCTGTTCTCCGCCGATCAGCCCGGCTGGGAGATTGCGCGCCGCATCCCGATCATGGGACCGGAGGAGCATGGCGGGCATTGCGAGCTGGTCTTCGATGGCCTCGAGATCCCGTTCGAGAATGTGCTGATGACCGAGGGCGACGGGCTGAAGGCGACCCAGATCCGGCTCGGCCCCGCGCGCCTCACCCATTGCATGCGCTGGCTCGGCCTTTCCAAGCGCTGCCTGGAGATCGCGAGCGCCTACGCCGCGGAGCGCGAGGGGTTCGGCGTGCGGCTGGCCGATCGCGAGACGGTGCGCGTGCGCCTCGGCGACATCGCCCATCGCATCGAGATCGGCCGCCTGCTGACCATGAAGGCCGCCTGGCTTCTCGACCAGGGCGACCGCGCTAAGTCCGCGATCTCGATGGCGAAGATCCAGGTCGCCGACACGCTCCATGCGGCGGCGGACGGCTGCCTGCAAATCTGCGGCGCGAAGGGCTATTCGAAGGACACGGTTCTGGAGTGGGTCTACCGCTACGCCCGCCAGGCCCGCCTGGTCGACGGCGCAGACGAGGTCCACAAGATGGTGATCGCCGACGCCTACGCCCGCGAGGGCGCCGAGCTGTGGCGCTGGGCGGCCGACCCCGCCTGACCGGATCCTCCCCACGCCCCCGCGCCCCCGCGCCCCCGCGCCCCCGCGCGCCCCGCCCTGTCGACGTCCCGCAAACTCGAGCGAAGCCAAGAGCCCACCCGCGCGCGGGGGCGGGCGAAGGGCCCACGGGGAGAAAAGGGGGAAAAAGGGGAGTGCAAGCGGGGCAAAGGGCCCGCAGGCGGGGCGGGAGGGGGAGAGCGGCCGAGAGAGAGGCGGCCGGTTCGAGGAACCCTCAGGCTGCGCTGCGCCGTCGCGCCCGCGCCGCGGCGCGCTCGATCGCGGCGAGGCACTCGCGCCGATGCGTATGGTGCAGCATGTGCCCCGCGTCCTTCAGCAGCCGCACCCGCCCGTCCGACAGCCGGCTCGCCGCCACGTCCGCCTGCTCCGAGGCGTGCACGATCCGGTCGGCGTCGCCATAGACCAGCTCCACCGGCCGCTCGAGCGCGGCGTAGTTCTGCACCTGCAGACCGAGCGCGCCGTTGATCGTCGCGATATCCTGCGCCATCGCCGCCCCCGGCCCCTCCATAAAGGCGCTCTCCGACATCCGGTTCTCGACATGCGCCACATAGCCCTCGGGGATCGGGGCGGGTTGAAAGCTCTCGGCCATGGCGTCGAGCGCCGCCTGTCGGACCCCGCCGCTCGAGAAGCTGGTCCGCGCCGCCTCCCGCATCCGCCGGCCATGCGCGATCGAGGAGGCGAGGCTCCAGGGCGCGACCGCGCCGGCGAGGCTGACGACGCCCGCCACGCCGTCCGGATCCTGTAGCGCCCAGGCCATCGCGACCGCGCCGCCCCAGCTATGCCCGACCAGAACCGCGCGCCGGACGCCGAGCGCCGACGTCGCGAGCCTCAGGAGCCGCGCCTGGGTGGCGGGCAGCGCGCCCGACAGCCGGGGGCGCCCGGAGCCGCCGAAGCCCGGGCGGTCGAACGCGATCACCCGCCGGCTCGGGTCGACCGCCTGGATGAAGCCGAAGGTCCAGTCGCGGTGGTCGAGGCCCGCGCCATGGATCAGGATCACCGCCTCCCCCGGGGTCGTGCGAAGCCGCCCGCGCGCCGGACGCTCGACGCCGGAGATCGGGAAACCCTCCGCTTCCGAGAGCACGGGCCGGAGCGCGGCGGAGCCTCGCGGCGTCGCCGGCTTGCGCGGCGCCGGTGGCGATTTGGGCCGAGACGGCGCGGGGGCGGCTCTAGCGACGCTCGGCGATGGGGTCGTCGCCCGGGGCGTCGCTTGGGGCGTCTCCCGTGTCGTCGCTCGTGTCGTCGCTCGGGTCGTCGCCCGGGTCGTCGCCTGGGAGGGCGGCGGCGTGGCGGGCCGTCCCGTCGAGGGCGCTCGAAGCGCCGGCCCGGCGGGGGGCGAGGTTTGTGGTTTCGGCTTCGCGGCGGGTTGGGCTGCGGTCGGCGCGGCGCGTTCGGCGGGCGCGGCCCGCGACGCGGCGCCCGCCGTCGCTCCGCGATCGGGCGCGCTCCGGTCGGGCGTCGCCTCCAGTCCCAGTCGCCGGCGCGCCCAGCCGAGCGCAGCGCGCCACCAGCCCGACCCTTCCGGTCCGCCACGCCGCCGCTCTCCCAG
>JBCBRF010000013.1:0-36479 GCA_039819865.1 Pseudomonadota bacterium | reverse complement strand
TATTATCGAGAGGCCTCATTGGTTCGGCAAGCGCGCTGTATTGTATTGATGGACGCAGGCGCGGGCTAAGCGCATATCGACAGTGCTGTGAGCGAATGCGCGCCTGTCCCCGGCGTCATCCTTGATCCACCCCACCAGGTGGGCGGGTTCAGGGCATGCGGTGAGAGCCCGCCTCGCCTGGGGTTCTAGATCGCCATGACCTTGCCCGAACCTTGCCCGAACCTTGCTCGGTGGGGCGTCCGCGTCGCCGAACCACTGAAGAGGGTCCGGGACGAGGGCTCGGTCGGCGTTTCTGCACGATCAGGGTAAGTGCGCGCCGCTAATCCGCCCGCGCGCACGACAAAGCGCAAGGTGGGGCCGTCTTCGCCGGTCGAACGGAAGCGATCACGGTCTAATCCAGCGAAAATGTCGCCGAGACGACGCCATGATCGCCCTGCCCGTCTTTGCCCTTCTGAGTTTCGTTGATGTGGTCGTTCAAGACCTCGCGGCGATCGAACGTCCACACCCGCCGCCGGCTGTTCGGATAGAGTTCTTGCGAGACCAAGATGTGGTCGAGGATGCCGGGTTTGCCGCGAAACAGATAGGTGGGATCGACCGGTCCTTGGGCCCCGACATCCTCCATCACGTCCACCGCGTAAAGGTCGACGTCGCTGCCGCCTTGGGAGTTCGGCCGCAGATAGTTGGGCTGCCCGGTCAGGATGTTGAGGGTGCTCGTGTCCGAGGTGTCGTTGAGATCGCCCAACACGATCACCGGCGTGTCGGTCTTCCGGATCTGCGCGTCGATGATCGCCTTTAGCGCCGTCGCCTCCGCCTCGCGTCGGGCCGAAGACAGGAAGTACCCGACCGGCTTCGCGATGCCGCTATGCTTATCGGCGTCGTACCAGTCCTCGTCCCGGATCTCTGTCGGGCTCCGCGACTTGAAATGCGCCACATAGACGGAGATGGGTTCTTTGTCTTCGTGGGGCTGAATCTGAAAGCAAAGCACCGGCCGCGAGAATGTATCGATCTTGATCGCGATCGGTCCGGTTTGCTGCACTTCGACTTCTTCGCTGCGTCCTTCGCTGCGCAAAGCTTCGACGACATGCGGCGGAAACGCGGTGATCCATTCAGGATCCGAGGCGAGGATCTCCCGGCGGACGGCCGCGGCGCAGACGATCTTTTTCCCGGTCGCGTCGTCCGGCGCCAGCGGTTCGTAGTCCGACAGCGCGGAGATATCGAGGATCTCCTTCAGCGAGTCCTTGTGCCAGAGTTCCTGGAACCCGAACACGTCCGCGTCGAGCGCTCGGACGAGACGGCGGCTCCAGGCGATCTTCCGTCGATACTCCGCTTCGGACCAACCGTCCGCGTCGCGATAGATCCGCAGGCCCGGTTCGTTCAGGTTGTAGAGATTGAACGTGGTCACGCTGAAGCTGCGCAGTCTCGGCATCGCTTCCCCCCTTTGCTCGGCGTCCGGCGTCCGGCGTTCTGCGACCGGCGCCGCGCCGGATCGTGCTCCCCATCGGCCGCGACCGCACTTGCGCCGGGCGCGAATCGGGATGCATGCCGAGCATCCCTGCTTAGGGTGCGCCGAGCAAGGCGCCGGGCGCGTCGAGCGCGGCGCGACGCCCTTCCCGAGCGTCATCCTTGATCCACGCGACCGCGTGGGCGAGTTCAGAGCGTGCGGTGGGAGCGCCGCCTCGCCTGGAGTTCAAGAACGCCATGACCTTGCCCAACGGCGCGTCGTCGTCGCCCGCCTACCCCCTCGGCGCGCTCGCGCCCGGCGAACCGCGGGAGATCGAGCCGGGTTTCTGGGTCCTGCCGGTCCCGGTCCCCTTCCCGCCCGGCGCGGTGAATTGCCTGGCGATCGCCGAGCCCGACGGGCCGTTCGAAGGCGGCTGGACCCTCGTCGACACCGGCTTCCAGGACGATCGCTCGAAGGCGCTCTGGTCGGACTGGCTGAGCGGGCCGCTCGCCGGACGCCCCGTCGCCCGACTGATCGGCACCCACCACCATCCCGACCATATCGGCCTCGCCGGCTGGTTTCAGTCGGAGCGCGGCGCCGCCCTCTGGATGACCCGGACCGCCTGGCTCTACGCCCGCATGCTCCAGCTCGACGCCTGGACCGACCCGCCCGCGGAGGCCGAGCGTTTCTTCATCGAGGCGGGCTATGGCGAGGCGATGCTCGCCCGTTGGCGGAAGCGCGCCGCGCTGAACTTCTCGGTCACGGTCGCGCCGATGCCGCTCGGCGTGCGAACGGTCGCGGAGGGCGAGGTTCTGCGCCTCGGCGGCGCCGACTGGCGGGTTCTCTACGGACACGGCCATGCGCCCGACCATCTGGTCCTGGTCCGCGCGACCGACGGCCTGACCATCGCGGGCGACGCCGTCCTGCCGCGGATCACGCCCAACATCGGGCTCTACGCCACCGAGCCGGACGGCGACCCGCTCGGCGACTGGATGGACGCCTGCGCGCGCCTCGCCATCCATCTCGGCGACGACCAGCTGATCCTGCCCGGCCACGGCGACCCGTTCACCGGCGCGCGGACCCGCTTGCGCGACATCGTCGCCAAGCACGAGCGCGGCCTCGACCGCCTGCACGCCCATCTGTCCGAGCCCCGCACCGTCGTCGACTGCTTCCCGGCGCTCTATCGCCGCGAGATCACCCCGGCGCTCGAGGGCCTCGCCACCAACGAGACCCGCTCGCACCTGAACCGTCTGCTGCACGCCGGCCGCGCAACCCGAGCCAAGCGCCCCGACGGCGCATGGCTCTGGCGCGCGGTCTGATCCGCGGCGCGCGGGACACGGGCTCTCAGAGCCGTCGCCCGCGACGGTCCGATCGTGATTTCGGCGCGGTCGCCGCCCCGTTACAACGCGCCGATCCGACACAATGCGAGCGCACCCCATGGACGGCCCGGCCCCATCACCGAAATCGGACGACAAGCTGCTGGCCTCGTCGCGGAAGGCGATCCGCCTGGTCCGCGACGCGCTCGACGGCCATTTCTCCGTCCGGCTCTGGGACGGCTCGATCGAGCCCCTCGGGACCGACCCGCGCCCCGGGCTCATCCTGTCCCTCAACAGCCCCGGGGTCTTGCCGAGCCTGCTCCGCCCCTGGCCGACGCTCGACAAGCTGATCCGCCATTACGCCCACGGCCGGATCGACATCGAGGGCGGCACGCTGCTCGACTTCGCCGAGCCCTTCGCCCTCGACAACGCCGCCAAGCGTCGCCTGAGAAAGATCGACAAGCTCGCCCTCGCGAAGGCCGCCTGGCCGCTCTACGCCGCCAAGGCCGACAGTCCCGACGCCAGCCGCGACTTCGGCGCCGACAGCGAGGGCGCCGGCCGCGCCGCCGGCGACAACAAGCGCTTCATCCAGTTCCACTACGACGTCGGCAACGACTTCTACCGCCTCTTCCTCGATCCCGAGCTGCAGTATTCCTGCGCCTACTTCCCGGACTGGGAGGCGGATCTCGAGAACGCGCAGAAGGCCAAGCTCGAGATGATCTGCCGCAAGCTGCGCCTGAAACCGGGCGAGCGCATGCTCGACATCGGCTGCGGCTGGGGCGGTCTGCTGGCCCATGCGGTGACCAACTACGGCGTGAAGGGCGTGGGCGTGACCCTCTCCGAAGAGCAGCTGGCGCTCGCGCGCGAGAAGATGGCGCGCCTCGGGATCGCCGATCAGGTCGATCTCCGCCTGCTCGACTATCAGGAGCTGACCGGCCGCTTCGATAAGATCGCCTCGATCGGGATGTACGAGCATATCGGCCTCGCCAACATCCCCGCCTACTTCCAGAAGGTCCGCTCTTTGCTGGAGAAGGACGGGCTGTTCCTGAACCACGCCATCTCTCGCGGCTCGAAGCGCAAGAAGAGCCGGTTTTCGAAGCGCCCGGAGCAGCGCGCGCTCCAGAAATACATCTTCCCCGGCGGCGAGCTCGACGATATCGGCCACACCGTCCAGGAGATGGAGCGCGCCGGGTTCGAGGTGCATGACGTCGAGGGCTGGCGCGAGCATTACCAGCGCACCACCCGGATTTGGTGCGAACGCCTGCACGCCCGCCGCGACGAGGCGATCGCGCTCGTCGGTCCGGAGACCTACCGCATCTGGGCGGCCTATCTCGGCGGCGTCTCGTTGGCGTTCATGCGCGGCTCCGCCCGGATCTATCAGACCCTGGCGTCTCATTCGCCGAAGGGCCCGAGCCCCGTCCCCCCGACCCGCGCCGACCTGTATCGCTGACGTGGCGCCGCCCGGAGCGCAGTCCTGACGCCACGTCTTTCTTGACGCTTACGTAAACGTAAGTCAGCCTTCCTGGAAACTCGTCGTCAGGGAGGACGCCATGGCCAAGTTGAAAGGTCTCACCGTATTCATGTCCGGCGGCAGCCGCGGCATCGGGCTCGCCATCGCGAAGGCGTGCGCCGCCGAGGGCGCCAACGTCGCCATCGCCGCCAAGACCGCGGAGCCCCACCCCAAGCTGCCGGGCACCGTTTACACCGCCGCCGAAGAGATCGCCGCCGTCGCGACCGAGGGCGCGAGCGCCATGCCCCATGTCGTCGACATCCGCGAGGAGGCCTCCGTGATCGCCGCGGTCGAGGCCACCGTCGAGCGCTTCGGCGGGATCGACATCGTCGTGAACAACGCCTCCGCCATCCAGCTCACCCGCACCGCCGACACCGAGGTGAAGCGCTACGACCTGATGACCGGCATCAACACCCGCGGAACCTACGTCGTCACCCGGAGCTGCCTGCCGCATCTGCTTAAGTCGAGCCACGCGCGGGTGCTGACCCTCTCCCCGCCGCTCGATTTCGCGCCGCAATGGTTCCAGAACCATCCCGCCTACAGCCTCGCCAAATATGGCATGAGCCTGTTGTCCCATGGCTGGGCCGCCGAGTTCGCGGGCAAGATCGGCGTCAACGCCCTCTGGCCTCGCACCACCATCGACACCGCCGCCGTTCGCAACCTGCTCGGCGGCGAGACCATGGCGGCCGCCTCCCGCACGCCCGAGATCATGAGCGACGCCGCCGTCTCCGTCCTCGGCCGTCCGGTCGAGTTCTCGGGTTGGTTTTGTCTCGACGAGCTGGTCCTGGCGGCCGACGGCTTCACGGATTTCGAGCGCTACGCCGTTACCCCCGGGGCGCGTCTGCAGCCGGACTTTTTCGTTCCCGCCTCCGCCCCGGCGCCGGCCGAGGCGGGCGGCATGGTCGGTTGGCGCGCGCCGACGCTCTGAGCGCTCTCGACGATGGCCGAGAGCGACATTTCGCAGCGGCCCGAAACAGTTGTCGTCCGGCGTCCGCTTAGGCTACCCGGCTAGCGATCTTGAGATTGCACGCTGTTGAGCGGCGCTGGAGCGAGGAAGACCATGTCCCACGACGGACCGAGCAAGATGGACATCACCGAACAAAAGGCGATGTACGACGCCTTCTGGAGCGCGATGATTCGGGTCGTGATCTTTATCCTCGTGGTGCTGTTCCTGATGCTGGTCTTTCTGACCTGACAGCGCCCACCGAGGTGTGGAACGACGAAAGCCGGCGTGAATGCGCCGGCTTTTTCATTGAACCAATATTTTAAAACACCAGCGGCTTTACAGCCCTTCGCGCTGGGCCTTTTTGCGGGCCAGCTTGCGCGCCCGGCGGATCGCTTCGGCGCGCTCACGCGCCCGCTTCTCCGACGGCTTCTCGTAATGTTGCCGCAGCTTCATTTCGCGAAAAATGCCTTCGCGCTGCATTTTCTTTTTGAGCGCCTTCAGCGCCTGATCGACATTGTTCTCCCTAACTAAGACTTGCACTGGCGAGACGTCCTTTCCTGTTGCCAAAGAGGCGTTAGATATAACGAAAAGAAGCGGCATTGTCCAACAACGCCGCGTTCAAAGCAGTTGGGTAGACCGGTAACGGGAGCGTGCGGATGTCACAAGACGAATTTTCCGACCAGACCGCCGATGAAACGGCCTCCGCGGAGGATCCGTCCGCCGACCCGCGGCTGGAGACCCAGCGTCGGATCCTGGCGGCCGCGATGCCGAGCGTTCCGTTCGATGGCTGGTCCGAGGCCACGCTTGAGCAGGCGATCGAGGATGCGGGCGTCGATTCTTTCGCGGCGAAGCTCGCCTTCCCGCGGGGCGCCGTCGATCTCGCGCTGTTCTTCCACCGCGAGGGCGACCGCCAGATGCTCGAGCGCCTCGCCGCCGCCGATCTTTCCAGCATGCGCATTCGGGAGAAGGTGGCGTTCGCCGTCCGCACCCGTCTCGAGATCATCGCGCCGCATCGCGAGGCCGTGCGGAAGGGCGCGGCGCTGTACGCCCTGCCGATCTACGCCGCGGACGGCGCCCAAGCGGTCTGGGAGACCGCGGACCACATCTGGACCGCGCTCGGCGACCCGTCGGACGATCTCAACTGGTACACCAAGCGCGCGATCCTCTCGGGCGTGTACGGCTCGACGGTGCTCTATTGGCTCGGCGATGAGAGCCTCGGATCGGAGAACACCTGGGCCTTTCTCGACCGTCGGATCGAGGGCGTGATGCGTTTCGAGTCCCTGAAGCGCGCCGTGAACGACAACCCGCTCGGCCGCTTGCTGATGACCGGCCCGAACTGGCTGGCGAGTCGTGTCCGCAAGCCCGGCGCCCCCGTCGACACCGGCACGCCCGTGGATTTACCTGGTTGATTTTTAGCCCGGAAATCGATCCGGCGGATCGATTTCAGCGAAATCAGGCCCGGGCGCAGGGGGACCGCGCCCGAACATCGCCCGATAGCGCCGAGACGCCAGCCCGCAAGCCACCTAAAATATAAAGTCGTCGGGCGCCAGCCCTACAAACGTATCGACGATCAGGACCGCGTCGTCGCCGAAATCGATCGTCCAGGTCTGAACGACGTCGATTTCAATACTGACGCTGCTGTTGAAATCATCGTAGTCCTCGAACCCGAACGCACGCAGGTCGATTTTGTCGTCACTGTCGAAGTTGTTCACGACGTCGAGCTCGGAGTCCGGCTTAAAGATGATCGTCTTCGCGCCCTCGCCCAGGAACAGCATGTCGTCCCCCTGCGCGCCGATCAGGGTGTCGTCGCCGAGGTAGGAAACGAGGAGATCGTCATCCTCGCCGCCGTTGAGCACGTCCGCGCTGTAGTCGTTTCCGTCCTCGAGCGTGTCGTCGCCCCTGCCGCCCAGCAGCGAGTCCGCGCCAGCGCCGCCGTACATTTCGTCGGAGTCGACCCCTCCTATCAGCGTGTCGTCCCCGCCGTCGCCGTACAGAGAGTTTTTCGTGAACGTCCCGAAATCCGTGTTGGAGGTTCCGTTGCCGAAGATCAGGTCGTTGTCGGCGCCGCCGCGAAGCACATTGCCGCCGTCGCCGCCATAGATCGTGTCGGCACCCGCATCCCCGTTCGCGAAGCCGAGATCCGGCCCGACATGAATGACGTCGTCGCCAGAGCCGCCATACAGAACATCATAGCTCGACCCGCCATACATGATGTCATGGCCCGACCCGCCGTACATCGAGTCGACGCCTGAGCCGCCATACATCGTATCGCCGCCGCCATTGCCGATCAGCAGGTCGTCATCCGCGCCGCCGGAAAGGTAATCGGCGTTGTTCGACCCCGAGAGACTGTCGTCGCCATTGCCGCCATAGAGATAGTTCTTCGACCCGGCGGACTCGTTGGCGTTCGAGTCGCCCCCGAACAGCCAGTCGCTGTCATCCCCGCCATAAATCGTGTCGCTGCCGAGGCCGCCGACCAGGATGTCCGCCCCGCCATAGCCGGCCATCCAGTCGCCGCCGTTGGTCCCGGTCAACCACTCGCCGCCGGAGGTGCCGTAGTAGGTCTTGCCGATGATCGGCGTCAGGGGCGTCGGCACGACGGGCGTGAACCCGAAAGAAAAGGAGTTCGGCATCTGGAAGGTCCCCCACACGAAGCGTCTGACCTTGGGGAACCTAGGCTCGCCGGCGCGACCTCGCTGTGATCGGCCTCACGCCGATCGCGCGCGAACCCGCGTGACATGCCCCATCTTCCGGCCCGCTCGCGCCTCCGCCTTCCCGTAGAGATGCACCGCCTCGCCGGGGTCGGTCGCGCGCCCCTCCCAGCCGAGCGCCTCTTCGCCCAGCAGATTGTCCATCTCCGCATCCGAGTGACGGACCGGATCCCCGAGCGGCCAGCCGCAGACCGCGCGGATATGCTGCTCGAATTGGCTGACCGCGCAGGCCTCGAGGGTCCAGTGTCCGGTGTTGTGCACCCGCGGCGCGAACTCGTTCACCAGAAGCGGCGCGCCAGCGCCCGGATCGAACATCTCGACGCCCATCACGCCGACATAATCGAGCGCCTCCGCCAGCCGCGTGGCGAGCGCCGTCGCCTCCGCCGCCCGCTCCGCAGAGATCGCCGCGGGAACGCTGGAGCGCCGCAGGATCCCGTCCGCGTGCCGGTTCTCCGCCGGATCGTAGCAGCGGACGGTCCCGTCGAGCCCGCGCGCGCAGATCACCGAGATCTCCCGCTCGAATGCGATCCGGGTCTCGAGCACCGCCGGCTGTCCGCCGATCTCCGCCCAGGCGGCCTCCGCGCCGGCCCGATCGAGCCCCGCCGAGAGCCGGACCTGCCCCTTGCCGTCATAGCCGAACCGCCGGGTCTTCAGGATGGCCTGCGCCGGCGCGTCCGGACCGTTGAGCGCCTCGACCAACCCCTCCGACCCGTCGATCGCGACATAGGGCGCGACCCCGGCGCCGATCGCGGTCAGCCGCGTCTTCTCCGCCAGCCGGTCCTGCGCGGTCTCGAGCGCGTCGAGATTGGGTCGGATCGGGACCCGGTTCGCCAATCCGCGAAGCGGCGCCGCCGGCGTGTTCTCGAACTCGAAGGTGATCACGTCGACCCGCGCGGCGAACGCGTCGAGCGCCGCCGCATCGTCGAACGCGCCCCGAGCGGACCAGGCGGCGACCTGCTGCGCGGGCCCCTCCGCCTCGGGCGCGTAGATCGCGGTCTTCAGCCCGAGCCGCGCCGCTGCAAGCGCCAGCATCCGCCCGAGCTGCCCGCCGCCGAGGATCCCGACCGTCCCGCCAGGCGCGATCGGGCCTGCGTCGGCTCCGGTCCGAGCCCCGGGCTGAGAGTCGGTCCGCCCCTCCGCCTCAGCCATCGTCCTCGGGCGCCTCCGCGACCGCCAGGCTTTGCTCCGAGCGCCACGCCGCCAGCCGCGTCGCGACCGCCGGATCGAACGCCCCGATCATCGCCGCCGCCAGCAGCGCCGCATTGGCCGCGCCCGCCTCGCCGATCGCGAGCGTGCCGACCGGGCATCCCTTCGGCATCTGGACGATCGACAACAGGCTGTCGAGGCCCGAGAGCGTCTTGCTCTGGACCGGCACCCCGAGCACCGGCAGTCGGGTCTTGGCCGCCAGCATCCCCGGCAGATGCGCCGCGCCGCCGGCGCCTGCGATGATCGCCTTCAGCCCGCGCTCCGCGGCCGCCTCCGCATAAGCGAACAGCCGGTCCGGCGTCCGGTGCGCGGACACGATGCGGGCCTCGTGCGGGATCTCGAGCGCCGAGAGGATCTCGACGCCCTTCCGCATCGTCGGCCAGTCGGATTGGCTGCCCATGACGACGCCGACCAACGGCGTCGCCAGCCCCTCGGGCGGGGTCGTTGTCATGATGATGGGATCCTTTCGGCGCCGCCCGCGCTTACGCGATGATGTCCGGCCGCAGGCGATCCTGCAGCGCGTTGATCTGATCTTTGAGCGCCAGTTTGCGCTTCTTCAAGCGCTGCAGTTCCAACGACGGGACGCCGACGCCCCCCGCCAGCGTATCGACCTCTTCGTTCAGCCGTCGATGCTCGTCGAGGAGCGCCTGAAGCTTGACCTTCAACGCTTCTTCCGGGGTCATCACTTTCATCGCGATCAACCTTCGACATCATTGCGGCGCGCTCTCGGAGCGGCCGCGGCGGCGTAAGAGGGCGGGGTCCGACCATTGTCAGCCGGCCGCGCATAGTGCCGAAATCCTTAGCGAAAATCGAGAAAATAAGAATGATCGACGCATTCTGGCGCTTCTCCACGACGCTCTACGCCCGAGAGGGCGCGCCCGAAGCCTGTCTCGCACTTCAGGACCAACACGGATACGACGTCAATCTCGTACTTTTCGCGCTCTGGGCGGGGTTCGAGCGCGGCGCGCTGACGGCCGATGCGGCCTCCGCCGCCGCGACCCTCTCCGACGCCTGGGCCCGACGCGCCGTCCGTCCGCTGCGCGCGCTCCGGCGAGACCTGAAGGCGGGCGTCCCCGAGATGCCCGACGCCGGCGCGGTCGAGGCCTTGCGCGCCGATCTGAAAGCGCTCGAACTCGCCGCCGAGCGTCTGCAGCAGCGGGCGCTCGAGCCGCTCGCCGCCGCCGTCCAAGGGCCCGGCGGCCCCGACGCCGCCCGCGCCGCGTTCCAGGCGATCGGCCGCGCCGCCGGTCTTCGGGACGATCTGGAGACCGATCTGCGCGCGGAGATCGAGGCCGAGTCCGCGGCGGACGAGCTGTTCGAGCGGTTGATCGCCGCCGTCCATTCCTGAGCGGGGCGGCCCGGCGCTTGCGCGTGGGCGACAAAGCTCTCCCAAGGCCCTATGTGCGACACCATGAGCGAGAAACGATCTTTCCTGTCCCGCCTGATGCGCCCGAGCAAACGGGTCTCGGTCATCCGCCTGTCCGGCGTGATCGGCGGCGGCGGCCGATTCGGCCGCGGGCTCGAGGACGCTGGCGTCGCGGAGCTGGTCGAGCGCGCCTTCGCACCCTCCCGGCTCGCCGCGGTCGCGATCGCGCTGAACTCGCCCGGCGGCTCCCCCGCCCAGTCCTCGCTGATCGCGCGCCGCCTGCGCGACGCCGCTGACGATAAGGGCGTGCCGCTCCTCGCCTTCTGCGAGGACGTCGCGGCGTCGGGCGGCTACATGATCGCCTGCGCCGCCGACGAGATCTATGTCGACGACAACAGCATCCTCGGCTCGATCGGCGTGGTCTCCGCCTCCTTCGGCTTCCACGACGCCATGAGCCGCATGGGCGTCGAGCGCCGCGTCCAAACCGCCGGCGAGGCCAAGGCCCGCCTCGACCCGTTCCTGCCGGAGAAGGCGGAGGACAAGGTCTGGCTGCAGGCGCTGCAGGAGAAGATCCACGCGCGCTTCATCGACATGGTGGTCGCCGCCCGGGGCGCGCGCCTCGGCGAAACCCCGCATCCTGACCTGTTCTCCGGCGAGGTCTGGCTGGGCGAAGACGCGGTGTCCGTCGGCCTCGCCGACGGCGTCGGACGCCTCCGGCCCGTGCTCCGCGAGCGCTTCGGCGACGATGTCCGCATCGACCTCGTCAGCCCGCGCCGCGGCCTGTTCGAGCGCTTGGGCGGCGGACGCATCCGGAGCGGGTCGGCGGACGTCGGCGCTGTCGGGGCCGATGGCGCGGCCTTGGGCGCGGCGCTGGCCGAGGCCGCCTTCGACGAGATCGAGCGGCGTGCGGTCTGGGGGCGGTTCGGGCTTTAGGAATGCCGCGGTCGGCGTCGTTCAAAAAAGTTCGCAAAAGAGACTTTATGAAATGCTCGTGAAATTCCTGACCATGCTCGTCGTCTTCGGCGCCGGCGCCTATCTGCTTCGCCGCGCGTTTTTGCGGCCGCCCCCGAACCCGCAAGCCGCCGCAACCCTGGAGCCATGCCCGCGCTGCGGCGATTACCGCGCCGCGGGCGACCTCTGCGCCTGCGAGCGATTTCCGACCCCCTGAGGAGCCGGCGGAAATCGACAGGTAAGGAATCTGCGCAAGAAACTGTTCACGGTGACGAGGGCGCCGCTGTGACCGTTCGCACACGATTTGGCCCGGTCCGTTGCAGACCGGTCGGCCGCTTCTAAATACGGCAACTCGGCGGCGTGAGCGCCGCGACTACGATGGCGTTGGCGCCGCGCTGAGAGGATTGCTTTCATGGAGTATGTCCAGGTCGCCATTGGCATGGCCTTGCTGTTCGCGGCTGGCGACCTGCTCGTGAAAGGCGCGGTGTCCGCCGCTCTCAAGCTCGAAATCCCCGCCATCCTGATCGGCCTGACCGTCGTCGCCTTCGGCACCTCCGCGCCGGAGCTGTTCGTCACGATTCAAGCCTCCATCGAGGGCGCGCCGGGCATCGCCGTCGGCAATGTGGTCGGCTCGAACATCGCCAACGTGCTTCTGGTGATCGGCTTGCCCGCGCTTCTCGCCCCGCTCGGCGACCATTCGCCGGAGACGAAGCGCAACTACGTGATCATGATGATGGTGACGATCGTCGCCG
This sequence comes from Pseudomonadota bacterium, assembly GCA_039819865.1. Taxonomy (GTDB): domain Bacteria; phylum Pseudomonadota; class Alphaproteobacteria; order Rhodobacterales; family Rhodobacteraceae; genus JBCBRF01. The sequence continues at coordinate 24,283 of JBCBRF010000013.1, read as the reverse complement.
TCGGACTGTGTTTCCAGGGGCCGCTTTCCTGGTGGCAGGGCGCGCTCCTGCTGTCGCTCCTCCTGCTCTTCCTGCTCGACACTTACCGCTGCGCGATGACCCATCGCGCCAGCGTGGGCGAGTCCAGCTGCGCCGACATCGAAGAGCTCGAGGACGCCGATCCCGCGATGCCGAATTGGAAGATCGCCGCGTTGATCGGGCTCGGCATGATCGGTTTGCCCTTCGGCGCGGATTTGGCCGTCACTGGCGCCAAGGTGATCGCCGCGGATATGGGGCTGTCTGAAGCTGCGATCGGTTTGACCGTGATCGCGCTCGGCACGTCGCTCCCGGAGCTGGCGACGACAGTGATGGCCGCCATCCGCCGCCAGGCGGACATCGCCATCGGCAACGTCATCGGCTCCAACGTCTTCAACCTGCTCTGCATCCTCGGCGTCGCCGCGACGCTCGACCGGATCGAGATCCCGCCGGAGTTTTTCAGCCTCAACCTCTGGGTGATGGTGCTGGCCTCCGCGGCGCTGGCCCCGTTCATTTGGCTGCGCATAAAGGTCGGCCGGATCTCCGGCGGCGTTTTCGTCCTGGCCTATGTCGCATATGTTGCGCTCGTGCTCATGCCGCCGTCTAACGGTCTCTGAACAGAGTTTCGGAGGTCGAGATGCAGGCGGGCGCCGCGCTCGTCACCGGCGGCGCCAAGCGGCTCGGTCGCGCCATCGCGCGCGACCTGGCCGAGAGCGGATGGTCGGTGGCGATCCACTACAATTCTTCTCAAGCGGAGGCCGAGGCCGCCTGCGACGCATTTCGCGCGGCCGGCGCGCCCAAGGCCGCCGCGCTGCAGGCGGATCTGACCGCGGAGGCCGAGATGGCCCCGCTGATCCCCGGCGCGGCCGAGGCCCTGGGCCAGCCCCTCACGCTCCTGGTCAACAACGCCTCGATCTTCGAGCGCGACGACGTCCAGAGCGCCACGCGCGAGAGCTGGGATCGCCACATCGAGTCCAATCTCCGCGCGCCCTTCGCGCTCACCCAGGCGTTCGCCGCGCAATGTCCGCCGACCCTGACTCATGACGACGGCCTGGGCCCGGAGCCGCTGGCGAGCGGCCTGGTGATCAACATGATCGACCAGCGCGTTCGGAAGCTGACCCCGCACTTCATGACCTACACGGTCGCGAAGATGGGTCTTTGGGCCCTGACCCGCACGCTCGCCCAGGCCCTCGCGCCGCAGATCCGCGTGAACGGGATCGGCCCGGGACCGACCATGGCCAACGAGCGCCAGTCGGACGAGCATTTCTTGAAGCAGCGGGCCGAGACCATCCTCGCCCGCGGCGCCGACGCCGGCGACATCGTCCAGGCGGTGCGGTATTTGATCGCCGCCCGCGCCGTGACGGGCCAGATGATCGCGGTCGACGGCGGGCAGCATTTGGGCTGGAAAACCCCCGACGTGATCGGAATCCACGAGTGAGCGCGACGACCATGCACAAGCCGATCGAGACCCTCGCGGGGTGGCGCGCCGCCAGCGCCCGCCGCGTCTTCGTCCGCGATCTCCGGGTCGAGGCGCTGATCGGCGTGCACCCGCACGAGCGCCGCGAGGCGCAACCGGTCGTGGTCTCGCTGGATCTCCAGGTCGACGACGGCGCGGCCGCGGAGCGCCTGATCTTCACACCGCCGCCTCAGCCGCACGAGGCCGTCGCCCGGACCGTCGTATGCTATGAGAGTCTGTCGAACATGGTGACGGCGCTGCTCGACGAGGGCCATATCGACTATGTCGAGACGCTCGCCGAGCGCATCGCCGCGCGTTGTCTCGAAGACGATCGGGTGATCGAGGTCGCGGTGCGGATCGAGAAGCCGCGCGCCATCGCCTCTGCGGCCGCGGCGGGCGTCGAGATCCTCCGCCGGCGCTGACGCGGTCTCCGCCAGACGGCTTCGCGTCCGACCGGATCTCCTGGGCCAAGAATCTCTTGGGCCAAGGATCTCCTGGCGAACGATCTCCTGGGCGAAGGGAGGACGCGTATGGGCGTGATCATCAACCTGTTCGTGGCGCCTGAGGCGCCGCAGGCGACCCTAGTGGCCGACCTCGTGGCGAACTTGGTCGCGGAGGGCTGGTTCCAAGGCCCGTGGCGAACCGGGCCCGCCTACGACGCGCGCCTCGAGATCATTGAGCCAGAGCTGGCGGCGCTCGACTATGCACCCCAAAGCGCGGCGTTCGCCGACCATCCGGACCCCGCCGCCGCGCTCGCCGCATTCCGCGCCGCCGACGGCCCGGCCGCGCTGGTCTGGGGAGGCTTCGACCCCGCCCATCCGTCCGTCGCGCGCGATTTCGACCATTACAACGGGCTCGGCCTATCGATCGCGGCCTATCGCGCGCCGGACGGCCATCGCCTGGTCCGCTACGCCGAGGGCGAGGTCGACCGGGACGGCGTGTATCGGGACGGCCCCCTCATCGTCGACGTGACGCTGCCCGAATGGCTGCACTTCCAAGGGAAGACCGGGGTCTGGACCGATCTTTTCCAAAACTCGGAGCTCGCTCGCCGCGTGCGCGCCCACTGGGGTGCGCTCCGCGTCGCGGAGGAGTGCTATCTTTGAGCTCGACTGATCAGGCCTGAGCGCCGCCAGGACGCGATTTGCCCCAGGGCCTTAGGTGATTCGCAAGCTCGCCGCGCTAAAGCTTGTTCCCATTGGCCGAAGCTCTGCGCGGGCGGCGATCAAGGGAGCGGGTTATGGCGCCGGACGGATCGCTTCCTGAGCGAGCTTCCGAGGCTCGTCGGCCGCGCCCGCGCGCGCTCGAGGTCTTTCGCGACGCCGCGCCCGCCGCGCATCCGACGCCGGAGATGATCGCCCTGCCGGTCGGCGCGTTCCAGATGGGCTCGCCCGACGCCGACGACTGGGGCCACGCTGTCGAGCGCCCGCGCCGCGTCGTGCGCTTCGATCGTTCGCTCGCCATGGGCCGGTACGCCGTCACCTTCGAGGAATACGACGCCTTTGCGCAGGACGCCGGCGTCGCCCGACCCGGCGACCATGGCTGGGGTCGCGGTCGCCGCCCGGTCGTCAATGTCGGCTGGCATGACGCCGTCGCCTATTGCGCCTGGTTGTCCGAGCGGACCGGCGCGCCTTATCGCCTGCCGTCCGAGGCCGAGTGGGAATACGCCTGCCGCGCCGGGATCGACGCCCGTTTCTCGACCGGCGACGCGATCTCCACGGATCAGGCGAACTTCAACGGCGAGGGCGACGGCGGAGTGTTTCTGCAGAAGACCGTCGAGGTCGGCGCGTTCCCGCCGAACGCCTGGGGCCTGCACGAGATGCACGGCAACGTCGCGGAATGGGTCCAGGACTGCTGGATAGAGGGCTATGACGGCGCTCCCGCGGACGGGGCGCCGCGCCATATGGGCGAGACCGAGCACGCGATCTCGGCGGTGGTCCGCGGCGGCGGTTGGAGCGCGCGCAGCCGCTTCGTCCGCGCCGCCGACCGTTGGCACTACGGCCGCGACGTCGCCTTCGAATTCATCGGCTTCCGCGTAGCCCGCGACCTCTGAGTCTTTCCGGCGATCCGCCGCGCCCGATCGCCCCGCCTGGCCAAGCGGTCCCGCCGCGTCGTTTCGGGGTGCGCGGCCGGCTGCGACGCCCTATTTTGCCGGCCATGAGCGGAGAGACGACCATCCCGGAGCCCGTCGACGCGGCGGCCGACGCGCCTATCGACGACCAGCCCATCGAGTATGCGGCCGCCGCCGAACCCTCGACCCTCGAGGGCATGGAGGAGGAAGGCGTCCGCTACGACGCGGAAGGACCCAAGACGGGCGCCGAGGTCGTCGCCTCCTACGTGAAGACCCTGCCGGACGCGCCGGGCGTCTACCGCATGCTCGATCCGAAGGGCGAGGTCCTCTATGTCGGCAAGGCCCGCAGCCTGAAGAAGCGCGTTGCGAACTACGCCAATTTCAGCGGCCACACCTCGCGCATCCTGCGCATGATCCTCTCCACCGCCTCGATGGTCTTCGTCCGCACCGAGACCGAGACCGAGGCGCTGCTGCTCGAGGCCAACCTCATCAAGCAGCTGAAACCGCGCTTCAACGTGCTGCTGCGCGACGACAAGAGTTTTCCACATATCCTGATTAAAGCTGGGGATTACCCTCAGATCGCCAAGCACCGCGGCGCGAAGTCGGACAAGGGCGACTATTTCGGCCCCTTCGCCTCCGCGGGCGCGGTGAACCGAACGATCAACCAGCTGCAAAAGGCGTTTCTGCTCCGCAACTGCTCGGACAGCATGTTCGAGAACCGAACCCGCCCGTGCCTGCTCTACCAGATCAAGCGCTGCGCCGGCCCCTGCGTCGGCCGCGCCACCGAGGCTGAGTACGCCGCCCTGGTCGACGACGCCAAGCGCTTCCTCTCCGGCAAATCGACCCGCGTGCAGGCGGAGCTGGCGGAGAAGATGACCGAGGCCAGCGCCGCGATGGAGTTCGAGCGCGCCGCCGCCTATCGCGATCGGATCCGCGCCCTCACCCAGATCCAGGCGCATCAGGGCGTGAACCCCCAGGGCGTGTCCGACGCCGACGTGATCGCCCTCCACAACCAGGGCGGCCAGACCTGCATCCAGGTCTTCTTCTTCCGCTCCGGCCAGAACTGGGGCAACCGCGCCTACTTCCCCCGCACGCTGAAGGACTGCGAGGACGAGGAGATCCTCGAGGCCTTCCTCGGCCAGTTCTACACCGACAAGACCCCGCCCCGGACGCTGCTGCTCTCCCACGAGACCCCGCAGGCCGAGATGATCGCCGAGGCTCTGTCGACGCTCGCCGGCCGCCGGGTCGAGATCCTGGTTCCCCGCCGCGGCGAGAAGAAGCTGCTCGTCGACCAGGCCATGACGAACGCCCGCGAAAGCCTTGGCCGAAAGATCGCCGAGAACGCGGCGCAGGGGAAACTGCTGAAGGGCGTCGCCGACGCCTTCGGGCTCGAGACCACGCCGCTGCGGATCGAGGTCTACGACAACTCGCACATCCAGGGGACCAACGCGGTGGGCGGCATGATCGTCGCCGGCCCGGACGGTTTCCTGAAAAGCCAGTACCGTAAGTTCAACATCAAGAACGCCGATCTGACCCCCGGCGACGATTTCGGCATGATGCGCGAGGTTCTGACCCGCCGCTTCTCGCGCCTGCTGAAGGAGGATCCGGACCGCGAGAAGTCCGAAGGGGGCGTCGCCGTCTGGCCTGACGTGGTGTTGATCGACGGCGGCGCGGGCCAGCTCACCGCCGCGCGCGAGACGCTTCAGGAGCTGGGCGTCGAGCTTGGCCAGCCCTCGGACGGCGGCGTTCGCCTCGTCTCGGTCGCCAAGGGCGAGGAGCGCGACGCCGGCCGCGAGGTCTTTCACATGCCGGGCCGCCAGCCCTTCGCCCTGCCGTTCCGCGACCCGACGCTCTATTTCCTGCAGCGCCTCCGCGACGAGGCCCATCGCTACGCCATCGGCGCGCACCGTCAGAAGCGCGCCAAGGCGACGGCCGCGACCCCGCTCGACGAGGTCCCGGGCGTCGGCGCCGCCCGCAAGCGCGCCCTGCTCGCCCATTTCGGCAGCGCCAAGGCCGTCACCCGCGCCGGCCTCGCGGACCTGGAGGCGGTCGACGGCGTATCGAAGGCGCTGGCGCGCAAGATCTACGACTTCTTCAACGGCGGCGGCGCCCAGGCCGGCGGCTGAGCTGAAGGTCCGCCCTTAGCTCCGCCCTTGCTCCGACGCCGACGCTCGCCCTAAATCCGAGGCGTCGCGAACCGAAACCCTCCCTGAGGAGACCCAGATGCAGATCCTGTATTTCGCCTGGCTCCGCGAGCGCATCGGGACCAACCGCGAGGAGTTGTCGCCGCCCGCCGAAATCGGCACGGCCGCCGCGCTGATCGACTGGCTGAAGACCCGCGAGCCGCGCTACGCCGCCGCCTTCGAGGACGTCTCTGCGATCCGCGTCGCGATCGACCAGCAGGCCGCGGAGATGGACGATCCGATCGCCGGCGCGCGCGAGATCGCCTTCTTCCCGCCCGTCACCGGAGGCTGAGCGATGGCCGACGGCGCGCCCGAGACCGCCCCCGAAACCGCCCCCGAGATCACCCCCAAGACCACTCCCGAGACCGCTCCTGAGAGCCCTGCGCCGATCGCGGTGTCCGTCCGCCGGGAGGATTTCGACATCGCCGCCGAGATCGCCGCCCTGACCGCGGGGCGCGCGGATGTGGGCGCGGTCGCGACCTTCACCGGCCTCGTACGCGACCTCGCCGGCGGGCTGACCGGTTTCGAGCTGGAGCATTATCCGGGCATGACCGAGCGCGCGCTGGAGGACATCGCCGCGGACGCCGCCGCCCGCTTCCCGCTCCAGGGCCTCCGCATCATCCACCGCTACGGGCCGCTGTCGCCCGGCGACCGCATCGTGCTCGTGGTCGCGGCCAGCCGCCACCGACAGGCGGCCTTCGACGGCTGCAACTTCGTCATGGACTATCTGAAGACCCGCGCGCCTTTCTGGAAGCGCGAGACCACCGCCGACGGCGGCGCCGGCTGGGTCGACGCGCGCGACGCCGACCACGAAGCGGCCGAGCGCTGGCGACGCTGATCCGTCAGGCGGCGCGAAAGACCGAAGACCCGGGTCGCAATGGCGTTCCCCTGAGATGCGCACACGCCCCGGATCAGCCCTCGTCGTCCTCGCCCAGCAGCCGCGCGATCGTCGCCCAGCGGTCCCGCACGACCCGGCCGTTGTAGCGGAGCTTGGCGTCGATCCAGGCGAGCTCCTCGGCGCTGAAGGCCGCGATCTGCCGGAAGTAGAACACGCCCATGCGGTTGAGCTGCGCCTCGCAGCGCGGCCCGACGCCTCGGATGCGCTGAAGATCGTCCGCGGGCCCCTCGCTCGCCGCGGCCAGCAGCCCGCCCGGCGCGTCCGAATCCGCCGCGCGGTAGCCTCCCGAGCCGCTCGCCTCCGTCAGCAGACGCATCGCGCCGGCCTCCGCCTCCGTCAGCGGCAGCGCCCGCGCCTGCTCGAACGCCGCGTCGATCTCCGCCCCGGGGCCGGGCTCCGTCCAGACGCCCTCCGGACCGATCGCCAGCGCGCCGGAGGATTTCCGGGCCTGCAGCGCCGCCGCCTGGCTCCCCCAGCGATCCCGCGCGACCCGCCCCCGCGCGCCGAGCTGCACGTCGAGCCAAGCGAGATCCAGCGCGTCGAACTGCGCAAGCTGCGCGAAATAGAACAGGCCGAGCTGGTTCATGACGTCCATGAACTTCGGGCCCGCGCTGTGGATCAGCTTCAGATCGTCCCGCGGTCCGTTGCTGGGCTCGGGCATCAGCAGCGCCGGCCGATGCTTTGCGATCCGCGGATCCCGCGCCTCGATAAGCTGGGCGGCCTCGCCCTCCACGCTCGCTCGCCCGTCCGGCGGCGGCGTCTCGTCGGCGTTTTTCGGACGCTTCGGCGCCATCGGAATCCGCGCCCGGGCCCGCGACAGGAACGAGAAGCGACCGCGGCGCGTCGGATCCGGCGTCGCTGTGCGCGCCTCGGCGCCAGCGACCGCGCCGACGCTTTCCCCGCCGACCGTCTCGAGCGCCGCCTTCGCGGTCTCGGCGGCGGTCTGTGCGACGGGCCCGGCGGCGTCGGCCGGGGCCGGCGCCCCGGCGCGTGCGGCGACCGTCCAGCGCCCGGCATGGTCGCCGCGCTGCGCGCGAACCAGCGCCCCCGATTCCTTGCGTTCGGCCCACACCGCCGCCTGCGCGCCCCAGCGCTCGCGCACCGCCCGACCGCCCAGGCCGAGCGCGCGGTCGATCCAGGCCAGCTCGCCCGCTTCGAGCGCCGCGAGCCGCGCGAAGCTCCGCACGCCATACCCGTTGAGCGCCTGCTGCCCCGCCGGCCCGATCCCGTGGATCAAGGTCAGATCGTCGGGCGCGTCCTGCGGTTCGTCCGACCCCGCGGGCGCATCGCTCTCGAGCGCCTGGAAGCTGTCCGAGCCGATCAACTCGAGGGCCGCGGCCTCTACGCCCGAATGCGGCGCGTCGATCGCCGCGCGATCGGGCGGCGGCGGCGTCTGATCCGCGCGCTCGGCCTGGATGCGCGTCCGAAGCGCCGTCGGCGCGCTGGCGAGCGCCGGCGGCTGTTCCGTCTCGACGCTCGCGGCGTTCGCCGGCTCGACCGAAGGCGCGCTTTGAGACGGAGCCGCCTCTTCAGGCGCATCCTCCGCCGGCGCGGCCTCCGCGTCCGAGAGCGTGGCCAAGGTCCAGATCCCGGCGTTCGAAACGCTCAACTCGCCGTCCGCTTTCCGGTCGCGCCACCGTTGCGCCTGCGGCGCCCAGCGGTCTCGGATCGTCCGGCCGTCGAGCTTCAGCCTGCGGTCGAGCCAGGCGAGCCCGGCCGGCGAGATCTCCGCGATTTGCCGGAAGCCGCGGATTTCGAGCCTCGCAAGCGCGCTCGCCACGTCCGCGTCGACGCCCTCGATCAAGGTCAGATCGTCCGGCGCCTGATCGACCGGGAAGCGTCCGAGGTCCGACGGTCGCGCCTCGTCGAGTTCCGGACGCTCCAAGAGCTCCTGCGCCGCCGCCTCGACCCCGAGCATCGGCCCGTAGGCGAGGGTGAGCGGGTTCACGGCGGGGCTTGGCGCCGCCGGTTTCGGCGGCGTCGAGGCTTTCGCGGGCCGGAAATCGCTCCCCTCCGCCGACGCGGTCCACGCCGCCGCGCGCGGACGCGCGCCGCTCGTCGACAGCCGCTCGAGCTCCGCCTGGGCGAGCCCGAAGCGCGTCCGCAGCACGTCGCGCTCGGTCTCCGCCTTTTTGGCGCGCGACAGGAGCGCCGTCGTTTCGCCGGTCGCCGGGGCGGCGGCGACCGCGGTCGCGGCTGCGGCCGCCGCCCGCAGCGTCGTCAGTTCCGCTTCCAGCGCCTCCTCGCGGGCGGCCCGATCGGCTTCCTGGCGGAGCGCCGCCTCGGTTTCTTCGAGCCGTGTCGAGAGGCGTGCGATCTCCTGTTCCGCCGCGGCCAAGGCCTCCGTCTGGTCCTCGCCCTCGCCCTCGCCCTCGTCCTCGCTCCTGGGCGCGTCGGCCTCCCAGGCCTTGGACCAGAGCTGAGCGCGAAGCGCGGCGATCTCGTCCTGGGCGGCCGCGAGCGCCGCTTCGCTCGCCGGATCGGCCGTAGGCGCGGCGCGCAGCCCACGGAGCGCGGCCTCCGCCGCCGACAGCCGTTCCCGCAGGCTCGACGCGTCCTCGAACGCCGCCCGGCGCGCATCCTGGCTTGTCCCCGCCTCCGCCGCGAAGCGCGTGCGCTCCGCCGAGGCCGTTTGCGCGGAGTGTCGCGCGTCGGCGGTCGCGTCCCGCAGGCCGCGCAGTTCCGAATGCGCGAGCCACAGGCGGTACTTCAGCGACGACGCCTCGCGCCGCGCCTCGGTCGCCCGCCGCCCGGCTTCGGCCGCATGGCTGCGTTGCGCGCGCAGCGCTCCTTCGACGACGCGGATGCGGTCGGCGAGCGCGACCGCGCCCGCATGCGCCTGAGCCTCCGCCGCCGCCCGAGCCTCCGCCTCCGCGGCCCGATCGATCAGCGCGTCGGCGGCCTCCCGCTCGCCGTCCTCGACGGGCTCGATTTCGGCCGTGAGCTTGTCCGGATCGATGCGCCCGCCCGCCCGGATCAGCTCGGCCGCGTCCGACAGCCGGCGCGCCAAGCGCCAGCCGCGGTAGCGCAGGACTTGGTTTTCCTCCGACAGGCGCGCCGCCGCCGCATCGTCCGCTGCGACCGCCGCCTCCTGGGGGGTCTCCTCGGGCGTCGCCGTCGGCGCGGCCTCCGCCGCCCGCGCTCCGGGCGCGGCCGCCGCGCGGTCGAGATCGAGCCGGATCGCCGCCATATCGATCGGCGCGCCGGACGCCGCTTCCGCGGCAGTCCGGCGGAGGCGCGAGGCCAGCAGCCAGGTCCGGTAGCGCATCGCCTCCAGATCGCCGGCGAGATCCGGCGCGGGGCTCTCGGGCGCCTCGGCGAGGGCCGCCGCCGTCCCTTGAGCCGCTTCCCCGGCTTCCGGCGCGTCGGCGATCGCTTCCGCTTCGATCGCCGCCAGATCGCGCAGATCGCCCCGCTTCGCCGCGCTGAGCGCGCGCTGCAGCCGCGCCGCCATGCGCTCGTCCCGCGCGCCTTCGGGGTCGCCGAGCGTCGCGCCGGCGAGCGCCAGCTCGACCGGTTCCGGCGTCGCCGCGTCTCCTGGCCCGGCGTTCTCGGCCGCGGCGCGTTCGGCCTGCTCGAGCCTCTGGCGAAGCGACCAGACCTGGTACTTGAACCGTGAACGCTCCTCGGAGCGAAGCGCCTCCTCCGCGCGAAGCGCCTCGTCGCGAGCCGCGGCCGTCGACGGATCCTCGCCGCCCGCGGCGAAGGCGACCGGCTGCGCCTCGAAATCGGCGGGCGTCTCGCCATCCGCGAACTCGTCGAGATCGGCGGAAAGCGCCCGCACGTCGATCGGCTCGCCCGCCTCCGCAGCGGACAGCGCCCGGCGAAGCCGCGTCTCATAGACCCAGGCCCGGTACTTCGCCGCCCGGAGCGCGTCCGCCGCCGCGTCTTCGCCCCCGACATCCGCCGCCGCCAGCGCAGCCTCCCGCTCCGCCAGCGCCCCCTGCATCATGCGCAGCTGCGACCGATGCTCCTCCAGCTCGAGCCGGCGCTCCTCGTCCCACGCCGCGAACTGCCGCCGCGCGTCGCCGATGAAGCAGCTGTGATAGAGATAGAGCGTCAGCGCTCCGGCCAGCGCGGCCACGAGAAGCCAAAGCCAAAGCGGCGTCGTTGCAAGCAGCTCGTACACCCTGTCGTCTCCCGTCCGCCGATCCGAACTTTGGATCGGCCCACTTCCGCGACGCGGTCGCCCGGCGCGGCGGTTCCCTTCAAAGATCGATTCGCGCCCCTGGCCCGCCGCGTCAACACCGGCGCCCTATCGGCGTCCGATCCGCGGCCGGCCGCCTTCCGCGCGTCGGGTCAAGGCAACAGCTTGAACTCGATGCGTCGATTGCGCGCCCGCCCTTCCTCGGTCTCGTTGTCGCCGACCGGTTGCGTCTCGCCGTAGCCGATCGCCTCCAGGCGGTTTTCCGCCACCCCGCGCACGGCCAGGTTGCGCAACAGCGCCTGAGCGCGGCGCAGGCTGAGCGACTCGTTCGCATCCGCCGGACCCGAGCTGTCCGTATGCCCGCCGATCTCGATCCGGGCGGTCGGGCAGCGACGCAAGGTTTCGGCCAGCGCCTCCACCTCCTCGAAGCTGCTCTGGTCGATCACCACGCTGCCGCTGTCGAACACGATCGCCGCGTCCGCCACGATCGCGTTCAGCCGCCCGACGCACGCCACGGGCTCCAGCGGCGAGTCGTCCTCGAGCCCGATGGACAGATCCGGTTCCGCCACCGTGATCCGGGAAAACCGCGTGTAGTCGCGCGGGGTCTTGTCCTCGAGCGCGGTCGAGGCGATGCGCGCCTGGTCCGCCTGCTCCACCCGCCCGCGCAGATAGATCGCGTTGCGCTCCACCGTGACCTCGCCGGCGTCGAGCTCCGAGAGCGCTTCGAGCCCCGCGAACAGCGCCCGCTGCCAGCCCGCCGGCGACGTCGCGTCCCGCAGCCCGAGATTGATCGACATCTGGTCGCCGCCCAGCTTCGCCCGCGCATAGGCCTGGACGATCGCCCGGGTCGCGCCGTCGCCCACCACGCCGACGACCTCGGTCGAGCCGGAGTCGTAGCGCCGCGCCGTGAAGAGGAACCGGTCGGTCGGGAGGGCGGCGGTCCCAGAGGTCGCGGCGGCGGGCGTCTCCCCGAGCAGCGCGCTCGGCGCCCGCGCTTCCTCCACGGCCAGCCGATAGCCCGCGGGCAGCGCATTCGACAGCCGATCCGCAAGGGCCGCGCGCTCCAACTCGTCGCCCGGCGCCGCCAGTTTGAACCGGGTGTCGCGCAGCTCGGCCGATCCGACCTTCAGCTCCGCGAGCGCATCGACCACGACCCCGACGGCTGCGGAGAACTCGGGAGGCGCCCCGCGCGCGAGCGCCAGCTCGTTGATCGCGCCGAGTCGGTCGGCCCAGGCCTCCGCCCGTTCGATCGACGGCGCGTAGCCCGACAGCTTCACCTCCCCCGGCCGCTTCACGATCGACAGGGCGAAGGGGCTGACCACCGGAAACTCTTCGCTGAGATCGAGATCGAGTCCGAACCCGTCGGGCCAGTCGGCGGCGGCGCGTTCGCGGGCCGCCTCGACATCGACGCCTTTCGTCAGGAACCCGACCAGGCGGATCCGGTCGTCGATCATCGCGACCTCGCCCGCTTCGAGCCCCGCGAGCGTTTCGAGCGCGCGCGCGGCGGCGTCCGCCCAAGCCTCGTTCGGCGCGCCGGTCGCGATCTGGCAACGGGTCGTCGCCGGGTCCTGCGCCGCCTGGCCCGTGGCCGTCAGCGCGCCCAGAATGACCGAGCGGCGTTGCTGATCAGGCGCGGCGCATTGCGTGATCGCCACCGCCCCGTCCCGTTTCTCTGCGCGGAACGTGTAGGGCGAGAGGAAGGGCGGCGGCGAGGATATGTCGAGATTGAGCCGCGTCAGCGCGCCGAGCTTCCGCTGCAGCGTCGCTTCGATCTCGGCCTTGACCTCCGCGTTCGGCGCCGCGCCCTCGAGCCTCAGCAGATCCCGTTCGACCGTCGCGCGGCCGACCCGGAGTTCCGCCACCGCTTCGATCGCGGCCTCCGCGGCGCTCAGCCAATGGGTCGGCGGCTCGCCGCGATCCTGGGCCTTCAACAGGTTGAGCAGCTGAGCTCCCGGCGCGATCTCGCGCGTAGCAACCTGGGCCTTCGACACCAGGATGTCCCGCGTCGACGCGTCGGGCGCCTCGCCGGACAGGGTGAAGGCGTCGCCGTCCTTCTGCACCACCAGCACGGTCGGGCGCAGCTCGATCGGCGGCGCCACCACCGCGATCCGGTCGACCACCTCCGAGACGCCGGCCATCGCGCCGAAAGTCTGGGTCAGCGCCTCGTGATCGCGCTCGCTCCGCACCCGGCCCGACAACGCCAGCACCAGCCCGTCGGCCTGCACCTCGATGTCGGAGAAACCGATGACGGCGAGCTTTTGGCGCGCCTCCTCCTCGATGGTCCGCTCGAGCGTCTTGGCGACGTATTTCCCGAACAACAGCGCGCCAAAGCCCATCGCGGCGAGGCTGGCGAGCGCGATGATTTCGCTGTGGCGCATGGATTTGTCCGTTCGACGAACCGGTGGGACGCGGCGGAGAGCCTGAGCGCGCCGGAGCGCGCGCGACGCCGGACCGCGCGCGAGGCCGGCCGGACGTCGACGCGCTTATCGCATCGCTCTCCGCGCGAAGCCAAGGCGAAACCGGGGCGCCGCCGCCTTCATCGATGCGCGGACCGCCTACTCGCCCGGCGTCGCGGCCTCGCGGGCGGCGTCGACCGCCTGGACTTCCGCCTCGAGCCGGCGCGCCACCGCGCCCGGAGATCCGGCGCCGCGGGCGAGGATCGCATAGGCGGCCGGGATGATGAACAGCGCCAGCAGGCTGGCGGCGATCGCGCCCGAGAGCACGACGACGCCGATCTCCTGGCGCGTCTCCGCGCCGGCCCCGCTGGTGAGCACCAGCGGCATGGCCCCCGCGGCGGTGGTCACGCCCGTCATCACGATCGGCCGGAACCGCGTCAGCGCCGCCTCGCGCAGCGCCTCCGCGAACGCCTTGCCCTCGTCGCGCAGCTGGTTGGCGAATTCGACGATCAGGATCCCGTTCTTCGCCGCCAGGCCGATCAGCATGATCAGGCCGATCTGGCTGTAGATGTTGAGGCTGCCGCCGGCGATCCAGAGCCCGAGCAAGCCGCCCCCGACCGCCAGCGGCGTGGTCAGCATGATCACGATCGGATGCACCCAGCTTTCGAACTGCGCCGCGAGCACGAGGAACGTCACCCCGAGCCCGAGCGCGAAGACGAACAGCAGCGAGGCGTTCGAACTCTTCAGATCGAGCGACTGGCCCTTGTAGTCGATCTGAACGGTCTCGGGCAGGTTCTCGCGCGCGAGCCTCTCGAGATGCGCCAGCGCCTCGCCGAGCTGCAGATCATCGTCCAGGTTGGCGTCGATCGTAATCGCGCGGACCCGATTGTAGCGGTTGAGCGAGGTCGAGCCCGCCGCCTCGACCACCGCCACCACATTGGCGAGCGGGACCAGCGCGCCGGTTCTCTGCGAGCGCACATAGATGTTGGCGATGTCCGTCGGCGAGCTTTGCTCGGAGCGTTCGCCCTCCAGGATCAGGTCGTATTCCTCGCCCCTCTCCTGAAACGTGCCGACCCGCCGTGAGCCCATCATGGTCTCGAGCGTCCGCCCGACCTCGGAGACCGTGACGCCCAGATCCGCCGCCCGGTCGTAGTCGATCCGGATGCGCAGCTGAGGCTGGGTCTCCTTATAGTCCCAGTTGATCCCGTTCAGGCCCGGATTGTCCTCCTCGAGCGCGGCCAGCAGCGTGTCGCGCCATTCCGCGAGCTGCTCCCAATCCCCGCCGCCGATCACGAACTGCACGGGCTTTCGGGTGCGGCCGCCGAAACCCTGGCGCATGATCGGGATGGCGCGCACCCCCGGCAGGTCCGACAGCTTCTGGCGCACTTCGGCGAGGATCGGCCAGGCGGGTCGACGTTCCTCCCAGGGCGCGAGCACCACGATCCCGATGCCCGAGTTGAAATTCTCGATATTGCCGAAGGCGCGCGGCGCGCGGATCAACAGGCGCTGAAACTCCCCGCTCTCGACATAGGGCGTCAGCCGCCGTTCGATCTCGTCCATATACTCCTTCATGTAGGCGTAAGACGCGCCTTCGGGGCCGTTGACGATCATGAAGAAAGCGCCGCGATCCTCCCGCGGCGCGAACGAACTCGGCAATTGCTTGAACAGCGCGTAGGCGCCGAACACGCCGCCCGCGAAGACCAGCATCGCCGCCAGCGGCGCGCGGAGCACCCCCGACAACAGCCATCCGTAGCCGGCCTGCAGCGCGCCGAGGGCGCGATCGACCGTCCGCAACAGCACGCCCCGCTCGCTCCTGGGCTTCAGCAGCTTCGAGGCCAGCATCGGCGACAGCGTGAGCGCGACCAGCGAGGAGAATGCGACCGCCGCCGCCATCGTCAGCGCGAATTCGGAGAACAGCCGCCCGATATCGCCCTCTAGAAAGGCGATCGGCGCGAACACCGCGATCAGCACCAGCGTCGTTGCGATCACCGCGAAGCCGACCTGCCGCGCGCCCCGATAGGCCGCGACCAGCGGCGTCTCGCCATAGCTGTCCATCCGCCGAACGATGTTCTCGAGCACCACGATCGCATCGTCGACCACCAGCCCGATCGCCAGCACCAGCGCCAGGAGCGTGAGCAGATTGATCGAGAAGCCGAGCGCGTAGATCACCAGAAACGTGGCGATCAGCGACACCGGCACCGTGACCGCCGGCACGATCATCGGCCGGACCCCGCCCAGGAACAGCAGGATCACCAGCACCACCAGCCCGATCGCGATCGCCAGCGTCTGATAGACCTCGTCGATCGCCCCCTGGATGAACACGCTTGTATCGTAGCTCTGCGCGATCGTCATGCCCTCGGGCAGCGTGCGATTGATCTCCTCGGCCGTCGCGTTCGCGCCCCGCGCCACCTCGATCGTGTTGGCGGTGGACTGCTTGATGATCCCGATCCCCACCATCGGGAAGCCGTTCCCGCGGAAGAAGGTGCGGTCCTCCACCGTGCCGAGCTCCACCCGCGCGACGTCGCCGAGGCGCACCAGATACCCGTCCGCGCCCCGCGCCAGCACCAGGCTGGCGAACTGCTCCGGCGTCTGGAACGAGCGGTCGATGCGCGCGATGAACTGCCGCTCGACGCTTTCGATCGCGCCCGCAGGCAGCTCAACATTCTCCGCGCGGAGCACCCGCTCCACATCGCCGGCCGTCAGCCCCCGCGCCGCCATCTGCCGCCGGTCGAGCCAGACCCGCATGGCGTATTCCTGCCCGCCGCCGACGCGCACCCGCGCGACGCCGTCCACTTGGCTGAACCGGTCGACCAGATAGCGCCGCGCATAGTCCGACAGCTCGGGCACCGACAGCGCGCTCGACTGCAGGTTCAGCCACATGATGACGTCGTCGTTGCTGTCGGCTTTCCCGATATCAGGCGACTCCGCCTCTTCGGGCAGATCGTCGAGAATGCCGGCCACCCGGTCGCGCACGTCGTTCGCCGCGGCGTCCACGTCGCGATCGATGTCGAACTCGATATTGATCCGGCTCCGCCCGTCCTGGCTCTGGCTCTCGATCGCGACGATCCCCTCGAGGCCCGAGATCCGCTCTTCGATCAGCTCCGTGATCCGGCTTTCGACCACATTGGCGGCCGCGCCCGGATAGGTGGTGGAGACCGACACGATCGGCGGATCGACGTCCGGGTATTGCCGAAGCGGCAGTCGGTCGAACGCGACCAGGCCGAACGCGATCAGCAGAAGCGACAGCACGGCCGCGAACACCGGCCGTTTGACGCTGAGATCCGAGAGGGTCATCGACCGGGTCCTTGAGTCCAAAGGGATCGGCTGGAAGCCGAGAGCGGCCTACTCGGCCTGTCGCTGGGTCAAGAGCCGCGGCAGATCCTCTCCGCCGGTCTCCTCCACCGCCCGGATCGCGATCGGCGCGCCGGGGCGCACCTTGAGCGTGCCGTGCGTGATCACCAGCTCGCCTGGCGAGAGCCCTTCCAGAATCTCGACCTCGCCCGGGCGCCGCCCGCCGATGCGCACGATCCGCCGCTCCGCGACCAGCCCGTCGCCCGTCTCGACCGCGACCAGCACGCTCTGCCGCCCGCCATCCGGGATCAGCGCCTCCTCGGGCGCGATCACGGCCTCGCGCTCGGCCTTGAACAGCTCGACGCTCATCAACAGGCCTGCGCGCAGCCGGCTGTCCGGATTGGGGAGCCGCGCCCGCACCATGATCGACCGCGTCACCGGGTCGATGCGGTTGTCAAGGCTCGCCACCACGCCGTCGAACTGCTCGCCTTCGAACGCCTTCGCGGTCGCGCGGATGCGGAGGCCCGGCTTCAAGGTCTGGAGAAAGGTCGACGGCACCGGGAAATCGAGCTTCATCACCCGATCGTCGAACAGCGAGGCGATCGGCTCCGCGCTCTCGACGATCGCGCCGACGCTGACGTTCCGAAGGCCGATGCGCCCCGCGAACGGCGCCGTCACGATCCGGTCCGCGAGTCGCGACTCCGCCGCGCTCAGCAGCGCGCGCGCCGTCTCGACTTGCAACCGGCGCTCGTCGAGCTCCCGCCCCGTCGAGGCGCCGCGCCCCTCGAGCGCTTTCGCCCGTTCGAACTGCGCCTCCGCCTCGCGGAGCGCCGAGCGCGCGCCGAGCACCGCGGCCCTCTCCTCCGCGGCCTCCAGCTCGACCAGCACCTGACCGGCCTCGACCCAATCGCCGTCGTCGAAATGCGCCGCGGCGATGCGCTCGGTGACGTTGGCGGTGATGTCGACCGCATCGTTCGGCCGCAGCGTCCCGAGCGCCTCGACCCGGTCGACGAACGGCCCGCGCACGATCGCTTCGACGATGACCCCGGTTGGTCCGGCGGCCCCGCGGCCCTGCGCGGCGGCCGGCGTTGGGGCGAACACCGGCGCAAGCGCCGCGACAAGACCGATCGCGACCCCGGCGCGCCGGAGGTCGGTGGCGAGGTCGGTGACGTGCATGGAGACGGCCTTTCGCGAGGTGCGGAGACGAAGGCCTTAAAATAGGCCGAGCGCCCGCCATTTCACGGGGCGCTGGCCGCCCGACGGCGAGCGCCATGCAGGCCGATCACGGCGTCGTGACTCGATTTCTGAAAAACTGGCTGGGGCGGCAGGATTCGAACCTGCGCATGGCGGTACCAAAAACCGCTGCCTTACCACTTGGCGACGCCCCAACGATCGCGGCGATTTAGCGCCCGCGCCGCCCACTTGCAACCCCTCACGCAGGGCTCTCCGGCCTTGCGCGCCCATCCGAGAATCGCTATCCAGCGCGCTCGGTCGGAGTATAGCTCAGCCTGGTAGAGCACTGTCTTCGGGAGGCAGGGGCCGCAAGTTCGAATCTTGCTACTCCGACCATTTCACGCTTTCGCTCGATCGAACGCCCCCCGCGCGGCCAGCTCGTCCAGCATTCGACGATACAGCCGGTGCGCCGAGCGGTTGAGCCCGAGCCGCGCCAGCAGGCAGATCGGCAGGATCCGCGCCGCATAGAGCCGCCGCCAGACCGCCTCCGGCGCGGGCCCCGCCTCGACCGAGGCGACGATCTTCGGCGCGATCCGGTAGTAGGCCTGCGTCTCCTCGCGCCCGGCCGCGCTCTGCGCCAGCCAGCCGTCCCGGAACGCCCGCGCGACGCGCAGCTCCCAACAATCGTCGGGCAAGCCCACGGCGACGCAGCAGGCCGTGGTCAAAAAGCAGCCGGCCTGCCCCGAGGGCTCGGCGTCGGCCCGCCGCGCCGCCCGCGCCGCGGCGATCCGATCGGCCAGCGCGGGCTCCGGCGCGGCCCCGGCCGCCAAGCCCCGATGCGCATGCTCGCCCGCCAGGAACGCGTCGTTCGCCCCCGCGAGCGACTGGTGCGCGAGCCGCACAATGCGCCGGCTCCGCGGATGCTCGATCGTGATCCGCACCGACCGGGCCCGCCGCGCGAGCCCGAACAGACGCCAATGGAGCGCGGGCTCCGCGGCGTCCGACCAGCGCAGTTGCAGCGGCGCATGGGCGTCCGTCCCGTAGCGGTCCGCCGCCGCTAGGCGGATCTTGCGGGCCACGACGATCCCTCCGTCGAAGGTGAAGCGCACGGTCGCCTGGCCGCGCAGTCCCGCTTCTTGCGCCTCGCCGGCCGTGATCCCGTCCCCTGGCGGCAGCGACAGATGCGCCGAGATCCCGTGCTTCAGATGGGGCCGCGTCGCCGATTTGGAGAACCAGAGGCAGGGGGCCTGCGCGCCGACCCGCTCGGGCGAGGCGCGCCAGCCTCGCGCCTCGGCGACCACGCGATACGCGCCGATCCGACGGTTGAACGGGCGAGGCGCGCGCGCCCCGCGCCTGCCGGGCGCGACCTGCGCCAGCCACGGCGCAAGAAAGGACGTGGCGGCGCCGTCGCTGTTCCGGAGCGCGCCGACGACCGCCTCCAGGCGGCGTTGCGAGTAGGGCGCGGCGGCGATGCTTGGGCTGCGGGTGATCATGTTCGGTCTCCCAATTCTCTGGGATGACCGATGCCGGCCCCGGAGGGCGCGCGCGAGGCCGCGTTGCGGTCTTGTTGGCGCGATCTCGGGGCGGCCCCGCCGCAGACCTTGTCAAAGCGTTAACGCCGCCGCCCGGCGCTCCGACTGCGCGCGCCCAGAAAAAAACCGCTCGGAGCGCGGAGGCTCCGAGCGGCGAGAGGTCGGGCCGCGCGGAGCGGCCCGGGGGGGGATTGGCGTTGGCTTAGAGGTACTGGGAGCCTTTGCCGAACTCCGGATAGGCCTCCATGCCGATCTCAGCGTTGTCGAGGCCGGCCAGCTCGTCCTCTTCGGACACCCGGATCCCGACGGTCAGCCGCAGCAGGCCGAACAGCACCAGGCTCAACCCGAAGGTCGCGCCGATGATCAGGCCCATGCCGAGGATCTGGGCCCCGATCGCGGCGTCGGTGTTGGTCCAGATCACGATGAACGTGCCCCAGATGCCGGCGAACAGGTGCACCGGGATGGCGCCGACGACGTCGTCGATCCGCAGGCTGTCGAGCAGCGGCACGGTGAAGACGATGATGGCCCCGCCGACCGCGCCGATCACGATCGCCTGCCACAGCTCAGGGGTGAGCGGCTCCGCGGTGATCGAGACCAGGCCCGCCAGAACGCCGTTCAGCACCATGGTCAGGTCGACCTTGCCGTACAGCATCTGAGTGAGGATCGCCGCGCAGACGCCGCCGGCCGCGGCCGCCGTGTTGGTGTTGGCGAAGATCCGGCTGACGTCGGTCACGTCGCCGATCGAGCCCGCGGCCAGCTGCGAGCCGCCGTTGAAGCCGAACCAGCCCAGCCACAGGATGAACGTGCCGAGGGTCGCGAGCGGCAGGGACGAGCCCGGCATCGGATGGATCGCGCCGTCCTTGTACTTGCCTATCCGGCTGCCGAGCACGATCGCGCCGGCCAGCGCCGCCGCGCCGCCGCAGGCGTGCACCACGGTCGAGCCCGCGAAGTCGAGGAAGCCCGCGCCGTCCAGGAAGCCGCCGCCCCACTTCCAGGAAGCGGTGAGCGGATAGATCACGCCGGTCAGGATGGCGATGAACAGAAGGAACGGCCAGAGCTTGATCCGCTCCGCCAGCGTGCCCGACACGATCGAGGCCGTGGTCGCGCAGAACATGAGCTGGAAGTAGTAGTCCGAGCCGAGCGAGGCGTAGGTCACGTCGACCGCGTCCGCGCCGGCGCCGACCGGCTCGAGCGAGGTGATCGCGATCGCGCCCACCCAGTCCTGAACCATCCAGCCGTCGCCCGGATACATCATGTTGTAGCCGACCAGCAGGTACATCAGCGACGCCACCGAGAACAGCGCAACGTTCTTCGTGCACTGCATCGCGACGTTCTTGGTCCGGACGAGGCCGGCCTCGAGCATCGCGAAGCCGCAGGCCATGAAGAACACCAGGAAGCCGCTGATCAGGAACAGCATGGTGTTGAAGACGTAGACGCTGTGCGCCGGCACATCGACCGGCGCAGGCGCGTCCTGCGCCAGCGCGAGGGCCGGGGCTGCGACGGCGAGAACCGCCGCGGCGCCGGCCGCATATTTGGAAACAAGCTTCATCTCACACTCCACTTTTTTTAGTGACGGCGACGGCCCCGAAGGTCCGTCGCCCGCCGCGCTTGTCGTCGATTGGTCCTCAGAGAGCGTCTTCGTCGCGCTCGTCGGTGCGCACGCGCACCGCTTGCTCGACTTCGACGACGAAGATCTTGCCGTCGCCGATCTTGCCGGTCCGGGCCTTGGTTGAGATCGTCTCGATCACCCGCTCGACCTGGTCGGCGTTGACGACGAGCTCGAGCTTGATCTTGGGCACGAAGTTCACGACGTACTCCGCGCCGCGATAAATCTCCGTATGGCCGCTCTGGCGGCCATAGCCCTTCACTTCGGAAACCATCAGGCCTTGGACCCCGATTTCGGTCAGCGCTTCGCGGACCTCTTCGAGCTTGAAGGGCTTGATGACGGCGATGACGAGTTTCATCCGTCCCTCGCGTTCGGTTGCAGACAGTATTCCCGCCCAGCATTGGGGGCGCTATTCCCTACTCAAGACCCGGGCCAACCAAGAAAAAATAGTTAAGCGATTGTTATAAAAGGGAAAAATAGAAGATCAGCCAACGACCTCCGCCGCTTGGCTTGCATTTTTTTTATGCTCGCGGCGCTTTTTGGCCAAAATTTTTGCATTTTTTTCCTCCGTCCCCGGGGGTATCCGAAGAGGGGACTCCAGCCGAGCTTCGAGGCCTCGCGCGCGGCGTCGCAGGGGTCGCACAGGCGTTGCATCGGGACGGTCGCGAGAGGGGGCGCGCATCGTCGAGAGCCGCGCCGCGTTCGGCTCTCGGTCCCGCGTCGAGCGGGGCGGTTTGGGGATTAAGGAGGGGCGTCCAGCGGGCGCCGGGGAGGTTCGATGCGGTTCACGCGCCGGCGTGACGAGGGCGGCCCGACCGCGTCCCGCGAACGGCCTCGCGGGGCCGCGAACGAGAGCGATCAAGCGCCCGGCGGGCTGCTCGATTGGTCTCCGCGGGGCCGCGGCCGCGCCGCCGGCGCGTCGACGGGCGGGCCGCCGCGCTTCGAGACCGCGGGCGCGAAACGCCCCGCCCGAAGTTGGGCCGCCCGGGCGCTCCAGGCCGTCGTCGACCGCATCTCTCGTTTTTTCGTAGGGGCCGCCGTCCTGCTGGCGGCCATGGGGCTGTGGGTCGGCGTCGTCGTCTCCGCCGCGACCTGGGAGAAGCTGCGCCTGATGCCGGAGAGCGCGGCGCTGATGGACGGCCGCCAGCGCGGCTCCGTCACGGTCCTCGACGCGAACGGAGAGCTCTTGGGCGTGCGCGGCCAGCGTCTCGAGCGCATCACGGTCGACGACGCGTCGCGCCCGTTGATCGACGCCGTCCTCTCCGCCGAGGACCGGCGTTTCTACTGGCATCTCGGGCTCGACCCGATCGGCCTCGCGCGCGCGCTCCTCGTCAATTACCGCCTCGGCTACACCGCCCAGGGCGGCAGCACCATCACCCAACAGGTCGCCAAGCTCGCCTTCCTGAGCCAGGACCGGACGATCTCCCGCAAGCTGGAGGAGGTTCCCTGGGCTCTGGCGCTCGAACTCGCCTACACCAAGGACGAGATCCTCTCGATCTATCTGAACCGGGCCTATCTCGGCTCGGCGTCGTTCGGCTTCGAGGCGGCGGCCCAGCGCTATTTCGACGTCTCCGCCCGCAAGGTCTCGCCCGCTCAGGCGGCGTTGCTCGCCGGCCTGCTGCGGGCCCCCTCGCGCTGGTCTCCGGAGGCCGATTTCACCGCGGCGCAGGAGCGCGCGAACGTCGTGCTCGGCGCGATGCGCGACGCCCGCGTGCTGTCGGATCGGGACCGACGGACGGCGGAGCAGGAGGTCGCCGCGATGCAGCCCCGCACGCCGACGGAGTTCGCCCCGCATTTCGTGGACTGGATCGCCGACGAGCGGGTCCCGGCGCGTCTTGCGCCGCTCTCCCGCGATCACTTGGGCGGCGAGCCCGACCAGATCGACGTGGTGGTCAAGACCACCCTCGACCGAAACGCCCAACGCCTGGCGGAGAAGGCGATCGACGAGGCTTTCGCCACGCATGAGAAAGCCGCGCGGAACGGCGACGCGGAAGCGGCGGCGGTCGTCCTGTCGACCGACGGCGCCGTCCGAGCGATGGTCGGCGGCCGCGGCTATGGCGACAGCGTGTTCAACCGCGCGACCCAGGCCGCGCGCCAGGTCGGCTCCGCCTTCAAGCCTGTGGTCTACGCCGCCGCCATCGAGCGCGGTCTGAGGCCCAATGCGGGCGTCGACGACCGCCCGGTCCGCCTCGGCCGCTGGCGCCCGAAGAACTACGCCGGGCGCTATCGCGGCTGGATCACGCTCGAACATGCGCTGACCGTCTCGAGCAACATGGCGGCCGTGCGCCTCATGATGCGGGTCGGGCCCAAGCGCGTCGTCGAGATGGCGGAGCGCCTCGGCTACGCCACCAGCGGCGTCACGCCCTACCCCTCCGTCGCGCTCGGCGCTTTCGAGGCGAGCCCGCTCGAGGTGGCCGGCGCCTACGCCGTCTTCGCCCGCCGCGGCGCCGAGACCCCGCCCTATGCGATCGAAGAGATCCGCACGCCCGAGGATCGCCTGCTCTGGGAGAAGCCGATCGACGAGGGCGCTCAGACCATCCGCACCAGCACCGCCGGCTGGATCACCACCATGATGCGCTCGGTGGTGGAGCGCGGCACGGGCAGGCGCGCGCGCCTGCCGGATTTTCGCCCGGTCGCCGGCAAGACCGGCACGACCCAGGAGTCCCGAGACGTCTGGTTCGCCGGTTTCACCGGCGACTATGTCGGCGTGGTTTGGATCGGCAAGGACGACAACACGGAGCTTCGCGGCAAAGTGGTCGGCGGCAATTTCCCCGCCGATATCTGGCGCGAGATCATGACGCCGCTGCATGAGGGTCTGCGTTTCGCCGCGCTCCCGGACCGCGCGATCCCGGGCGGCGTGCGCCACGCCAGCGTCGAAGAGCTCGAGGCGGCCGCGAAGGCGCGCGAGGAGGCGAAAGCCGCCGCGCTGGCGGAGGGGCTGACCGAGACGGCGGCGATCGCGGCCGGCGACGCGGCGGCCTATCGCGTGGCGCCGCGCTTGAAGCCGCGCTCGGACCCGGCGGAGAGCCGACCCTTGGTGACGACCAAAAAGAAGAAGGCGAGACCGCTCTACGTGCCGCCGCGGCGCGGCCAATCGAGCGCCGCACGGACGCGACAACGCGACCAGCGGACCTATCGGTCTCTCAGACGAGAGCGGATGGATCGCTAAGGGCCGTAATCCAGGCCGGCGCAACGACGGCGGCCGCGTCTTCCGACCGAATTACGTCGTCGGGAACGCGGCTGAAGGCCTTTTACCGAAGGCCTTTCACTGAAGGTGTTTAACTGAAGGAATTTAACTGAAGGTCTTGGGGCGTAAGGCCGGTCTCGGGCTTGGCGCGCCGGGTCGCCAGCGCGCCCGCCGCCCGCCGCCGATTGCTCAGTGCACGCTGACCGGAGCGTAGTCGTGGCTGCGCGCGGCGATCATCGCGAGCTGGCGATCGGCGAACAGCGCATTCCTGCACCGCGGGATCGCTTCGCGTCAGTTCCAGAAGTCCTTCGTGCTCGCGGAGGGCGTCGAG